>CAZYWM010000073.1:0-9827 GCA_964651615.1 uncultured Oscillospiraceae bacterium | reverse complement strand
TAGCTGCGGCCATGGGGCTTGTCCACCTTATTCAAAATCACGCCCAGCACCGGGCAGCCGCCATCCTTCAGCTGCTGCACCACGCCCTGCACCACGCGGCGGGAGATCCGACCGGCCTCCACCACCACAGCAGCGCCGTCGCACTGGTTTGCCAGGGCGGCAGCATCAACGACCGTACCCAGGGGGGCGGCATCCACCAGCACATAGTCAAACTGATTTCTGGCCCAGTCCAGCAGGGCGGGCACCCGCTTGCTGGCCAAGAGTTCTGCCGGATTGGGGGGCACAGGCCCGGCAAAAATCACATAAATCACCGGATTGTCGGTGACACAGAGCACATCCTCCAGATTAGCCATGCCGGACAGGTAGTGAGAAAAGCCCAGCTTCACAGTTTCCCGGTTTACCACCTGGTGCTTCAGCATGGATCGGCGAAGGTCGGTATCCAGCAGCAGCACCCGCTTGCCCATCTGGGCCATGGATTTGGCCAGTTCCAGGGCAATGGTGCTCTTGCCCTCCGAGGCAATGGAGCTGGTGAACAGGATCACTTTTTTGTCGTCGCCGCAAAATTGAATGTTGGCGCGGAGATATTTGATTTCCTCGTTAATCTGGTAGGGCAGCTCATGGGGCTTCAGTGTCACTTTCTGCATCGGACTACTCCTCTTCCATTATATTTAATATGGCTAACGGGTTTTCATACATCAGCCGATGTGTGCCGGCCCGTCCAATTTTCTTTTCAAGATAATCAGCGCATTTGCGCAAATTGGGAATGCGGTTCTCTGTATCGTGGGCATCCGACGCAACCACATGGACGCCGCCATCTTTCAGCAGCTGCTGGCACAGGTGCTTCATTTTTCTGCCCGCCCGACCAATGATGCTGTCGGCGTTCATTTGCAGCAGCACCCCCATTTCTGCCAGGGGGATGCCGCAGCCCGGATCGTCCTGGAAGGCCTTGTAGCGCTCCACATGGGCAAACAGGGGAATGTAGCCCTCACCCAGGATTTCCGCCGCGGCGGTGTGAAGGGTCTGATAGTCGCTGCTATAGCTGAACTCCGTGAGCAGGACATCGCCGCCCATGGGGATCAGTTTTCTTTCGCTCAGAGCTCTGCGAAATTGGTCGTCAAAATAGTATTCCCGGCTCAGGTGCAGTTTTATGGGGATATTCTGGTCCCGGGCCGCATCCTGAAGCTGGAGGAATTTCTCCCGGATTTTTTCATCTGAGCTTTCAAACATGTTGTGACGAAGGTGGGGGGTGAGGCAGATTCCCGTCACGCCCTGCTTGGCCTCCATCCAAAGAAGCTCCAGCGCCTCATCCAGATTGGCGGCTCCATCGTCTACATAGGGTAAAATATGGCAGTGTATATCAATTATTCTCATTTCATCTCTCTGCTTCCCTCAGATACCGCCCCGGAGAAAGTCCGGGGCGGCATCCTTTTGGGAGCAAATTACTCCTTGCGGTTAATGGAAGCATTAGTCGACAAGCACAGCAATTGCATAGGTACCGGCGGCCTCAAATTCGACTTCCCACTCGCCAGCCAGGCCGTTGTAGAGGAGCTTCCAGCTGTCTTCGCCTTCGTACTTGACGAACTGATAGACAACCACATCCTCAGTGCCCTCGCCGTAGAACGTCACGGCAGCAGGGAACTCCTTGGTAGTGTAATCACGCTGGGCCACAACGACCAGCTTTTCAGCGTCAGCCTCGACCTCGGCCTCAGCCAGAGCAGCAGCCATTTCCTCGGCGGTAATAGCGTCCAGCTCGGACTCCTTGATGTCGATGGCAATAGAGCTGAGCAGGTCCACCTTGCTGGGGGTGAAAATGTCGGTCTTGCTGCCAGCGCCGATGGGGCTAAACACATCGGTCTTGCTGCCCTCAGCAAAAGCCACAGTGCACAGCATGGACACGGCCAGAGCCAGAACCAGAATCAGAGAAAGTGCCTTTTTCATATTGATTTCCTCCTTTCTCAAAGATTTATTTAGACAGGAGGAACTCCTGCTAAATACAAAACATAAGAAATGCAGCTATTGCTCCGGGATGTAGAACACATCCAGGATCATCTGCTTACAGGCCTCTTCATCGACGTAATACTCGTCGTGGGCCTTGCCCCGGATGGTTTCGCCGGGGACTTTCAAAATCTCATCCGAGAGGTGGTAGCTTGTAAGCTGCTTGATGGTGTCGGCATCCAGATCCGTCTCCAGATAGGGGTCCAGCTTGTCCAGCAGCATCTCCACGCCGGCGCTGCCCACGGTGCCCATCTGGCTGAACAGCTGCCGGATGAACCAGCCGTGGCGGGACATGCGGACATCGTTGCTGCCAGAGACCTGAATGTCCCGGTAGCGGAGGAACCGCTCCAGCTGCTCCCCCTTCAGGGTGATGGTGGAGCCGGCGGTGTAGGTAGGATCAATATCCGTCCAATCATCCTCCAATGTCAGCTTGATACCGCCAAGCAAGTCCGAAGCAGCCAAGATGCCGTCCAGGGTCAGAGAACAGTGGTAATTGATGGGCAGGTCATAGAGCAGGTCAGAAATCTTGCTCTTCACCAGCTGGCAGCTTCTGGCGGCGCTGTCGCCAAAGGAATACTGCATGGTGAGCTGCATTTTGCCGGAGAACAGGTAATTCCGGTCCCGGTCGTATACGTCCACCTTGGTCATAGTGTCCCGGGAGATGGTAATCAGCTGAACGCTTTCGTGATCCGGGTCGATGACAAACAGGAGCAGGGTATCGGAACGGCCGTTGTTGCCAATGCCGATTTTATTCTCTGCTCCGGCCCGGGTGTCCACACCCATAAAGAGCACGGTTCGCAGCCGGGTATTGTAACGCCAGGTAACACCGTCCTGCTCTATGGTGCGCCCCATGCTCTCCGGCTGCTGGGCCTGGGGCGGGACGGTTTCTTCAATGGCCAGCTCCTGCTGAATTTGTTCCAGACTCAAAGGCTGGGTCGTAGGCTGGAGCCCTTCCACCTGCTTAATGCCGGAGGAATTGGTTCCACAGCCGGTGAGCAGCTGGGCCGCCAGCAGGGCTGCCAGCGCAGCCGCAATCTTGTTTTTTTTCATAAGGATTAACCTGCCTGTTTGTTCTTCTGGGGCCGCTCCGCCACAATCTCCGCCAGAACGTTCACGCCCAGATACTTCCTCACGTCCTCCTCGTCCTTGATGGTGTCGTCCAGCAGGAAGGCAACCACAAAAACAGCGGCCAGCAGGAACATCAGTCCCAAGCCGCCCAGGGCCACATTCTTTGCCAGGGAGGGGCTGATAGGATGCTCCGGCACGTAGGCACGGCTCAGGGTGGAGGGTTCATCGGTATTCATAACGGAAGCGATCCGGGCCCGGAGTTCGTCGGCAATGGTATTGCAGATATTTGCAGCCAACTGGGGGTCGGGATTGGTCACATTAATTTTCAGAATATGGGAGCCGGAGGGGTTGGAAATATCCACGGTTTGCAGCAGGCCCTTGTAATCGGTATCCAGCCCCAGCTTGGCAATAACGCTGTCCATGACCTCCCGGGAGGTACCCACCAGCTGGAAGTCCACCGCCAGCTGACTTCCGATCTGCAGATCGGCCAGGGAGGTGATGCTGGTGGATTTGCTGGAAATATAGATCATGGAGGAGGCCTCATACTGAGGTGTAATAAAAAGCTTGGTAAAAATTCCCGCCGCCGCGGCGCCGATCACCAGCGCCAATGCCAGGGCCCAGGCCTTCCGCAGCAGTACCTGAGCAAGTTCCAGCAGGTCAATGGACTCTTCCTCGTCTGCGGACACGGTGGTAATGGGCTGAATATTTCCGACGTTCATATGAGAAACAACTCCTTTGTATGAACCCGCAGAAGGATTTGGGATGGCCAATACCGGCAGGATATTCAGGCCTTAGAATGCGGGCTGTCACTTTTATCGCTCGTACTTCACGGTAATAATAGCAGACAATGTGCTAAAATGCAAGCAGTTTTCCAGCAGAAAAGCGTGGGAAATTATGTATCTTTTTTGGGCTATATCCATAAAACCATTTTATCGATTGTTTTTCATTCTTCTAACAATGCCGAAATTTTCTTTTCTTTTTTGATAAATAAATTTTCAAGTAGACATTTCCGGATGCCTATGGTATAATTTCGGCAGTGCACACGAAAGGACGCTGGAGGATTTTGACCATGAAGACCACACTACTGATTATGGCTGCCGGAATCGGTTCCCGGTTTGGCGGGGGGATCAAGCAGCTGGAGCCCGTGGGGCTGAACGATGAAATCATTATGGATTATTCCATTCACGACGCCATTGCGGCAGGGTTCAATAAGATTATCTTTGTCATTCGGAAGGACATTGAGGCGGATTTCCGCCAGCGCATCGGGGGTCGCATTCAGGCCGTCTGTGACCGGCTGGGGGTGGAGGTGGCCTACGCCTTCCAGGATTTGCGGGCCATTCCGGAAGGCTTCCCGCTTCCCGAGGGGCGCTCCAAGCCCTGGGGCACCGGCCAGGCAGTTCTGGCGGCAAAGGAGCTGCTTCACGAGCCCTTTATGGTGATCAACGCCGATGACTATTACGGGAAGAACGCCTATCCCCTGATGCACCGCTGGCTGACCCAGGAGCACGAGGACACCGCCATTGCCATGGTGGGCTTCTCCCTGAAAAACACCCTGTCCGAAAACGGCGGCGTCACCCGGGGCCTGTGCAAAATCACTTCGTCCCACACCCATGTGACAGACGTGGTGGAGACCAAAAACATTGTCAAGACGCCCCAGGGCGCCGAGGCCAACGGGGTGGCTCTGGCCCCGGATACCCTGGTGTCCATGAATATGTGGGGCTTCCCGGCGAAGCCCGGCCGCGCGCCCCATTTTCTGAAGCTCCTGGAGGAGAATTTCAGCGTCTTCTTCCGGGACGAGGTGCGCGCCAATCCCCTGAAGGCGGAATACCTGCTGCCCACCCTCATCGGCGGAATGCTCCGGCGGAACGAATGCACGGTGAAGATGCTGCCCTCCACCGACAAGTGGTTCGGCGTCACCTACAAGGAGGACAAGGCCGCCGTGATGGAGAGCTTCCGCTGTCTTCTCGAAGCCGGGGTTTATCAGAAGGATTTGTACTCCGATCTTTAAGGTTTTACAAAGCAAATTGTAACATGGCAGTGGGTTGAATGGTGGCAGGTAACATTTTCTGAGGAAGGCCCCTCTGTGCAAGGGGGGCTGTCAGCAAAGCTGACTGGGGGACTGTACAGCAGGCACTGAAACGCTCTTAAAGTTCAATGTGGAAAGGTATTCCCTTTTCGCCTAAAGTGATGCAAATTCATAACATTTTACTGCGCAGTCCCTCAGTCACGCTGTTCGCATGACAGCTCCCCTTGCACAGGGGAGCCTTTCTCAGAGGCCATCACACTTCACCATTCAGCGGACTGCCATACGTCATGCTTCCAACTTGCTTACTAAACCAGATAACCTAAATTTTACAAATCAAATCCCCGGGGCTTGTGCTCCGGGGAGAATTCGTGTATAATAATTTGATATGGTATTGTTTGCCCACCGGTTTCTTTGGAGCAAACGCTGGGAGGATATGTTATGTTAATTAAAGCCATCTTATTGCTCTCTGCCCTGATTGCCCTGGGGGTCTGCGGATTGACCGGGAGCTTTGCCTCTCTCGGCTGGCTGTGGGTGCTGCCGGTGAGCTTTCTGGGGGCGGTGATCGTCCTGATTTTTCTGGCCTTTTTGTTCCTGTATATCCTCTGCCGCCGGGTGGACACCTCCGTGCCCCAGGAGCACGACGACCCCTTCTACCGCAAGGTCACTTATCTGTACTGCGAGGCCATCTGCACCTTGCTTCGGATGAAGGTCCACACCGTAGGGCTGGAAAAAACACCCCGGGAGGGCCGGTTCCTGCTGGTGTGCAACCACCTGTTTGAGCTGGACCCGGTGGTGCTCTACGCCTGTTTCCAGAAGAGCCAGTTGGCCTTCATCTCCAAGCGGGAGAACGACGCCATGTTCATGGTGGGCAATCTGATGCACCGGCTGATGGCCCAGCTCATCAACCGGGAAAATGACCGGGAGGCTCTGAAAACCATCCTCAAGTGCATCCAGCTGATCCAGGAGGACGAGGTCTCCATCGCCGTGTTCCCCGAGGGATATATCAGCAAAAACCACCATTTGCAGAAGCTTCGCTGCGGCGTTATGAAAATCGCCACCAAGGCAAAGGTTCCCATCGCCGTGTGCACCATCCAGGGCACGGACAAGGTGGTGGGCAATCTCAAGCGCCTGCGCTCTACTCCCATTGAGCTGCACCTGATCGACGTAATTTCCGTGGAAGACCAGCAGGGCCGCACCGCCACCGACATCGGTGAACAGATTTACCAAATGATGGCGGCGGATTTAGGCCCGGATTATGCACCTTTGGAAGCAGAAAATCCTTGATTTGAGGGAAAAACTTTCGTATAATGGGTACAATCATCAATTCTGGAGGATTGACAATGAACAACAGCGAAAAAACACTGGACATGATCGTGAACCTCTGCAAAAGCCGGGGTTATGTGTATGCCGGCTCCGAAATCTACGGCGGCCTGGCCAACGCCTGGGACTACGGCCCCCTGGGCGTGGAATTTAAGAACAATGTGAAAAAGGCCTGGCTGAAAAAGTTTGTCCAGGAGTCCGAGTATAACGTGGGCCTGGACGCTGCCATTTTGATGAACCCCACCACCTGGGTCACTACCGGCCACGTGGGCAATTTCTCCGACCCGTTGGTTGACTGCAAGGGCTGCGGCGCCCGTCAGCGGGCGGACAAGCTGATCGAGGCCAGCGAGTCCGGCAAGGGCGTGAACGTGGACGCCATGAGCTTTGAGGAAATGGATGCCTTTGTCGCCGGCCATGAGGATGTGGTCTGCCCCAACTGCGGCAAGCACAATTTCACCTCCATCCGCAAGTTCAACCTGATGTTCAAGACCCAGATCGGCGTCACAGAGGACTCCTCCTCCACCGTCTATCTGCGGCCGGAGACCGCCCAGGGCATTTTCGTAAACTTCGCCAACATCCAGCGCACCACCCGCCGCAAGCTGCCCTTCGGCGTCTGCCAGGTGGGCAAGGCCTTCCGCAACGAGATCACCCCGGGCAACTTCACCTTCCGCACCCGGGAATTTGAGCAGATGGAGTGCGAGTTCTTCTGCCAGCCCGGCACCGACCTGGAATGGTTCGCCTACTGGAAGGACTTCTGCAAAAACTGGCTGATTTCTCTGGGCATTAAAGAGGATTCCCTGCGGCTGCGGGACCATGAGCCCGCCGAGCTGGCCTTCTATTCCCGGGCCACCACCGACATTGAGTACCAGTTCCCCTTCGGCTCCGGCTGGGGCGAGCTGTGGGGCATTGCCGACCGGACCAACTACGACCTGGGCCGCCACCAGGAAGCCTCCGGCAAGAGCCTGGAATACTACGATCAGGAGAAGAACGAGCACTATATCCCCTATGTCATCGAGCCCAGCCTGGGCTGCGACCGGGTGGCTCTGGCCTTCCTGTGCGAGGCCTACGACGAGGAAGTGGTTGGCCAGGACAAGAAGGGCAACCCCGACGTCCGCACCGTGTTGCACCTGCATCCGGCCCTGGCTCCCTACAAGGCGGCAATCCTGCCCCTGTCCAAGAAGCTGAGCCCCAAGGCAGAGGAAATCTACAAAATGCTCCGCCACGACTTCATGGTGGACTTCGACGACGCCGGTTCCATCGGCAAGCGCTACCGCCGGGAGGACGAGATCGGCACGCCCCTGTGCGTCACCGTGGACTTCCAGACCGTGGGCGACGAAAACACCCCCGCCGACAACTGCGTCACCGTCCGTGACCGGGACACCATGGAGCAGGTCCGCATCCCCATCGCCGAGCTGAAGGATTACATCGCCAGAAAGTGTGACTTCTAATCCAGTAAAAAATTCCCCGGGGCCTTCCGATTTTGGAAGGCTCCGGGATTTTTCTATTTCTGAGCCAGGAGCATTCTGGCTTCAAAGGGGCGCAGGGCGGCGGCGGTGTCGGGGTAGTTGGCGATGAGGCACCGGGCATTTTCAAATCCATCGGGGATTTGATACGCCTGCTCCCGGTCGGTGAAATTGCAGACCACCAGCAGCCGGGTGTCTTCATTCTCCCGGAGGTAGGAAAACACATTTTCATCCTCCGGCGCCAGCAGGGTGAAATCCCCATGGCTGATCACCGGGGTGGACTTGCGCAGGCGGATCAGCTTCTGATAGTAATAGAAGACGGAATCCGGGTCCGCCAGCGCTGCCTTGGCGTTGATCCGGCGGTAGTTGGGGTTGACCGGCAGCCAAGGCTTTCCGGTGGTGAATCCGGCGTTGGGGGAATCGTCCCACTGCATGGGGGTGCGGGCATTGTCCCGGCCCCGGGCATAGATGGACTCCATCACAGCCTCCGGGGAATAGCCCTTGGCGGTGCGCTCCGCGTAGAGGTTGTGAATTTCCAAATCCACATACTGGTCCAGCTCCAGCCGGACATTGGTCATGCCCAGCTCCTCCCCCTGGTAGATATAGGGGGTGCCCTCCAGGCCGTGGAGCATGGTGGCCAGCATTTTGGCGGATTGAACCCGGTATTCCCGGTCATTGCCCCAGCGGGAGACGATGCGGGGCAGGTCGTGGTTGTTCAAAAACAGGCTGTTCCAGCCCTTGCCGTGAAGGCCGTTCTGCCATTGGGCCAGGCACTGCTTCAAATCTGGCAGGTACAGCTTCTTCAGGTCCCATTTCTCCCCGCCGGGCTGCTGGTCCAGGCCGATGTGCTGGAACTGGAACACCATGGACAGCTCCGAGCAGTCCGGGGCGCTGTACAGCTTGGCCCGTTCCACGTCCGCGCCCCAGGCCTCGCCCACAGTAACCAGCCCCGCCTCCGGGAAGGCGCTGGCGGAGAGCTCCCGGAGGAAATCGTGGAGCCGGGGGCCGTTGCCAGTGACCTGCAAATCCGGGTCCTTGCCAATCTGGTCGATGACATCCAGCCGGAAGCCCTCCACCCCCTTATCCACCCAGAAGCGGATGGACTGGTAGAGAGCCTGGCGCATGGCGGGATTCTCCCAGTTCAAATCCGGCTGCTCCGGGGCAAACTGGTGGAAATAATACTGCCCCAGCTCCGGTGCATAGGTCCAGGCGGGGCCGCCGAAGCAGGCCTTCATCTCATTGGGGGGCGTAACGCCGTCCCCGTCCCGCCAGATAAAGTAATCATGGTAGGGATTGTCCCGGCTCTTTTTTGCCTCCAAAAACCAGGGGTGCTGGCTGGAGCAGTGGTTCAGCACCAAATCCAGGATGATGGAAATGTGCCGCTTTTTCGCCTGGGCAATCAGGGTGTCCATGTCCTCCATGGTGCCGAAGATGGGGTCAATGGCGCAGTAGTCGGAGATGTCGTAGCCGTTGTCCACCTGGGGGGAGGCGCACACCGGGGACATCCAGATGCCGTCGATCCCCAGCTTCTCCAGATAGTCCAGCCGGGAGATGATGCCCCGCAGGTCGCCGGTGCCGCTGCCGGTGGTATCCTGAAAGCTCTTGGGATAAATCTGATAAAACACCGCCGACTGCCACCAGCCCCAGCGGGTCTTGTCCAATAAAATCTGCTCCATGATGGATGCCTGCCTTTCCATAAATTAAAGTCTGAAGCGCCGGGCGCTTCACCACAACGCCGCATGGGGATGGTTGGTAATTGTTACCCCATTATAAAGCCCGGTGACGCTTTGCCGATAAACGCGCCGCCCTCTCCGTAGGGGCGAATCTTGACTCGCCCGCTGCCCCCTGTTACTGCGTAAATTCTAAATTTTTACGTTTTGCAAACACCGGCCGGGTTCGCTGCTTTCGGTGCCAAGCGGGGGATGTTACTTTCTTGTCTCCGAACAAGAAAGTAA
>CAZYWM010000072.1:0-9953 GCA_964651615.1 uncultured Oscillospiraceae bacterium | reverse complement strand
TAGTATCCTGCCAGCAGCGCCCCGAGGAGAACCACCGCAATGGATATGGCAAGAATCACTTTGTATGTCTTTTTCATAATTACCCTCCTTTTTTCTGCCGTTCTACCCTTCCGGCCGTGCCGGTCAGAAGTGATACATTCTCCTAAATTTTCTGGCTACTTCTGACTTTTTTATATCACAATTTTGGCATATGTCAATGCTATGCGTTCACAATTAAAGAAATATTAAAGGGTGGCGTTATCGGCTGTTCATAAACGGCCCGTTGGGCAGTTCCATTTCAGTGGGTTTGAATTCCGGCCACCTGTCAAAAGCAAAAGACACCCTCAGTTGCTCCCCCTGCCCCAACCCAGGCTCCGGTGGCCGAGACCCCCCAGGAGACGGAGCCGGTGGAGCTTGACCCCACCATGACCGTGGTGGAAATTAACGGCTATGACTATGTGGGCTATCTTTCCGTTCCGAAGCTTGACCTGGAGCTGCCCGTCATGTCCGACTGGGACTATGTCCGGCTGAAAACGGCCCCCTGCCGCCACTTCGGCTCCACCAAAACCGACGATCTGGTGATTGCCGCCCACAATTATCAAAGCCATTTTGGCCGCCTAAAGGAGCTGGAAATCGGCGACGCCGTTACCTTCACGGATATGGACGGCGTTGTGATCCGCTATGAAGTGACCGGAACCGGCACCGTAGCCCCCACGGATGTGGACGCCGTGGTCAGCAGCGGCCATGATCTGGTGCTCTACACCTGCACCCCCGGCGGGCAGACCCGGGTATGCGTCTTCTGTGACCGAGCCGCAGACACCCCCTAACATCAATCCGGCGCCGCACACGCGGTGCCGGATAACGCTATGGCTGAAATGGAACGGCTGGCTAAGATTTTACTGCTCGGTCCACCGCTCCAAGATAGCATGGTCCTCATAATATCCGCCTTCTCCTCCGCATGCTACTTATTCACTCTTCACTATTCAATCTTACTTTCCCAAAATCGGCCCTAAAAATTTAGTGAATAGTGAAAAGTGAAGAAGTAAAAATCGGCAACCTTCTTGCGAAGATTGCCGATTTTTGGTGCGGGCAACAGGACTCGAACCTGCACGCTCTCGCAGTGGAACCTAAATCCACCGAGTCTACCAATTCCACCATGCCCGCAAATGTTGAGTTGAAAGTGTAAAGTTGAAAGCTATTGCCTTAACTTTCCACTTTCCATTTTCAACTTTCAACTACGAATCCTTCCCAGGTGCAGCTTCAATACCGTCCCATTTTATCACGGCGGGGGGCGCTTGTCAACGGGCTGGATGTGGCTTCCCGGCGGGGCATCAGGCGTGGCCCCGGCGGAGGCGGGGGGCCCAATAGGATTTGCCGTAGATAAGGACCTCTCCCAGCAGCACTACGGGAAGGGCGGCGAAGATGTCCACAAAGGAGTGCTGCTTGACAAAGGAGGTGGACAGGCACACCATGATGGCAAAACAGGTGACGAACACCTTGAAGGCCTTGCTCAGGTGCTCATCCTTCACCATCACGCTGACGATGGCCAGGGAATAGGCCACGTGGAGGGAGGGGCAGACGCCGGTGTTGGTATCAAAGGCGTAGATCAGGCCCATCACCCAGGTGAACACATTCTCCCGGGGGAATACCTCCGGCCGGAGGTCCTGACGGCTGGGGTAGATGATGTAGCAGGCCATGGCCACCATCTGGGTGATGAAGATGTATAAATCCAGCTCCCGGAACCGCTTCACGTCATAGAGAAAATAATACAGCAGGCTTCCGAATACCAGCAGATACCAGCCCGTATAGAAAATCAGGAAGTATTCGTTAAAGGGAATCAGGTCATCCAGAAAGCAGTGCATCACATGGCACTTTTCCACCGGAATCAGATTTTCCGTCAGAAAGTACAGCGCGAAGTACACCGCCCAGGTCAGCCACAGCTTTACGTGAGCAAATTGGGGCTCTCCCAGCCGGGAGAGGCGGAACTGCCGATAGTCAACCATCGGTCTTTTCATGATGAGACACCTCGCAGGGGAGATTTTTGGGGTAGCGCTTGGGGGAGATGTTGCGGTAGGGAATCACGGTGTGCAGGGGCTGGGCCTCGGCTATGGCGGTGATGGAATCCATCAGCGCCTGCTTGATGCGCTGGCGCTCGCCGGCCTTGGGAGCCTCCGGGTCGAAGGCGATGGGAGGGCCGAAGAATATCTTTTTCAGCTTGGGCGCCAGGTACATGGGGACGAACTGGAGACGCTTGCCGGTTTTGTTGTAGTACATCCGGGCCAGGTCGATGAACCGGTCCTGAAATTCATAGAGGATGTGGTTATATTCCTCCCGGCACTCGGGGAAAATGACAAGATGGTAGCCGTCCTGGAGCTTCTCCATGGAGCGGCGGAAGGTGGTCAGGCACCGGCTGTCCCGGTAGACCGGGATGGTCCGGGCGTGGGTCATGATGTACACCGCCGGGTATTTGATGATCCGGCTGATGATCCAGAAAAGCCACTGGGAGGATTTAGGCTTGTCCGACCAGAAGTCCTGGAAGGCGTAGTCCGACACCTCCTGCTTGTCCATCATCTGGGAGGCGCACCAGGTATAGTGGTCAAAGGGCAGCCGCTCCTCGGTGATGATGGCCCCATGGGCCTGAGAGTGGTTGCCCACCAGCACGCAGGGCTCCTGGGGAATATGTTCAAGTCCCACCAGCTCCATTTTCGGGTAAACCAGATCCACTGCTTTGCGAATCAGCCTGCAAAGGAAGGGTTCCTCAATCGGCCTCATGGCTGCGCCTCCTATCCATTGTTATCCAGAGATTCTACCATGGCTTTCTAAACCGAAACGAAACTCTCCGCTCCATTCTACCACAAACCGGGGAAAAAGGAAACTGTTTTTCTCTGGGAGGCTTCCGTAAAATATCACCGTAATTCGACTATTTTGCCATTGGTTTTCTAAAAAATGGTAGAATCCTGCTGGCGCCGCATTCTTCCCCTTGACAAATGGACATAAATACATTAAATTGTTATAGAAGAACGAAACAATACGAAACTTCCCCGCTGGAGGCCATTGCCCCGGGGAATGTTTCGAAGAATTATCAGACAAAAAGGTGAGGTAATTTTCCATGAGAACCAGCGGTATTCTGATGCACATTACCAGCCTGCCCGGCCAGTACGGTGTGGGCACCATGGGTCGGCAGGCATACAAATTTGTGGACTTTTTGAAAAAAGCCGGTCAGAGCTATTGGCAGATTCTGCCCCTGACACCCACCGGCTACGGCGACTCCCCCTATCAGTCCTGCTCCACCTTCGCGGGCAACCACTATCTTATCGATCTGCCCATGCTGATGGAGGAGGGCCTTCTGAAGGAAGAGGACCTGGAGGGCATCCAGTGGAACGTCACCGAGGACAAGGCGGATTTCGGCCTGCTCTACAACAATCGGCTGAAGGTGCTGCGCCAGGCCTTCCAGCGCTTCACCCCCGACGGGGACTACGAGACCTTCTGCGCCGAAAACAGCAGCTGGCTGCCGGACTTTTCCCTGTTCATGGCCCTGAAAGCCAAATTCGGCGGCAAGCCCTGGTATCAGTGGGAGGAGAAGCTGAAGTTCCGGGACCCCGACGCCATCTGGGAGGCCAGAGGCGCGCTGAAAGAGGAGATCAGCTTCTACAGCTTCGTCCAGTACCTGTTCAACAAGCAGTGGACTGCCCTGCATGCGTACGCCAACAAAAATGGCGTGTATATCATCGGCGACGTGCCCATCTATGTGCCCCGGGACTCCGTGGAGGCATGGAGCAGCCCGGAGCTGTTCCAGATGGACGAGAAGCTGGACCCCAAGGCGGTGGCCGGGTGCCCCCCGGATGCCTTCTCCGCCGACGGCCAGCTCTGGGGCAACCCCATTTACCGCTGGGACGTGGTTGCGGCCGACGACTACAGCTGGTGGATTCGTCGGCTGGCTGCCGCCGGGAAGCTCTATGACGTGGTGCGGATGGACCATTTCCGGGCCTTCGCGGGCTACTGGTCCGTGCCCTTCGGCGACAAGACTGCCCGGGGCGGCCAGTGGATCACCGGCCCCGGCATGGGCTTTATCAGCGCCGTGAAGAAGGCCCTGCCCGACCTGAAGCTCATCGCCGAGGACCTGGGCTATCTGACCCAGGACGTGCTGGACCTGCGGGACCAGTCCGGCTACCCCGGCATGAAGGTGCTGCAATTTGCCTTCGACTCCCGGGAGCCCTCCGACTACCTGCCTCACACCTATACCGCCAACTCCGTCTGCTACACCGGCACCCACGACAATATGACCACCCGCCAGTGGCTGGAAACCGGCACCCCCGAGATGCGCCGGTACGCCACCGAATACATGCGCCTGGATGAGCAGGAGGGCCTGGTCTGGGGCGTGATCCGCACCGCCATGAGCAGCGTGTCGGACACCTGTGTGATTCCCATGCAGGACTACTTGGATTTGGGTGGGGAAGCCCGGATGAATTTCCCCGGGACCACAAATTCCAACTGGACATGGCGGGCGAAAGATGGTATGATTACTGATGCACTGGCGCAGAAGATTTATCAGCTTACCGCCCTGTATGCCCGGCTTGGCAATCAGGCCCCCCAGGAGTCTGCCAGCGCCGCCGGGGTTGAATAAGGAATTACGAACCATCGCTGATTATTGAAGATAGGAGAAGAAATATGAGCTATAACTGCATGAACATTCTCAGATGGACCGAGTCCCAGCTGAAGTACACCTATGACGTGTCCCTTCAGGAAGCCACCCCCCAGGAGCTCCACGAGGCCCTGGGCCAGGCGGTGATGATGTCCATCGCCGACAATTGGAGCAACAGCAAGCGGGCCCGGCTCCAGGAGCGCAAGGCCTACTATATCTCCGCCGAGTATCTGATCGGCCGGCTGGTCTACTCCAACCTGTATAACCTGGGAATCTTAGACGAGATGAAGCAGCTTTTCGCCTCCCGGGGCGTGGACCTGGCCGTGCTGGAAGACATTGAGGATGCCGCTCTGGGCAACGGCGGCCTGGGCCGCCTGGCTGCCTGCTTCCTGGACTCCGCCGCTTCCACCAACATCCCCCTGTCCGGCTACGGCCTGCGCTACAAGTACGGCCTGTTCAAGCAGAGCTTTGACGCCGAGGGCAGCCAGAAGGAGGCCGCCGACGACTGGAGCAAGTACGGCGATCCCTGGTCCTACCGCCGCTACAACCATACTGTGAAGGTCAAGTTCCCCGACCACACGGTGCTGGCCGTTCCCTATGATGTGCCCATCATCGGCTATGGCACGAACAACATCAACACCCTGCGCCTGTGGCAGTGCGAGCCCGAGACCCCCCTGGATTTCAGCGCCTTCAACGACCAGGATTACCTCCGGGCCCTGGCCGAGAAGAACAAGGCCGAGGACATCACCCGTGTCCTCTATCCCAACGACTCCACCTGGGAGGGCAAGCGGCTGAGAATCAAGCAGCAGTATGTGCTGTCTTCCGCCTCCTTGCAGGATATGATGCGCACCTTCAAGGCTGCCCACGGCAATGACCTGTCCCACTTCGCGGACTTCTACACCGTGCAGCTCAACGATACCCATCCCGCCATGTCCATCCCCGAGCTGATCCGCCTGCTGATGCTGGAGGGCATGGACTTTGAGCAGAGCTTCTCCATCGCCCAGCGCACCTTCTCCTACACCAACCACACCGTCATGAGCGAGGCTCTGGAGAAGTGGCCCCTGGACCTGCTGCGCAGTGTGGTGCCCGATATTGTGGACATTATCCTGCGCATTGACGAGCGGCTGAAGCGGGAGAATCCGGGCCTGTTTATCGTGAAGGACGACACCGCCCACATGGCGAACCTGTCCATCTACGTGGGCTCCTATGTCAACGGCGTGGCCGCCATTCACACCCAGATTTTGAAGGACGACTGCTTCAAGGACTGGTATCACATGTTCCCCCAGCGCTTCCAGAACAAGACCAACGGCGTGACGCCCCGCCGCTGGCTGGGCCTGTGCAACCCCGAGCTGACCCAGCTCATCAAGTACCGCATCGGCGGCGACTTCCTGAAGGATATGGACCGGCTGGCCAAGCTGAAGCCCCTGATCGACGACGATATGGTCCGCCAGTTCAACGCTGTGAAGCGGATCAAGAAGGAGCAGCTGTGCCAGGTCATCGCCGAGAAGGAGGGGGTGCATCTGAACCCGGACTTCATCTTTGACGTCCAGGTCAAGCGGCTGCACGAGTATAAGCGCCAGCTGATGAACGCACTGTCCATTGTGGACATTTACTTCCGTCTGAAAAACGGCGAGCTGCCCAATTTCCAGCCCACTGCCTTCATCTTCGGCGCCAAGTCCGCCCCCGGCTACGCCAGAGCCAAGGCCATCATCCGCTACATCAACCGGATCGCCCGGATGATCAACAACGATCCCGCCGTGGCCGACAAGCTGAAGGTGGTCTTCGTTCAGAACTACAACTGCTCCTACGCTGAGCACATCATCCCCGCCGCCGACATCTCCGAGCAGATTTCCCCTGCCGGCACGGAGGCCTCCGGCACCGGCAACATGAAGCTGATGATCAACGGCGCTGTGACCCTGGGCACCCTGGACGGCGCCAACGTGGAGATTGTCCAGGAGGCCGGCATGGAGAACGAGTATATCTTCGGCCACACCGTGGAGCAGATCAACGCCTGCAAGGACAGCTACCATTCCCGGAGCATTTACGACAGCAACCCCTACCTCCACCGGGCCATCGACACCCTGGTGGACGGCACCGTCCCCACCGACGATGCTCAGCGGGAGCTGTACCACGCCCTGCTGGACGGCGCCTCCTGGCACAAGCCCGACCACTATTTCGTGCTGCTGGACTACGCTTCCTACGTGGAGACCAAGCTGAAGGCCAACGCCGACTATGCCGACCGGCTGAACTTTGGCCGCAAGTGCCTGCTGAACATCGCCAGCGGCGCCAAGTTCTCCTCCGACCGGACCATCCGCCAGTACGCCGAGGAAATCTGGCACATCCAGCCCACCCAGCTTTGAGAAATTCCCTCACGACTGCCCCTTTTGGGGCAGTCGTTGTTTTTCTAAAACGATAATATTTCTTTTGACAAATACTGCAATGTTTATTATAATGTAAAGTGGCTATGCGTAAATCCAGCAACCGAAAACTTTACAAAAAAGGACGGAACGCAATATGTATAAAATCGTTCGCAAAAAGGAGCTGAACTCCGCCGTTACCCTGATGGACATCGAGGCCCCCTTCGTCGCCAAAAAGGCCAAGGCCGGTCAGTTCATCATTTTCCGTGTTGACGAGCAGGGAGAGCGGGTGCCTCTGACCATCGCCGGCTACGACCGGGAGAAGGGCACCGTCACCATCATCTTCCAGAAGGTGGGCTTCTCCACCAAGGCTCTGGGCGCCCTGAACGAGGGCGACTACATCCGTGACTTTGTCGGCCCCCTGGGTCGGCCCACCGACGTGGAGAACAAGAAGCGGGTCTGCGTGGTCGGCGGCGGCGTGGGCTGCGCCATTGCCCTGCCCGCAGCCAAGGCCTTCCTGGAGGCCGGCGCCATCGTGGACGTGATCATCGGCTTCCGCTCCAAGGACATCGTGATCCTGGAGGAGGAATTCAAGGAAGCTTCCACCAACCTGTATCTGATGACCGACGACGGCTCCTACGGCGAGAAGGGCTTCGGCACCGTGAAGCTGCAGCAGCTGCTGGAGAGCGGCATCCAGTATGACGAGGTGCTGGCCATCGGACCGGTGCCCATGATGAAGTTCGTCTGCAAGACCACCGAGCCCTTCGGCGTGCACACCATGGTCTCCCTGAACCCCATCATGGTGGACGGCACCGGTATGTGCGGCGGCTGCCGCGTCACCGTGGGCGGCGAGACCAAGTTCGCCTGTGTGGACGGCCCCGAGTTCGACGGCCACAAGGTGGACTTCGCCGAGCTGATGAGCCGCAACGCCACCTATTGTGAGCGGGAAGCCCAGGTGGCCAAGGATCATGTCTGCCGCATGGAAGCCATGGGCAAGGCTTTGATTAAGTAAGGAGGAAACAGAAATGGCGAATATGACTCTTGTAAAAACGCCCATGCCGGAGCAGGATCCCCAGGTTCGTGCCCGGAACTTCAAGGAAGTTGCCCTGGGCTATACCCCTGAAATGGCCATGGAAGAGGCTGGACGCTGCCTGAACTGCAAGAACCCCAAGTGCGTGGAAGGCTGCCCCGTGAACGTCCGCATTCCCGAATTTATCGCCAAGGTGGCCGAGGGCGACTTCAAGGCCGCTTATGAGATCATCACCTCCACCAATGCCCTGCCCGCCCTCAGCGGCCGGGTGTGCCCCCAGGAGACCCAGTGCGAGGCCCGCTGCGTCCGGGGCATCAAGGGTGAGCCTGTGGCCATTGGCCGCCTGGAGCGGTTCGTGGCCGACTGGTATCGGGAAAACGTCAACGCCATGCCCGAAAAGGCCCAGCCCAACGGCAAGCGGGTGGCGGTGGTAGGCTCCGGCCCTGCCGGATTGACCTGCGCCTCGGACCTGGCCAAGAAGGGCTATGCCGTGTCTCTGTTCGAGGCGCTGCACACCGCCGGCGGCGTGCTGGTCTACGGCATCCCCGAGTTCCGTCTGCCCAAGGCCATCGTGGCCAATGAGGTCAGCAAGCTGGAAGCCCAGGGCGTCGAGGTCATGACCAATATGGTCATTGGCCGGGTGCTCACCATCGACGAGCTGTTCGAGATGGGCTATCAGGCGGTGTTTGTGGGCTCCGGCGCTGGCCTGCCCATGTTCATGAACATTCCCGGCGAGTCTTTGAAGGGTGTGCTCTCCGCCAATGAGTACCTGACCCGTACCAACCTGATGAAGGCCTACGACGAGAATTCCGACACCCCCGTCATCCGCTCCAAGGCGGTGGCCGTGGTGGGCGGCGGCAACGTGGCCATGGACGGCGCCCGCTGCGCCATGCGTCTGGGTGCTGAGCATGTGTACATCGTCTACCGCCGGGGTGAGGCCGAGATGCCCGCCCGGAAGGAAGAGCAGCACCACGCCAAGGAAGAGGGCATCGAGTTCAAGACCCTGTGCAACCCCGTGGAGATCATCGGCGACGAAACCGGCCGGGTCTGCGGCATGAAGTGCATCCGCATGGAGCTGGGTGAGCCCGACGCCTCCGGCCGCCGCCGTCCTGTGGAGATTCCTGGCAGCGAGTTCATCCTGGATGTGGATACCGTCATCATGGCCCTGGGCACCAGCCCCAACCCCCTGATCCGCTCCACCACCCCCGGCCTGGACACCAACCGGAAGGGCTGCCTGATTGTGGACGAGCAGGAAATGACCACCCGCCAGGGCGTGTTCGCCGGCGGCGACGCGGTCACTGGCGCTGCCACTGTGATTTTGGCCATGGGCGCCGGCAAGAAGGGCGCTGCCGCCATCGACGCTTATCTGAACAAATAAATCCTGCCTTTTTAGAAACAGCCAGCGCCTTCCGGCGCTGGCTGTTTCCTTTGTCTGTAATTTTCGTAAAATCCGATTTTTATCTGGAAATCGGATCAGATGCCGCACAGAAATCTCCTCTTGGGTCGATGCCGCCCATTCCGCAGGGGTGTCCAAAGCGCCCGCGGTTAGCCGCACAGCATATTCCAGCAGGTGCGGGTGATATGGAGCTTGTAAAAATGCAGGAGCTGACCGACATCAGCGCTTTGGAGACCATCGATTATGCGACAAAGGGCACCGCCAAGGTCCTGAACATCGGTGCAGTCCGCCTCCGCTGTAGCAGGACTGCGGCATCTGGGTTCCAGCGTACCTCTGATCTTTATGGTGGGGATGCTTCTGGTGCTGCTGACCAACGATATGGACAAAAAGCACGACGAATTCCAGAAGGCACTGAAACAGAAGCGGAATTCCGCCAAGAGTCAGCTCTAAGGCAACACCGCTCTTTGATGGCTTGAACGGGAGATTTTGTCCTGACAAATATTTTGAGAATGGGGCTGCCTCACTGCGCTAGTGAGACAGCCCCTTCTT
>CAZYWM010000071.1:0-10134 GCA_964651615.1 uncultured Oscillospiraceae bacterium | reverse complement strand
CAGCGCCCCTTAAGCCGACTTCTTTGGTTACTTTCTTGTTCGGAGACAAGAAAGTAACATCCCCCGCTTGGCACCGAAAGCAACAAACCCGGCCAGTGCTCGCAAATTGTAAAGGCCTAGAATTTTCGCAGCAGTGGGGCGGCATTGCTCTGTTTTGCCCGCAAAGCAAAATCCTACCGCTTCAGCGCCGCTTCCACCAGGCCGAGGAACAGCGGGTGGGGTTTGTTGGGGCGGCTTTTGAATTCCGGGTGGTACTGGACGCCGATGTAAAAATCATTTCCCTCCAGCTCCACGGTCTCCACGATGTAATGATCCGGAGAGGTGCCGCTGATGGTCAGGCCGGCAGCGGTGAGATCATCCCGGAAGTCGTTGTTGAATTCGTAGCGGTGGCGGTGGCGCTCGGAGATGTCCAGCTTTCCATAAACCCGGTGCATCTGGGTGCCCGGCACGATGGAGCAGGGATAGGCTCCCAGCCGGAGGGTGCCGCCCTTGTCAACCTCGTCGCTCTGGTTTGGCAGGAAATCGATGACCTTGTGGGTGGAATCCGGATCAAACTCCCCGGAGTTGGCATCCTCCATCCCCGCCACATACCGGGCAAAGGCAATCACCGCCACCTGCATTCCCAGGCAGATGCCCAGATACGGCAGATTGTGAACGCGGCAGTAGTTGGCTGTGATAATTTTCCCGTCGATGCCCCGGTTGCCGAAGCCCCCGGGCACCACCACGCCGGAGCAGTCCGAGAGGATTTCCCCCACATTCCGCTGGTTCACCGTCTCGGAGTCAATCCACTTGATGCTCACGGCAGCCCCGTGGGCATAGCCCGCGTGGCGCAGGGCCTCCGCCACGGAGAGATAGGCGTCATGGAGCTGGACATACTTGCCCACCAGGCCGATCGTCACCTTTTTGTTTCGGCTGTGGATTCGCTCCAGCATCTCATTCCAGTCCGACAGGTCGATCTCCGGGGCACTGATTCCCAGCTCCCGGCAGACGATGGCGGAAAAATTGCTCCTTTCCAGCATGATGGGGGCCTCATACAATTCTGGCAGGGTGATGTTTTCAATGACGCAGTCCGGCTTGACATTGCAGAACATGGCGATCTTCTGGAAAATGGAGAGCTCCAGGGGTTCATCACAGCGCAATATGATGATGTCCGGCTTTACCCCCATGCCCTGGAGCTCCTTGACGGAGTGCTGGGTGGGCTTGGACTTGTGTTCGTCGGAGCCCCGGAGGAAGGGCACCAGGGTCACATGGATGAACAGGCTGTTCTGCTTGCCCACCTCCAGGGAAATCTGCCGCACCGCCTCCAAAAAGGGCTGGGATTCAATGTCGCCGATGGTGCCGCCGATTTCGGTGATGACCACATCGGCGTCGGTCTTCTTCGCCACGGAGTATACAAAATCCTTGATCTCATTGGTCACATGGGGAATTACCTGCACCGTGGAGCCCAGATATTCTCCCCGGCGCTCCTTGTTCAGCACATTCCAATAGACCTTGCCGGTGGTCAGGTTGGAGAATTTGTTCAGGTCCTCGTCGATGAAGCGCTCATAGTGGCCCAAATCCAGGTCAGTCTCCGCCCCGTCCTCGGTGACATAGACCTCGCCGTGCTGATAGGGGCTCATGGTGCCCGGGTCCACATTGATATAGGGGTCCAGTTTCTGTGCCGCTACCTTGAGCCCCCTTGCCTTCAAAAGCCTTCCCAGGGAGGCGGCGGTGATTCCCTTTCCCAAACCGGAAACCACACCGCCGGTGACGAAAATATACTTGGTGTCCTTCATATGCTCTCCTCCATAAAAACAGGCGCTCAGCCCCGGGGGCAGCGGTGCTGTCCCGGAAGCCGAACACCATTGTTCGATTCCTCAAGGTTAAAAATCATAGGTTCTGATGATGTTCTCCGCCACTTCCCGCCGGGAAAGCCGGGTGTCCATGGCCTGCCTTTCGATGAAATAGTGGGCGTCCTGCTCCTTCATGTGGTGATGCTCAATGAGCAGCCATTTGGCCCGGTTCACCACACGAATGTCGGTCATCTTCTCCTGAAGGGTGCGGTTGGCCTTCTCCATCTTGGAAAGCCGTGCGGTCATGGCGCACAGGAGCTTGACAGCGCTGTAAAAGCCCTGGCGGCTCATGGGCTTGCCCAGGGTGAGCACACCGCTGTCCTCCACCTTATAGCACACCTGGTCGTAGAGCTCGTTTTTCACCAGCAGCAGCACCCCGGTGGTGCCCTCCGCCAAATCCAGAGCCAGCTCCACGCCAAAATCATCGCTGAGGGGGGTGTTGATAATCACAATGTCCACCGGGGAATCCAGCAGCATCCGCCGCACTTCCCCGGCGTCCCCCGCCCGAACAAGGGGTTCAAAGCCGCTGGGGGGCAGCAGTTCCGAAATGAACTCGAACACCTTATCCCCGGAACCGGCAACTAGGACCCGGACCTTTCTTTTCGCCGCTACCATAGGCATTCCCTCAGTCCAGCATCTGGCTGGGAAGGATGGCTGCTACAAAGGCGCTGCCCCGGGCGATCTGCTTTGCCTCCTCCAGGGTGGAGGGAAGCTGCTCCAGCCGGGAGGTCAGGCTGGCATCCGCCGTATAGAGGTTCTCATTGACAGGCTGAGGGGCGGAAAGGTTCCGCCGTATGCCGTCCAGCCCGGCATGGATCAGCAGGGCATAGGCAAGATAGGGATTGGCCATGGGGTCGGGAGAGCGGAGCTCAATGCGCTGGTACTCCCCCTTGGCGGCGGGAATCCGCACCAGCTGGGAGCGGTTCTCCGGGGACCAGGTGATGAACCTTGGGGCCTTGTGCTCCCCCAGCCGGCGGTAGGAATTCTCGGTGGGGTTCAAAAAAGCGGTGATCTCCCGGACATGGGAAAGGACCCCCGCCAGGAAGGGGTCGGTATAGTCCCTGCCATCGTTGGACTTCACAGACATATTGATGTGCATCCCGTTGCCTGCCTCCCCATAGATGGGCTTGGGAGAGAAATCAGCATACAGGCCGTTGCGCAGAGCGGCGGTTTTCACCACGGTTTTGAAGTGCATGGCATTGTCCGCGGCGGACATGGCATCGGAATAGCGGAAATCGATCTCGTTCTGCCCGGGGCCCTCCTCGTGGTGGGAGCTCTCCGGCTGGATACCCATATCAATCAGATTCAGGCAGATTTCCCGGCGGATGTTTTCCCCCTTGTCCTCGGGGGCCACATCCATGTAACCGGCATTGTCAAAGGGCTGGTCGGTGGGGCTGCCGTTTTCATCGGTTTTGAACAGATAGAATTCAAACTCCGCCCCGAAGCGAACCTGGCAGCCCATATCCGCCGCCGCCTGAATGGCCTGGCTCAGAATTCTTCGGCTGTCCATGGCGAAGGGCGTGCCGTCGGGATGGCGGATGTTGCAGAACATCTTCACCACCTTCCCTCGGCTGGGCCGCCAGGGGAGCACGTTCAGCGTGGAGGGAATGGGATGCAGGAACAGATCGGAGCCCACCGGGCCGCCGAAGCCCGCAATGGCAGAGGCATCAAAGGAAATGCCATCGGAAAAAGCCCGCTCCAGCTCCTCCGGCATGATGGAAATATTCTTCTGGCGGCCGGTCACATCGCAAAAAGCCAGGCGGATGAACTTCACATCCTCCTGCTGCACATATTCAAAAACATCCTCAGCCGAATAAAGCATAATACCCCTCTTTTCCAGGGAAGCGCTGATGAAATTGACAAGAGCTGACGGCGAGAGATTTTGGCTCAGGCGAAAGTGTGAAAAATGCGGGAATACTTTGTGTATTTCCCATTTTTCACACTGCACGGCTGAGGCAAAAGATCCGCCGCTCAGCCGCAGACGATTTCATCAGAGTTTCCCAAAATAAAAAAGAGGACATTTGACCGCCAGGCGCTCCTCGCTCCCGGTACAGCAAACGTCCTTGTTTACAGGAGAATTATACCGCCTTTTCCTCCGTCTGTCAATCCCCAGGTCTTGTGAAAATCAGCAAAAGCTTGCAAGCCTCTTGCGCCAAAAATTCATTTAATCCGCCAAAACAGCGTCATAAGCCGCTCTTCATGAAAAAAATGCCCTTGACATCCTGCATTCAATGATGTAGAATCCTCACAAAGCAGCGCAACGCTGTTTCATAGGGAAATTAAAATGCGACAAAGGTGTCGTCTGGCAGGGCTCTCCTGCGGACTTCTCTTTGTCGCATTTTTTATTGTCCGCTGAAAAAGGAGGGGCCGTTATGTGTTCCATTATCGGTTACATTGGATCTCGGCTGAGCAAACAGGAAATTCGCCACTATTTTGACAGAACCCTCTCCCGGGGGCCGGATATGACCCGGATTCAAGAGGTTGGCAACGGATTTTTGGGCTTCCACCGTCTGGCCATCATGGGCCTGAATGAAAACGGGATGCAGCCCTTCGGCCTGGATGGGAACTGGGTGGTCTGCAACGGCGAAATTTACGGCTTCCGGAAGCTGAAAAAGGAACTGACGGAAAAGGGCTACACCTTCAAAGGCGAGTCGGACTGCGAGCTGCTGCTGCCCCTGTATCAGGAGTATGGCACGGAGATGTTCCGAATGCTGGACGCCGAGTTCGCCATGATTCTCTTCGACGCCAAAACGGGCCGCCTGGTGGCCGCCCGGGACCCCATTGGCATCCGGCCGCTTTACTATGGATACCTGCCCAGCGGGGACATCATCTTCGCCAGCGAGGCCAAAAACCTGGTGGGCCTCTGCGGGAGAATACTTCCCTTCCCTCCGGGGCATTACTATCAGGACGGCCAGTTCGTCTGCTACCGGGACATCAGCAAGCCGGTGGCCGTGTACCACGACGATGTGGAAACTGCCTGTGAGAAAATACACCGCAAGCTGGTGGCCGGTATTGAGAAGCGGCTGGATGCGGATGCCCCGGTGGGCTTCCTGCTCTCCGGCGGACTGGATTCCAGCCTGGTGTGCGCCGTGGCCGCCCGCTGCTCCAAAGAGCCCATCAAAACCTTCTCCATCGGCATGGATGTGGATGCCATCGATCTGAAATACGCCAAGCAGGTGGCAAGCTACCTGGGCACGGATCACACCGAGGTCATCATCACCAGAGAAGATGTGCTGCGGGCACTGCCCCAAGTGGTGGCTCTGCTAGGCACCTACGACATCACCACCATCCGGGCCTCCATCGGCATGTATCTGGTGTGCAAATACATCCATGAGCATACCGACCTGCGGGTGATTCTCACCGGCGAAATTTCCGATGAGCTTTTCGGCTACAAATACACCGACTTTGCCCCCACCCCCCAGGCCTTCCAGCAGGAGGCGGAAAAACGCATCCGGGAACTGCATATGTACGATGTGCTCCGGGCCGACCGGTGCATCAGTGTCAACAGTCTGGAGGCCCGGGTTCCCTTCGGCGACCTGGATTTTGTGGAATACGTCATGGCTCTGGACCCCGCCCGGAAGGTGAACACCTACGGCAAGGGAAAATACCTGCTCCGCCACGCCTTTGAGGGCGACTATCTGCCCCAGGACATTCTCATGCGGGAAAAGGCCGCTTTCAGCGACGCTGTGGGTCACTCCATGGTGGACGACTTGAAGGAATACGCCGAAAGCCGCTACACCGAAGAGCAGTACGAGACCCGGCGGAAGCTCTATCCCTTCGCCACTCCCTTTACAAAGGAATCCCTGCTCTACCGGGAGATTTTCGAGCGCTACTATCCCGGCCAGGCGGAAATGGTGGCAGATTTCTGGATGCCCAACAAATCCTGGCAGGGATGCGACGTCAACGACCCCTCAGCCCGGGTTCTTGCAAACTATGGCGACAGCGGAAAGTGAGAGGTGCGATCATGGATTTGGAATGGGAAAAGCTGGGGTTTGCCTATCACCCCACGGATTATCGCTTTGTTTCTCTCTATCAAAACGGAGCCTGGGATCAGGGGACGCTCAGCACTGACCCCAATGTGGTTCTCAGTGAGTCCGCCTGTGTGCTCCAATACGCCCAGTGCTGCTTTGAGGGCCTGAAGGCCTACTCCACAGCGGACGGCCGGGTGGTCAGCTTCCGTGCCGACCTGAACGCCCAGCGGATGGAGGATTCCTGCCGCCGGATGGAGATGCCCGTCTTCCCCAAGGAGAAATTTTTGGATGCGGTGCGTCAAACCGTCCACGCCAACCGGAAATGGGTTCCTCCCTATGGCAGCGGCGCAAGCCTGTACCTGCGTCCGTACCTCTTCGGAACCAGCCCCATCATCGGGGTTCATTCTTCCGAGGAGTTCCAGTTCCGGATTTTCGCCTCCCCGGTGGGCCCCTACTTCAAGGGTGGCATCCGTCCCCTGGTGATTCGGGTCTGCGACCTGGACCGGGCCGCCCCCCGGGGCACAGGCCATATCAAGGCCAGTCTGAACTATGCCATGAGCCTGTACGCCCTCACGGAAGCCCACGCCCTGGGCTATGACGAAAACCTGTATGTGGACTCCGCCACAAGGACCTATGTGGAGGAGACCGGCGGAGCCAACCTGATCTTCGCCGAGGGCCCGGGCAAGGTGGTGGTGCCCATTTCCGGCACCATTCTCCCCTCTATCACCCGGCGATCACTGACCTATATTGCCCGGGAATATCTGGGGCTGGAGGTGGTGGAGCGCCGGGTGGAGCTAAAGGAGCTGGATCGGTTCACCGAGTGCGGCCTGTGCGGTACGGCAGCGGTGATCTCCCCCGTGGGCAAGATCGTGGACCATGGCCGGGACATCCACTACGCCGGAATGGGCCCGGTGATCCAGAAGCTCTTCGACACTCTCACCGGCATCCAGATGGGAAAGCTTCCCGCCCCGGCGGGCTGGCTGATGGAAATCGACTGATACTATTTCCAGATAAAAATGTAAATTTTTATCTGGAAGACACCGCCTGACGGCGTTGTCGAATATGATTCTCTAATCAAATTGTTTAATCTGAATTGATTAAACAATTTGAAAGAGAATCAGTATGATTTACAGGTCGTCCGCGTCCTGCACCGGTTTTTCCCCGTGGCTCTCCGGGACGCCGGTGTAGCTTCCCTGGGGGTCCGTGGCAGGACGGTAAAATAGATTTTTCTCTTTCTTTGCTTCCTCTTTCTTTTTCATAGGTGTACCCCTTTCACAAGATTGCCCCGTATCCAAAATACGGGGCTGTCTTGTTTTTCCCGGAAGTTCTCGTTGCAATACCAGTCAGATTATGGTACGATCAGGAAAACAGGAGGGATAGCATGTTTGAGATTACACTGATTACCATGGGAAAGCTAAAGGAAAAATTCTATACCGCCGCGGCGGCGGAATATTCAAAACGGCTGGGGGGCTACTGCCGGTTCGAGCTTTTGGAGCTGCCGGAAAGCCGTCTGCCGGAAAATCCCTCCCCGGCTGAAATTGCCGCCGGGCTGGAAAAGGAGGCGGAGGCCATTTTCTCCCGAATCCCCAAGGGTTCCTGGTTCTGTGTGTTCACCCCGGAGGGAAAGACCCTTTCCAGCGAGGGCTTTGCGGAAAAGCTTCGGGAAGTGAAGCTCTCCGGAAAAAGCAGCGCCTGCTTTCTCATCGGCTCCTCCTTCGGCATGGCGAAACGAGTAAAGGAACGAGCGGACTTCAGGCTCTCCATGGGCCCCATGACCTTCCCCCATCACCTGGCGAGAATCATGGTTTTGGAGCAGCTCTACCGGGCGGAGGCCATCCAGGCAGGGAGTAAATACCATAAATAAGTATCCAGGCCGGTGAATCCTCGCACTCCCCGATGAATGCACCGCACCCCCGTCCCTACGGGGGTGTGCGGCAAATTGGCAAACACCAATTTGAGTGAAACCAATCAGCAATTATTTTTTCGTGAGATACCTTGACAGGTGAGGTACTTTGTGATACTATGATGCCACAAAGGAGGGATTGCATTGTCCATTGCCGGTGATTTGATTCGAGGCCACACGGATGCCGTGATCCTGGCCCGCCTGACACGGGGCGACAGCTACGGATACGAGATCAACAAGGTGATTTCCACCCTCTCCGACCGTCGGTTTGAGCTGAAAGAGGCCACCCTCTACACCGCCTTTAAGCGGTTGGAGGATCAGGGGTTCATCACCTCCTACTGGGGTGACAGCGGCGCGGGAGCCCGGCGGCGATACTATTCCATCACCCCCGCCGGGTGGGAAGCCTGCTTCCGGCTCAAGGCAGAGTGGAAGGAAACCAAGGAAATCATGGATAAGCTTTTGGAGGAAGAAAAATGAGAGAGCAATTGATTCAATACGTCAACCTTCTCTTCGCCGGCAACGACGACGTGGAGGAAATCAAGCAGGAAATCCTGCAAAACACCTTGGACCGCTATGATGATCTGATTTCCCAGGGCAGGCAGCCGGAGGAGGCCTATCGCTACGCCGTCACCGGCATCGGAGACGTGAACGAGATCATCAACGGCCATTCCGCCCCGGCGGATGACCCTGTGGAGCAGGAGCCGGTCTACGCCCCCATCCCCGAATTCGAGGGCACCGCCTACGCCGTGGCCAGAATGATGAAGGCCATCGCCATTTTTCTGTACATCATCTGCCCCGTTCCCATTTTGCTGTTTGAGAAGCTGGGCTGGGATGAGGTGGGAGTTTGCTGCACATTGGTGATTGTCGCCATCGCCACTGCCCTGCTGCTCCTGTTCAAGGCCCCCAGCTCCAAGGAGAAACGGCAGGATAACACGGATACCATTCAGAACCGTCCTTCCCGCAAGGGGCTGAAAAAGAGCGTAAACTCCCTGGTCTCCACCGTGGGGCTGGTGCTGTATTTTCTCATCAGCTTTGCCACCGGCGCCTGGTTCATCACCTGGCTGATCTTCCCCATCATCGGCGCGGTCAAGGGTGTGCTGAACGCCTGCATCGATCTGAAGGAGGATCGCTGATATGAAACGGAACGCAATCGTCCGGGTTGTTCTTTTTTCCATCCTGGCCATTTCTCTGACCATCGCCCTGATTGGAGGCATCAGCACGAAATTCTTCCACGATCAACACAGCCTTTCCGTCCAAGAGAGAATTGAGCTGCCGGAAGTTGCGCCGATGGAAGTGGCGCCGCCGGACGTGGAACTGCCGGTGCTGAATTCGGAGAATTTTTCCGCAAAGGATATTCAGTCGCTGGAAATCTCCTGGGTGTCCGGAAAAATGACCATCGAGGCCATGGATACCGATACAATCACCATTGCGGAGGAAGCATCTGGCAGCCAGAGCTCCATGATGGTGAAAAAGAGCGGCTCTAAGCTGATTGTGGAATGCTGCGAAGACAGCAGCCCTGTCTTCTTCAATGTGGGTGGTCTGGTGGATAAGAATCTATACATCACCGTCCCCCTGGACTGGGAATGTGAGGAGCTGGCAATCGAAGCCGCCTCCGCTGACGCAATGGTGACAGCGCTTGCCGCCCGGAAGGTAGAGGTGGACACCGCCAGCGGGGCATATGTTTTCCGGGACTGCCAGGTGGATTCCCTGGATATGGACACTGCCTCCGGCGGCCTGGAATTCACCGGCACGCTCAACGAGCTGGACCTGGACAGTGCCTCCGCCGGGGCAAAGCTCACCCTTTCCAATCAGCCCAAATCCATCCAGATGGATTCCGCCTCCGGCGATTTGAACCTGACGCTGCCGGAAGACTGCGGCTTCACCGTCATGCTGGATACCCTCAGCGGCAGCTGCTCCGCAGAGCAGGATACCGTGAAGCGGGATGAAAAGCTGATTCACGGCGACGGCGCCTGCAAAATTGAGGTGGACGGCCTCTCCTCCAGCGTGCATATCCGCAAAGCAGCATAACGCAAATAAAAAGGCCAGGGCTTGACAAATCGGCCGCATTGGACTATAATAAGCATAAAGAAAGGGCGCTGCGGCAAGCGGTTAGCCCGTGCTGGTCATTGTTTTATACAAAACTGAAACCGTCACTTGGCAGAGTGGCGGTTTCCGCTTTTTACAGTGATTGTAATGGTAAATTTACCAATATGTACAGTCAATGTAATTGGCATTTGCCTCACCCCCTTTCGGGAGATGTGGCTAACCGCCGCCGATTGTGCAGCGCTGAAAGAATATTTTACTTTCCTGCCTAAAATATAGCATTCTTTTGAAGAAAACGCAAGAAAAAAATATTTTCGCCTACAGGACCAGCAAGAAACGGGCATCCGGTTTAGCCGGGTGCCCGTCTTTTGCGTCATGCAATGTT
>CAZYWM010000070.1:0-10238 GCA_964651615.1 uncultured Oscillospiraceae bacterium | reverse complement strand
AAGGTTCTGTGGCAGATGTTGAAGGATGGTCCCCACATCAAGAAGGTGTACATCTGCTTCGATAACGATGAACCCGGACAGCAGGCAGCGCAGAGAATCTCCAGGGAATTGACCGAGAAGAATATCTGGCATGAGATATACCCACCTGAGAATAAGGACTGGAACGAGGATCTACTGAAGTGGCGAAAGGGGCAGGCATAATGGAAGGAATCCCAATGTTGATGGCTCAACCCGACCGCTTGGCATTCCATGCATATGGGACAGGCTGATACAACAATGTATCAAACAAGTCATGGAGCCGATATGCGAAGCCAAGTTCAGCAATAACAGCTATGGATTTCGAGCGGGTCGTTCTGTGGAACATGCAATCAGCAGAACATACCAACTGCTGCAATTGAGCCATCTGCACTATGTTATAGAATTTGACATAAAAGGTTTCTTTGACAATGTGTGTCATACAAAACTGATTCGTCAAATCTGGGCCATGGGTATCCATGACAAATATCTTATTTATGTTCTGAAACAAATTCTGAAAGCACCCATTCGTATGCCAGATGGCAGTACGGAATATCCCAGAAAGGGTACACCCCAGGGAGGAATTATCTCTCCGTTATTGGCAAATATTGTTCTGAATGAACTTGACCGCTGGGTAGAAAGCCAATGGCAAGAGCATCCACTTGTTAGACAAAATGCGGTTTTAATCAATCACAATGGCAGTGAAAATAAAGGTGCAGGCTATCATGCAATGAAGAAAACAGGAGTAAAAGAGATGTTCATTGTCAGATATGCGGATGATTTTCGTATCTTTTGCAGAACCATAAACGCAGCCGAACGCACAAAGATTGCAGTAACGCAATGGTTGGCACAACGGCTGAGACTAGAGGTTTCGGAAGAAAAGACCAGGATTATTAACGCAAAGCGGCATTATTCTGAATTTCTAGGATTCAAGATAAAAGTTCACCCAAAAGCTGGAAAACAGGTTGTTGAATCACATGTCTGCGACAAACGATTACAGGCAGAGCGAGAGAAATTGGTAGGGCAAGCAAAACAGATTGTACGTCCTCGCCATGGAAAAACAGAATTGGATGAAATCCAAATCTTTAATTCTATGGTCATGGGCATTCAAGAATATTATAAAATCGCAACAGCGATTAATGTGTTTACGATTCTGACCAGCGCAGCGGCAGAGGGTATCTCGTTCATCCATGAACGGATGCCGGTGATACTACCAAGTGAAGCAGCAACAGATTGGCTGAATCCCAGGTATCACGGTAATGATATTCTAAGAACAGCACTAACGGAAATGGAATATAAGGCTTGCTAAGCCAACAGCGCATGACCAGAGAACGGTCATGCGCTGTTGTTTTACCAAGGCAAATCTATAATGAATGGAGGGAAAACGATGAACATCCGAAAGAATATTGACTACAGCGAAATGTACGAAGAACTCGATAAGTTGATGGAACAGCAGCTTCCGCAGATGGAAGTGTACTGTGAGATCGGCAAGGCCGTGTGCCAGAGAACAGAGAAAGGTGCTGCTGTTATGGCATCCGAATATCTGAACAAGCAGTACCCGGATGTGAAAGGTTTCTCTCCCCGGAGTCTTCGCAGAATGCGGGACTTCTACCGTACCTATGAGAATCATCCTACTCTGCTGTCCCGTGCTATGAAACTGGGATGGATTCAGAATGTAGTTATCATGGAAGCAGATCTGACCATGGATCTGCGGGAGTGGTATATGAAGGCGGCGGAGCAGTTTGGCTGGTCCAAAACCGAGCTGACTGCTAATATTGCCGCAAATGCACACGAAAATATTGTTCTCGCTATTGAGGAAGAAATGTGCTATGCTGAGTGCAAAGAGAAGCGTATCGGCAAAATCCATGGAGTAGCTAAAACAATAAATTATAACCTCCAGCAACTGATCCTAAGATGCCGGAGGTTATACGTGAAGGGAGGCAGACGACGATGGCGCACTATCTCATGTCCGATTTACACGGAGAAGCAGATCGCTTTCATGCGATGTTAAAAAAGACAGGCTTCTCCAAGGAAGATATCCTGATTATTATGGGAGATGTCATTGATAGAGGTCCTGACGGGATTGAACTGCTTTTGGAAATAATGGATATGCCCAATGTTATCATGCTTCTTGGTAATCATGAATATATGATGCTGCAATATCTGAGTCCAAGTGCCACAGGAACAGAGATTCGGCGGTGGAATAGAAATGGAAACGCGCCTACACTTGCCGCGTATCTGAAACAAAAGGCAAAGGTTCAGCATCGGATCATAAGCTATCTGCGAGGGTTACCGACTCATATTGAACTGGAATTAAATGGTAAGCGGTTCTACCTGGTTCATGGCTTCCCCGGAGAAAACATACACGATGAAGTGTGGAACCGGCCGGAAATCGATGCAGTGAACCCAAAGCCAGGGTATCAGGTAATTATAGGTCACACTAAGGTACTGAGCATGATCAAGCCTGAAGAAGCGAGAATCAGATATGCCGTCGAGCTGGAGGACAAGGGAGAACACCTCAGAATCCTTCATACACCCGGCTTCGTCAACATCGATTGCGGCTGCGGATATGATATGCCGATAAAGGCGCTTGCTTGCCTTCGGCTGGAGGATATGCAGGAATTCTACATCTGAATTAGACGATGCTGGAAACCTTGCGGTTCTTTCCCGTCCACCCGTAAGTGCGGGCAATCTCCTGTGCTGACGATTGTATCCGAGAGGTGTTGCCGTTCAGAGCGGTAAGGAATTTGCAAAAGCCAGGAACACCACCGATGTTTTCGAGAACCTCCAAGCCATCTGCGGCAATACACAAGGGTTTCTCCACCGCAGCGACTTCGGGATGGCTTTTGGTTTCCATGCTGTCTTCAATGACAGAAATGTTAACCTTCCAGCCATCACCATAGTCGTAGAAGTAGTCAAGAGAGCCGGTAAGCGGACCGCTGATAGCGAGATCATCTGGAAGCTGATCAATAAAGGCTGCACCGTTGGAAAGCATAAGATCACCGATGGTCAAGCGCTCAAGTAAAGTGGTTGGATCGCCAAGGCCAGTATGCAGGCAAACATCATCGATGGAGTCTCTGCCATCTACTGAAGTCAGCTGAGGGAATTGAGAGATGAACTCTCTGAGTGATTCTTGACTGGTAGAGTAGAGCTCGCATGATCCGCCATATCGATAAGGTCCACGGTATTTCTGCTGCATCCAACTCTTGATGCTTACGGAACCGTCGTAATCATTATCCCAGTACAGATCATCAATCGGCAAATCCGGGAAGCGGAACAGGACACCACACAATTTACCCCATGCGTGGAACGAACTCTCAGTGAGTAGGGCGAAGACATTATGAGGCAGAGCAAAGTGGTGCAGATGGCAGTTTTGCCAGCCAAAAGCACGCTGGATCAGATAGTGTAATGCGTGAAGGGAAAGCGTGCTGGGGACAAGGACATCCCTTGTGATACCGGAGTTGACCTTTGCGTATTCGGATAGAATCTGCGATTCCGTCTCACTCATCCCATCGATATTAAGGACGAGATGGAGATGAACGGTCTGGGTCTGGTTCTTGCGAATAATTTGGTGGCGAGTCCCTGCTGTGGGGGAGTGGTTGATCTGATTTGCCGCAGCGGTTTGACAACGGTCACGGTAGAGGCGGCTGCGGAGAGCAGAATCACTCATGTTTTCTGCGTTATAGGTACCTTTCCTGTATGGCATATAAGCCTGTACATTCTTTTCGGTCATGCACAATTTCTCAGCAACTTCAGCGACGGTCAAGTTCTGATCAAGTAACTCTTTGACAGCGTCGCTGGTTTTACTTCTCCATAGACCAGCAGTTATGAGAATCCGACGAACCTTTACTTCGGAGAGATTCAATTCTGCTGCAATCTTCTTAAGCGATTTGCAATTATGATATGCGTCAATAACTTTCAAGGAATCCATACAAACCCCACCTACAGGTTAATTTCTACTGATATAGTATAACATTACAATGAGCGTGTCAACCTAATCTATTTGAATAGAGAATGAGTGTAAAAGATTAGGTTGTGGAAATAAAGAAAATGTGCTATAATTTAACCAAGAAAAGAGCCTTTGTCGAAACTTGCGAACGAAAAATTTGAGTTTTTTATATTTTTACAGATAGAAAACCAGACTGAAAAGTGATATCTAAAGTGGGTATTAACTACAAAAATCCCGAATGCGAGAGTGTTCGGGATTTTTACTTATTCACTCTTCACTATTCACTATTACTTAATTTGCGCATTCGGGATTTTTGGGAAGTAATAGGTAATAGTGAATAGTGAAAAAGTAGGGTGCGAAGCTTTGCAAAGACACATTATTAACGTCCACTTTTGATGCAGAACTTGAAAGGTTTGCTAAAAGGTGGACGTTTTTTATGGGTCATTTAGAGATCAGCCAGGATTTTTAACGTGTCTACCCATATCAGCAGGATATTTTTTTCGCCTTAAGAATGTATCCTTGCAATTCCAACTCTTTTCCGGAATCTGTTGTTGATTTCTCAAATCCCTGCTCAATAATTTCGTATTGATCTTCAAATTTGTGCAGCAACCTCGTGCTGGCTGAATTGCGAATATCCACTTCGTAATAGAATGAATTTTTGCCGTACTTTGTGATGACATAATGAAGGACTTCATTGAGAGCTTCATATGCGTAGCCTTTGTTCTGCTCTGCTTCAATTATCCAAACACCCAATTCCGGGCACGCTTCAGTAAGGCCGTGAACCTCAATGCTTCCAAGGAACGCATCATTCTTTGAAAGAATGGAGAATAACAATGTTTCTTCCCTCTCCATTTCCTTCAGGAAGTCCTGTAGCACATTTTTTGCGTTTTCGATGTTTTCAAATGGATCGGGCCACTGGAATTTTGCTATTTCATGATTGAATCCGAGATAATAATTCGACAGGTATTTCATTTCAAACGGTGCAATGTTTATTCTTTTCGTGTGTATCATACGCAACGCTCCTCCATCAATCCATATTTGCCAAGCTGCGTCTATAAAAAATATAGCATAACAGCGCAACCAAGTCAACCGGCCAGAGCGGAAAGGCTCTTGATCTCTCTTATCGATAAATTTATTATTTTCGAGGCGGCATTAGACCGCAATCGTTCTTTGAAATTCCTCAAAGAACAGCTTTGCCGCGCCGTTGCCTGTTTCGTGATAGTAGAGGTATTCATCGAAGCGGCAGTTACAGTCGGAGATGCTGAGGGTAAAGGATTCCGCCGGAAGCAGGTTTTTTGCATATCGGGGGGCAATGCAGATTCCTTTGCCCATGGCGACAAGGAACAGCGCTGTGGAGAGGTTGTCCACCTTAATGCTGGATACCTGACCCCGGGTGGCTTTTTGGACGAGCATCCAGTTTTGCGCATAGGGGCCAAACAGCTCGTCGGCATAGGGAACAATGATGGTCTGACCGGATAACTGGTGGAGAAATGCGGCGGGCAGGGCCATGAGGGGATGCCCCGGTGGGAGCATGGCGAAGGTCCCATGCCGCTGGGAAAGGACATGACTGACACTGGGCGGCAGATCGTGGTAAACGCACGGGGTGAAAAACAAGTCATACTGAGTGACAACCTCACTGGGCGTGCGGCTTGCGGATACGTCGTATTTTAGTTCAATATCAGGATACCGTTGTAAAAAGGCATGAAACTTCATGCAGCATTACATTCTTGCACCACGATGAATGAAAACGGTGTGCAGTATTCAGCTACATGTGATAGAATAGAGATGCACGGCATAAGATCGGCTTTTTTTGCCGCTACGAGCGCGCGCATGAAACTGGTTTTGCTCTCCTGTTGAACCACAAATTGTCCCAGCCGAATGGCATCAAGGACGTATAGCAAAATAATTGCTTTTAGGAGAGCACGCCGTGACAACTTTTATAGGGAGCGTTTGGTTATGGAAGTTGTCTATCGGTGTTGTTGTGGGATTGATGTGCATAAGAAAATCATCGTAGCCTGCTTGAATAATGGCGGAGAGCAGAGTTTGCGAGAATTCGGCACAACTACCAGCGAAATCAAAACTTTGGCAAATTGGCTCACAGAATCAGGCTGTGAGATGATTGCCATGGAAAGCACAGGCGTATTTTGGAAACCACTTTATAACCTGTTTGAGCTAATGGATTTGGATACCATTGTCGTCAATGCGGCACATATGAAAGCATTGCCGGGTCGCAAGACGGATGTGAAAGATGCGGAGTGGATTGCAGATTTGCTTCGCCATGGTCTGCTGAGAGCCAGCTATATTCCCAGCCGGGAACAACGGGAGCTGCGGGAAATTACCCGTTATCGAAAAAGCTTAACGGAAGAACGCAGTCGGGAAACCAACCGTTTGCAAAAGATACTGGAAGGTGCCAACATCAAACTGGACTCTGTGGTGAAAGATATCAACGGAAAAAGTGCCCGAAAGCTGCTGGAACGAATCATTGATGATGACATTCCAGCCAGCGAAGAAGAAGTGTCGAAAATGGTTCATGGACGGCTGCGGTCAAAGCTTGCACAGCTTTTAACAGCTATTGAGGGTATCACCACGCCGTTGCAGCGGAAGCTGCTGGCGCAGGTCGTAGATCATATCGATGATCTGAACAGGCGAATTGCCAATTTGGACAAGTTGGTGCAGGATTACATGGCAGAATACGAGATGGCAATCGCTGCTCTGTGCGACATTCCCGGTATCGCCAGACGCAGTGCGGAAGTGATTCTCGCTGAAATTGGTTTGGATATGAGCAGATTTCCCAGTGCAGCACATCTCTGCTCATGGGCTGGTGTCTGTCCCGGTAACTACCAGAGCGCAGGAAGAAGAAAACATGGTAAGACGACGAAAGGAAATAAGGCACTCAAAACGATTCTGACGCAATGTGCAAAGTCCGCCAAAACCGTAAAGAGTTCTTATTTCTCGGCGCAGTACCAGCGAATTTCTGCCAGACGTGGCAAAAACCGTGCCACGCTTGCGGTTGCTCATTCCATGCTGATCGCCATATACCACATTCTTAAAAACAAGACTGCTTTCCATGACCTCGGTTCTGACTACTACGATTCTTTTAACCGCGACAGAAAGATAAACAGCTATCTCAAACGACTGAAAGCACTTGGATGGGAACCTGATGCCATCCCCAGCTCCGCCTGAATGCGCTATTACATAGCGCAATCTGCCTGCCGGAAGGCGGGAGGCGTTTTGCGCCCTTTTTAGGGGTACGTTTTCATAACAAAATACCCCCGTATCCCGGATAGTACACACTACTCGCATATACTATCCGCTACTTTACGGGAGTATTGTTTCATACCGCAGGGCTTACTGCAAGTCGGCGTTAGTTTTGACGCTTACTCTCCGAATCCACCGTTCACCGGGCGTTGGGAGATCTGCGCAAGGCAGGGTTGGTGAAAACGGAACAGAGGTATCGGGAGAATGGGGGAAATAGTAGTTTGCAATATACTTTGGAACTGAAGTAAAGCTGGCAAAAAAACAAAAGACGGCGCCCTTCTCATACAAGATGGAGGAGCGCCGCCATGGGCGAGATAGTATTGTAGGCTATATACTTTCACGCCCGATTAAGCGAGCAGGAATTAGCCAAACAGTGCTGCAAAAGTATCGGGGCCAGTCCGACCGTCAACACCCAAATTTTTGCTTTCTGGAAATCCCTCACAATGCTGACAGTGTTAGCGTCATAGTTGTTATTAACAGCTAGAGAGGTAAAGCCAGCGATGCAGTAGAGACCTGCCTTAATGATATACTGAATGTTTCCGCTGCTATTCTCATAGATAATGGGGCAGGCAGCCTTAGTTTTAGGGCCCCAAAGGCCATCTACAGACAAGCCAGCACCGTACTGTTTATTAAATTCAATCTGAAGGCCCTTAATCAAACCCTTTTTAGTGTTTGCACCATAAAGGCCATCAACAACCAGGCCAGTAGAGTAACGTGCGTTCAGAGTGGACTGAATCTGAGAGATAGTATCGTTACTACTGCCACCAGTAGTACCACCACCAGTAGTACTACCATTGTAGTTCCCATTCAGGAACAGTTCTTTCTCATCCGCTCGCCTATTTTTTAATCCCTGATTGGGCACGCCGTTGACAAGATTCCAGTCATCGAATTCATTAGCTGCACCTTCAATGTTCCCTTGGTTGAGCTTCGCCAAAAGTTTGCTCCCAGAAAATGCAGATCTTCCCACATTGAAGACAAGCGAGACCAGGGAATCAAAGCGGAACTGCGGAATGTAAACTGTGACGAGACTATTCACCGCATTTTCCGCAGTTTTCAAGTCTGCATTCAGATAGCTTTCTGCCTCCGCCTGCGTGATAGACAAACCAGGATATACATCATTGCCAGTGTGGCCATATCCAATCGTACATACGCCGCCAGGGTCCATGTAAGCAGTAAGTCTAAGTCCTTCGTGCCTCTTGACAAAACTGATTCCTTGCTGAGAAGTTGTATAGTTCATAATTTATGCCTCCTATTGTTTTTTGTACATGTACATTTACAAAAGAGGCAATGGGAATTAAAATGTAAACGTGCTCCGACAAAAAGCTAGATGATATTTAATGAATCTGGAAAGTTACAACCTGGTTATAACCTTCAAAATAGAGCGGTGCCGTGTTTCCAACATTCAGAAGAAATGCCACATCACCGGTGATGCTTTCTCCTTTTGATAAAGTCCGCCCTTCAAATTCATCTGGCCCCCATATACAGTTGGGTAGTTGGCGGGTCACATCTTTAATGAAACTGTTGCTGTTTTCACAAGGAATAAGGAAGTGGACTCTGGCAGCTGCCCACGACGCAGGATAGTTCTCCACAAAGTAAAGAGTTTCTAGATCACCATCCTCATAGGTTACCTTCACGGTGACAAGGATATATTCTTTTCCCTGCTCTGGCGCAGGAAGCTGTGCCCCCTGAGAAGCCATCTGTTTCCAAGCAGCCTCTCCTTCCTGAACATTTTCTACCTCCATTGTCAATCTGACTGGAACCGAACCGCCCTCTGGGGTGAGTGAATACCCATCGAAGGTCACTGGCTCAGTAGAGAACGTAGGTGGGGCTTCTTCTGTATAGGAAATTGTCCCCCCGTGACTGCTATCTGACGGTTCTACTGTAATGTTGATACCATTGTCCGAATTTGAACAGGCAGTGAGCGAAAGAGTCACTGCTATAGTCAAAGCAAAAAAATATCGTTTCATAGTTAAAAGCAATCCCCTTTTTTATTCAAGTAGTAGTTTTTAATCTCCGTCTCCAAAGACGTGTGTTATACTATAGAAATTTCTTTCACAAAAATATCAATGTCGAAACGAAAGCAGTGAACTCAACTTTTTGAAAGTTCTAAACATTGCGTGTTCCAACATGTTTTATTTACAATTCACTTCCTAATATCTCTATTATAGGTGTATATGTGTAAGCAGTCAAGTAAAATAAGCCAAAATTCGCCAGAAAGTATACCACTTGTGGGTGTCCGGGAAGGGACTTCTCGCCACAAAGTATACCAGTCTTACATGGTTAGCCAGTAATCGACCGGTGGTGCTCCAAGCGGTAGCTGTTGCCGGTCATGTTAATAATCTCGCAGTGGTGGATCAGGCGGTCCAGGATCGCTGTTGTAATGGTGGCATCTCCCAGAAAGTCTGCCCACTCATCAAAGCCCTTGTTGGATGTAATAATCAGCGACGTCTTCTCTGACATGGAGGACACAAACCCAAAGAAGAGATTCGCCTCCGTTGGGGTCAGGGGCATGAAGCCCACCTCATCAATAATCACCAGAGCAGCTTTGTGCAGATACTTCATCCTCCGCTTGCTGGCCTTGGAGATTTCCACGGTCTTCAGGATCGTCATAAGGTTGTCCAGTGTCTCAAAGGCTACGGTATAGCCCAGGTCCAGGCCTCTCACAGCCAGTGACAGGGCCAGATGGGTCTTTCCCACGCCGGGAGGTCCCAGAAAGCAGATATTATATGCCTGCTCTACCCAGGTCATGTCACTCAGGCGGAGCATCTGCTCCTTGGATACACTTTTCTGGAATCCAAAGTCAAAGGTCTGCAGCGTCTTTTCTGCGGGAAGCGCGGCCCGGTGTCTTCGCAGAGCGTTTTGTTTCTCTACCCGCATACGCTGCTGCTCCAGGAGGAACAGCTCCACGGCTTCCAGCGGCGTCAGGTCATTCTTTCCGGTAAACACCGCATCAAAGTCTACCTGCTCAAGCTCTCCCCAGCGGAGTATTACCGTTACCTTGTGACGGGGGCCTATC
>CAZYWM010000069.1:5352-10271 GCA_964651615.1 uncultured Oscillospiraceae bacterium | reverse complement strand
CCTATTATAATAGGAGCGGACTCTGAATGCAAGCGGGAATTGGAAGATTAAGGCAGCACCGCATAATAGGGCAAGGGTTCTCGGCGAGAGATTTTGTGTCCAATCAAAGTTCGAAAAATGGCGGAATACTTTGTGTATTTCCCATTTTCCAAACTGAAGAGTAAAGATCCGCCGAGGCCCGCGGCTCCTATTGTACGGTGTTGCTTTAAGGAAGGGCCTTCTCCAGTCTGAGCAGGGCTTCTTCCAGCCGGGATTCCTCCAGGCCGGAGTAATTTACCACCAGGCAGTGCAAATCCCCTGGGGGATGGTCGTGGTAGAAGCTGCTCAGCGCCTGAATCCGGATGCCCTGCTCCAGAAGCCAGCGGGTCAGGCGCTCATCCGACCACTGGGTATCCACCCGCAGCAGAAAATGGAGCCCCGCGTCCTGCTCCAGGATGGTGAGCCTGTCCGCCGCGGCGCACCGGGACAGCGCCTCCACCACCAGATTCCGGCGCTTCTGGTAAAACCGCCGCATTCGGTTGATGTGCTTTTCAAAATGCCCTCCGCTGAGAAACCGGGCCAGGGTGTACTGCTCGAAGCTGGGCACGGTGCAGCCGTAAAAGCCCAGGCGGCCGCGGAACTGCTCCATCAGCCGGGGGGGCAGCACCACATAGCTGATGCGGATGGAGGGGGCAAGACTTTTGGAAAAGGAATTGATGTAGATCACCCGGTCCGGGGCCATGCTTTGCAGGGCGGGCAGGGGGTGGCAGGCGAAGCGGAACTCGGAGTCGTAGTCGTCCTCGATGATCCAGTTGGTGTCCCCCGCCCAGCGGAGCAGCTCCTGGCGGCGGCTCAGGGGCGTGACCAGGCCGGTGGGGAAATGGTGGGAGGGGGAAATGTGGAGCACCTGGGCATCCCCAAGGGACTGGGGAATCACCCCAAGGCCATCCATGGGGACGCTGACCCGGTTTACCCCGTTGGCATCGTAAATTTTTTGAATTTTGCCGTAGCCCGGCTCCTCCACGGCGTAGGTCTTGTCCCGCCCCAAAAGCTGAATGAGCAGATTGTACAGGAAGTCGGTGCCCGCGCCGATGAGGATGTTCTCCGGGTCCACGGTGATTCCCCGGAAGGTGGCCAGGTGATGGGCAATGGCTCTGCGCAGCTCCGGGATGCCCTGGTTGGGCAGGGGGAGCAGGAGCTGCCGGTCGTAATCGAGAATGATCTCCCGCTGGAGGCGGCTCCACACGGAGAAGGGAAAGTGGCCGGTGCCGTTGGTGGTGAGGTCCAGCAGAGGCGTCTGGGCGGGCTCCCGCTGCCGCGGAGCGCAGACCGGGGCGGGAGAGGGCTGGGGCCGCTCCACCGCCTCCACAAAATAGCCCACCTTCTCCTGGGAGCGGATGTAGCCCTGGTCCAGCAGCTGGGCATAGGCGGCCTCCACAGTGATTTTCCCCAGCTCCAGGTGCTGGGCCAGCGCCCGCTTGGAGGGCAGCTTCTCCCCGGGCTTCAGGGTGCCGTCCAGAATGTCCTGCCGGATGCACCGGTAGAGGGCCTCATACAGAGGCACCCCCGGGGCCTTTTTCAGTTCATAGGTCAGCATGGACACTCCCCCTTCCTGAAAAGATATAAGATATAGGATATGAGATATAAGATAGTCTCCCGAATTATCTTGTATCTCATATCTTGTATCTTATATCTCATATCTCCCCCGCTGGGGTTGTGATGGCGTGGAAAAGCTCGTTCAGCCGCTGGGTCTGGCCGGACAGGTACAGCGCTCCAAACAGCGCTTCCAGGCCGGTGGCCTTGGCGTACTCCGCCGGGGTGGCCCCCTTGGGGACGGCGTGGACGTGGGAATTCTTCCCCCGGCGGTAGTAGGCCGCCTCCTGCTCCGTCAGCAGAGGGAGGAGCTTGTCCGCATAGACGGCCTGAGCCGGGGCCTTCACCATGGAAATGGTGTCGTGGTGGAGCTGGGCCACGGTCTTCTCCCCCTGGGCGCACAGGAAGCTCCGGCACAGCAGCTCCCACACCCCGTCTCCAATATGGGCCAGGCCCAGATTGGAGATGGCGTCGATCTGCTGCCGGGAGAGGTTCATTTGAAAAAGGTTTTCCACAGCTTTTCCCCTCGCTTCACAAGATATTGGGCGCAGAGCCCTGTGAAAAGGCCGGTAAAGATGCTGATGACGATCATCACCGGCAGGTAGATCAGCAGTCCCACCGTCCGGGTGATGGCAATGGCGGCGATCATCTGGCCCACGGAGTGGGCAATGGCTCCCAGGCACCCGGCGGCCCAGAGCTGATTCTCCTTTAAAATCTTCCGCAAACCGATCGTCACCAGGATGGCCAGACTCCCTCCGGCGGCGGAATAGAGAATGGTGCTGAAATTTCCGGCGAACACCGCCCCCAGAAACACCCGGCAGGCCAGCACCGCCGCTCCCGCCCCGGGGCCGATGGTGAACACGGTGAACACGGTGACGATGTTGGAAAGCCCCAGCTTCACCCCCGGAATGGGAACCACCGGGGGGATTTGGGCCTCAATCATGAAAATCGTCAGGGCAATGGTGGTAAGCAGCCCCAGACGGGTAATGTTCTTTGCTTTCATTTGAATCTCCTAAGTGCACATGGCGAGAAATTCCTCTTCGGAGATGATTTTGGTGCCGAATTTGGCGGCCTTTTGATTTTTGCTGCTGCCGGAATCCTTATCGTTGGTGATGAGGTAATTGGTCTTGGCGCTGACGCCGGAGACGACCTTGCCCCCCAGCTTCTCGATCTGCTCCACCAGGGCGTCCCGGTTGGGGAAGTGGAGGAGCTTTCCGGTGATGCAGAAGCTCTGTCCGGCCAGAGCGGCGGGGGCGTCTTCGGCGGGCGTCTCGTCGGCAATGTTCAAAAGCGCGGTCAGCGGCTGGATGCGGGCCATGCTTTCCTGGACAAAGCGGTTGATTCCGGTGCTCAAGATTTCGCCGAAGCCGTCCAGCGCCGTCCAGTCGAAATCCTCCTGGGCCAGTTCCAAAAACGTCTCCAGGGGGTTCCCCCTTTTGGCGGCAAAGCAGTGGGCGGCCAGGAGCTTGGCGTTGTTCTTGCCGATGCCCGGAATGCCGATGGCGGTGAGCACGTTGCTCAGGCGGCAATTGCGGCTTTCCTCAATGGAGGAGAGCAGATTATCCACGCTGTCCTTGCCGAAGCGTTCCAGCGATTCCAATTCTGCCCGGTGCTCATTCAGGTGGTAAATATCCTCAAAATCCCGGACGAAGCCCTGACCGATCAGGACATTCAGCCGCTCCTGGGACAGGCCCATGATGTTCATGGCGTCCCGGCTGACAAAATAGGTCAGCTGATCCAGCCGGATGGCGGGGCAGTCGGGGTTTACGCAGTAGAGCATCTCCCGGCCGTTGTCATTGCGGTTTTCCAGCGGACTGCCGCAGCTGCCGCAGTGGGTGGGGAAGACGTAGCTGCCAGAGCGGGTCAGGTTGTCCGTGACCATGGGGATGATCTGGTTGGCCTTGATGACGGTAATGGTGTCCCCCAGGCCCAGCTCCAACTCCTTGATGATGCTCACATTGTTCAGGGAAGCCCGGGATACGGTGGTTCCGTCGATCTCCACCGGGTCGAAAATGGCGACGGGATTCACCTGGCCGGTGCGGTTGGTGCTCCACTGAATCTCCCGCAGCACGGTTTCATTCCGATCCTGGTAGAATTTGAAGGCCAGGGAGTGCTTGGGGTGGTGGCCGGTGCTGCCCAGGCTCACGCCGTAGGAAACGTCGTCGAAGCTTCCCACCAGGCCGTCGATGGGGTAGCCCAGGGCGGCGCACTCCTGCTGCAGCTGCTCCATCTCTTCTTTCAGCGCTTCCTGCCGCTCCTGCTCGGTTTCAAACTGATTCTGAAGGAGCCGGTGGGGCACCACCTGGAAGCCCAGGGAGGCCAAAAAGGCGAAGCCGGCGCTGTAGGTGGCGGTTTCCGGGAGGGAAACCCCCGCCTCGTCCACCGCCCGGTGGAGCTTCCAGGCGATGAAGCGCACGTTCCGGCGGGCGGCGATTTTGCTGTCCAGCTGACGGACGGTGCCGCTGACCAGGTTCCGGGGATTCTTGTATTCCGTGTTCTCCCGCTGGATGATCTCCCGGAAGGCGGGATAGGTGATGATGCACTCCCCGTCCAGAATCAGCTCCCCGGTGAAGGGAATGCGCTGGGGTAGATTGATGAAGGTGCGGGCGTTGTGGGTGATGTCCTCTCCCACCTCGCCGTTGCCCCGGCTCTCGGCGCTGACGAGCACCCCGTCCCGGTAGAGCAGGGAGGCGGTGAGCCCGTCCATTTTCCCCATGAGATTCAGGGGCTTCCCCTGAAAATAGGCGGAAAATTCCTGAATGCTGGTGGTCTTCCCCAGGGACAGCAGGGGATGGTTGTGAGAAACCTTCTGGAGCTTGCTCACAACGCTGTAACCCACGGTGGCGGTGGGGGAATTGGCGTAGACGATGCCGGTTTCCCGCTCCAGGGCCGCCAGCTCGTCAAAAAGGGCGTCATATTCCTGATCGGAAACAAGGCTCTCATCTTTATTGTAGTAGGCGTCCCGGTATTCATTCAGCCGGTCTACCAGCTGCTTCATTTTGTCCATGAGTCAGTCATTCCTTTCTCGGGCATCAAAGGATAACGAAATCCGGCTTGCGAAAACAAGCCGGATTGTGTGGAGCAGGATACGGGAATCGAACCCGCCTCTGTGGCTTGGGAAGCGACCGTTCTACCAATGAACTAATCCTGCATGTTCGATTGGGTGTATTATAGCAGATGTTTTTTGGAAATTCAACCTTTTTTTGTCGCTGGGGGAAAATTCTTTCTGATTGCGGGTCTTGCCCCGCCCGGTGGGCAGTGCTCTTTTTACTGTAGGGGCCGGTCTTGACTCGCCCCTACGGGCGCGGTGGAATCTTGCCGTCCGCTTAATTCCTCATTCCTAATTA
>CAZYWM010000069.1:1270-5252 GCA_964651615.1 uncultured Oscillospiraceae bacterium | reverse complement strand
TAATTATCTCGTATCTCATATCCCATATCTTATATCTCCCTCCTGCGGTCCTATGTGGTGGAAAAATATAGCGAGGGACTGGACATTTGCGGGGGGAATATGATATAATTCAGAATATAGTCGTTTGCATGCAAACGAAGAAGAAATCGATAAGAAGGTGATATTTGGTGGATTATACCAAGTATGTGTTAAAGAGCAAGGAAGAGCTGGAAGCTCTGCTTGCTGGGAAGGACAACCTGTTTGTGGTCGCCTGCAACAAGTGCTTCAAGGAGTTTGATACCACCCAGGAGCCGGAGTGTGACAGCTTCACGGCCATGGCCCAGGCTCAGGGCAAGCACATCACCGGCACCGCCAAGGTGGACTTCCTGTGCAACAAGGTGCAGACCGGGAAGAAACTGGAAGGCATCATCCCGGAGGGAACTGAGAATGTGGTGGTTATCTCCTGTGGCCTGGGTGTGCAGACCGTGGCGGACATGGAGCAGCTGCCTGTGTTCACCGGGACCAACTCCCTGAACTACACCGGCCACCATGGCATGGCCCTGACCCAGAAGACCTGCGGTGCCTGCGCCCAGTGCTATCTGAACGTCACCGGCGGCATCTGCCCCATTGTGGACTGCTCCAAGGGCCTGGTCAACGGCCAGTGCGGCGGCGCCAAGAACGGCAAATGCGAAATCGACCCCAAGAAGGACTGCGCCTGGGAGAAGATTTACCAGCGCCTGGAAAAGCAGGGCAGAACCAAGGAATTCCTGGATCAGCCCATCCAGCTTCGGGATTACTCCGTCAATGATGTGGAATCCATCAAGACCTATGTGGCCCAGGCCCGGGCCAAGCGGTACGAGGGCTTCTACGGCGGCGTCCATCCCACCGAGAACAAGGAATTTACCGAGCATCTGGCTTTGCAGAAATTCCCCGAGCCCGATACCGTCATCCTGCCCCTGTCCATGCACATCGGCGCGCCGGCCACCCCTGTGGTTCAGCCCGGCGACTATGTGAAGGTGGGCCAGGTCATCGGCGAGCAGGCCGGGTTCATCAGCGCGCCCGTCCACTCCAGCGTCAGCGGCACCGTGGTGGCGGTGGAGCCCCACACCCATCCCAACAAGGGACCCGGCGTGCTCAGCGTGGTCATTCGCAACGACGGCAAGAATACCCTCCATGAATCCGTGGTGCCGGGGAAGTCCCTGGAGGAGCTGACCCCCGACGAGATCGTTGAGATCGTCAAGAACAAGGGCATCGTGGGCATGGGCGGCGCCACCTTCCCCACCTATGTCAAGCTGAAGCCCGGCAAGCCCATCGACGCCGTGCTCATCAACGGTTCCGAGTGCGAGCCCTACCTGACCGCCGACCATCGGGTGCTGCTGGAGTACGCCGACGAGATCGTGTTCGGTCTGCGGGCCATGATGAAGGCCGTCAGCGCCCCGGAGGGCGTGATCCTCATCGAGGACAACAAGCCTGACGCCATCGCCCTGATGGAGGAAAAGGTGGCTCCCTACCACAATATCCGCGTCTGCGCCGCCAAGACCCAGTACCCCGAGGGCGCTGAAAAGATGCTCATCAAGAAGGTCATGGGCCGCCAGGTGCCCAGCGGCAAGCTTCCCGCCGACGTGGGCTGCGTGGTGAGCAACGCCTCCACCGCCAAGGCCATCTCCGACGCCATCCAGAAGGGCATGCCCCTGGTGGAGCGGGTGGTGTCCGTCACCGGCGAGTTCATCAAGAATCCCGGCAACTACATTGTGAAGCTGGGCACCAGCGTCCAGGAGATCATCGACCACTGCGGCGGCATCACCGGTGAGGACGTGGTGCTGAAAATGGGCGGCCCCATGATGGGCACCCCCATCGCCGATACCCATGTGCCCATCCTCAAGGGCTCCAACGGCATCATCGCCATTGCCGCCGACCACACCGAGCCCAAGGAGTGCATCAAGTGCGGCCGCTGCGTGGACGTGTGCCCCATGGAGCTGGCTCCTCTGGAAATTTATAAGCTGGGTGAGCTGGGCGACGCGGAAGGCCTGCTGAAGCTGAACGTGATGGACTGCTTCTCCTGCAAGTGCTGCGAGTACATCTGCTCGTCCAAGATTCCTCTGGTATCCAAGATCAACGCCGCCAAGGGCCTGGTCGCGCCGCTGCTGAAGAAGAAATAAGGGAGCTGAGAATATATGTTAATGACGAAATTGAAATCCGAAGAGACCATTGCTTCTCTGGCTTCTGGCAAAGTCTTCATCATCAACTGCCATGGCTGCAAGGAGATCGGCTTCCCCGAGGAGGAGGCAAAGGCCCTCCAGAAGAAGCTGACAGAGCAGGGAAAGGTGATTGGAATCCTCACCACCGACTATGTGTGCAACCCCGACGAGCTGGCCCTGCGGCTGCGGGGCCCCATGGCCCAAATCGCCGAGGCGGACGCGGTGCTGGTGTTCTCCTGCGGCGTGGGCGTGCAGACCATTGCCCAGATGCTGGAGGACAAGCCGGTCTACGCCTGCTGCGACACCGTGGAGCTTCCCGGCTTCCAGGGCGTTACCCCTCTGGAATATGACTGCGGCCAGTGCGGAACCTGCTTTCTGAATCTCACCGGCGGCATCTGCCCCATCACCGCCTGCTCCAAGAGCCTGGTCAACGGCCCCTGCGGCGGCACCAAGAACGGCAAGTGCGAGGTCTGCCCCGACATGGAGTGCGGCTGGGAGCGGATCATCCAGCGCCTGAAGGCCCAGGGCCGTCTGGACGTGCTGGGCTTCCCCGTTCAGCTGCATGACTTCAACACCGACGAGGCCACCAAGGCCGTCAAAGAATCTGAATAAACTGAGGAGCGAATCAAATTATGAGAATTACTGAACTGTTCGATAACGGTGAGTTTGTGGTTTCCGCCGAGGTGGGCCCTCCCAAAGGAATTCATATTGACGGCATGGTGGAAGAGGCCAAGAAGTACCTCACCAATGTGCATTTTGTCAATGTCACCGATAACCAGTCCTCTGTGATGCGGCTGGGGTCCCTGGCTACCTGCAAGGTGCTGAAGGACGCGGGCCTGAACCCCATCTTCCAGCTGACCTGCCGGGACCGGAACCGCATCGCTCTGGAGTCCGACCTGCTCAGCGCCGCCATGCTGGGCATTGACAACATCCTGTGCCTCACCGGCGACCACACCAAGCTGGGCGACCATCCCCAGGCCAAGCCCGTGTTCGACCTGGATTCCGTGTCTCTGCTGCACACCGCCTCCCTGCTGGAAACCGGCGTGGACCTGGGTGGAAACGCCCTGGTGGGCGAGCCCCCCAAGTTTGCCAAGGGCGCTGTTGTCTCCCCCTGCTCCGACTCCGTGGATGCCCAGCTGGTGAAGATGGAGCGCAAGGTCAAGGCCGGCGCCCAGTATTTCCAGACCCAGGCCGTGTTTGAGCCCGAGAAGTTCATCAAGTTCATGGAGCAGGCCAAGCAGTTTGGCAAGCCCGTCCAGGTGGGCATCATCATTCCCAAGTCTGCCGGCATGTGCAAGTTCATGAACAACAACGTGGCCGGTGTCCATATTCCCGACGAGCTGATCGCCGAGCTCCAGGCCGACAAGGAGAAGACCAAGGCCGGCATCACCGGCGTGGAGATCGCCGCCCGGATCATCCGGGAGTGCAAGCCCTACTGCCAGGGCGTGCACATCATGTCCCTGGGCTGGGAGTCCAAGATTCCCGCCCTGCTGGAACAGGCTGGCCTGTAAAAAAGCAACTGCCGCAAGGATTTTCCTTGCGGCAGTTTTTAATGACGCGGGGGTTACTCGTGCGTGTGTGTGCCTTCCTCTACAACCGCGCGGGAAATGGTTGAACCGCAATTCTGGCACACGACAAGCTCAGTGCGTTGAAACGTACACCGGGCGGGTGCGGGAGGCTCATAGAGATGCTCTTCATAGTAATAAGTGACATGGGATGGGTTGTCGCAGCAGGACTGCCCGGCAGGGCCTCTGGATACCATAGCGCTCCACAGCTCTGCAATCAGCTCCGGATCATCAATTCGG
>CAZYWM010000069.1:0-1170 GCA_964651615.1 uncultured Oscillospiraceae bacterium | reverse complement strand
TTCCAGCAGGGCGGAATTCTCTTTCGTTGCTTCATGTATCTGAGCCAACTGGAGCGCCCGTGACAGCTGCGGGTTTGCGATTGCTGATTCCCGTTCCGGCAGGGCGGTATCAGCGCTCTGCGCAGACGCGGTGACGGCCATCAATGCCGTGACTGCCAATACAAGTAACATGCATACAAATCTTTTCTTCATGCGCTTTCCTCCTGTTCGATGTTTTTCCTGAAATGAAGCGGGAACGGAAAGGCCTTTGGTGTACGCACCGAACCATCAAAAGCACTTCCTAGTTTTATAATAGCATATCGTTGAACTGTAGTCAATTAATAGTTGTACAAAAATGACGCAATCCACCCAATAATTCCGCATCGCCAAAGCCTTCCTCGCGAAAATGCCATCATCCCGCAGGGGCGGGTCTTGAGCCGCGCGCTGCCGCACCGCCCTTTTTACTGTAGGGGCGAGTCAAGACTCGCCCCTACGGGTGCAGGAAGTTTATCTATTATCTATTATCTATTTCTGACCCGCCCCTACGGGGCATGAGCGTAATTCCTCATTCCTAACTCCTAAGGAACCTCTGAATAAATGGTCTTCGGCTGAGCAGCGGGTCTTTTGGCTCATCCGTGCAGTAATGAAATTGGGAAATACACAAAGTATTCCCTCAATTCCATTACTTTCGGCTGAGCCAAAATCCCTCGCTGTCAGCTCTTGCCCATTTAATCAGAGCTTCCCTAATTATCTCGTATCTCATATCTTGTATCTCATATCTTTTCCCCCGTGCTGTGGCGCGCGATCAGTGTCACCGGGAGCAGGTATTCGGGAAGGACCTGCTCCTGGCGGCGCAGCTTTTGCAGCAGCTCCACTGCCAGCTCGGCCCGCTTTTTGTGGTCCTGGCCGATGGTTGTCAGCGCCGGGTAGAGCTGGGTTGACAGGGCGTTGTTGTCAAATCCTGCCACCGACATCTCCTCCGGCACCCGGATGCCCTGGGAGCGGACAAAATACAGGAAATCCGCCGCGTAATAGTCCGACGCCGCGAATACCGCGGTGTACTGGCGAAGCGTATCCAGCCGCTGCCTGTAAAACTTCAACCGCTCCTCTTTCTCCATGGGGATGATCCACTGCTCCGCCTGGGGGAACACCGAGCGCAATCCCAAAAACCGCAGATGATCCACATGGACA
>CAZYWM010000068.1:1286-10520 GCA_964651615.1 uncultured Oscillospiraceae bacterium | reverse complement strand
GAAGCCGACGAGCAGGTAAAGAGTCTGCGCATCAAGTGCGTATCCGCGAAGCAGTTCTGTACCGAGCTGTCCGGCGGCAACAAGCAGAAGGTGGCTTTCGCCAAGTGGATGGGCGCGAATTGTGACGTTCTGATTTTGGACTGCCCCACCCGCGGCATCGACATTGGCGTCAAGGCGGATATGTACAAGCTGATCAACAACATGAAGAAGCAGGGAATGGGCATCGTCATGATCTCGGAGGAGCTGGTGGAGCTGATTGGCATGAGCGACCGGATGGTCATCATGAAAGACGGCCGCATCGCTGCGGAGGTCATGCGTTCTCCCGATGTGACCGACTCCCAGCTCATTGAGTATATCATCTGATGGGAGGAGAGAAATATGAGCAACAAAACAACGGTAGATACTTCCATTCAGGAGTCTCTCAATAAAAAAGCAAGACGGAAGCAGCTGACCACCGCGCTGCTGCCCTACTGCGGCCTGGCGTTCATCATTATTTTCTTCTGCATCGCCTGCGGAAGCAAATTTATGGACCCCCAGAACGTACAAAACCTGATCAATCAGTGCTTTACCAGTGTCATCGTGGTGGCCGGAGCCTGCTTCATTTATGCCACCGGTGCCATGGATATGTCCGTGGGCGCCATTCTGGGTATGTGCTGCTTCTCCGCCGCTGTCACCCTGCGGGCGGGAGCGCCCTGGTATGTGGCGCTGATTGCGGCAATGATCACCGGCGCGCTGCTGGAGCTGATTACCGCTCTGATTTTCCAGTATTTGAAGGTGCCGGTCTTCATTGTGACCATGTGCATGATGTACGCCCTGCAGGGTGTGCTGATTACCCTGGTGCAGAAGGAATACACCATCGATTTCCGCGCCACCTCCTGGCTGAATGACGCTTCCGTCCGTGCGGTGGCGCTGGTGATCGTGCTGGCGGTTACCTACTATCTGTTCCACCAGACAAAACTGGGTCCCAAGCTGAAGGCCATCGGCGCCAACCGGGAAACCGCTGTCCAGGGCGGCATCAATGTGGTGCTGGTCACCTGCATCGGCTTCTGCATCCTGGGCGCTTGCTGCGGCATCGGCGGCTTCTTCACCCTGACCCGCATGGGCTACACCACCGCTTCTGCCGGTGCCGGCATCATGCTGAACGTGATGATCGGCATGGTGCTGGGCGGCAACCCCCTCACCGGCGGCTCCCGGTTCAAGCTGGTTAACGCCATCGTCGGTGCGCTGATCGTAACCATTCTGACCAACGGCCTGACGCTGATGGGCCTGATTCCCGCTCTGCTGGAGACCTTCAAGGGTGTTTTGTACCTGGTGATCGTGTTCTCCACCTACGACAAGAGCAAGGGCGTACTGGTCAGCTGAGAAACCCCATCTAAATACGCGGAAGCGTTTTAGAAAAATTAGAAATGGAGGAATAAAAATGTCAAACTCTTCGCTGAAAAAGATTCTCTGTGCGATGCTCGCAGTTATGATGTTCCTTAGCATCGCCGCCTACGGTACCAAAGCAATGGCCGAGGATGCCTACCCCATGGGTGAGACCTCTAATTACGTTCTGGATTATGGCAAATATGCCGATGTGGACTGGAGCACCAAGCCCAGCTTCAAGATTGGCTTCTCCTGGATGTCCTCTGCCGACCTGCTGTGGTCCATGTACGAGCGCTCTGTCCGCTATGCCTGCGATGTTCTGCACTGCGAACTGATTTTCGTGGAGTGGGATACCAGCTCCACCACTTTCGTTTCCGATGCCATTGAAAACCTGTGCCAGGCCGGCTGCGACGGCATTGTCTCCGGTATGATGGACGGCGCTTCCATTGACGCCTGTATCCGTGCCAATGTTCCTTTCGTGGGCGCCCTGAACCAGATGAATGACGAAATGCTGAAAACAGCCAATGAAAGCGGCCTGTTCTGCGGCAACGTCATCGATGACGACTATGTTTCCACCTATAACTCCGTAAAGGCCCTGTATGAGGCAGGCTGCCGCAAGATCGCTTGGGTCGCTCCTCAGCCCGGCACCACCCAGGCGGAAATCCGCTCCTCCGGCATCCTGGATGCGCTGGAGGATTACCCCGAGCTGGAAGTGCTGACCTCTTACCGTTACTCCACCGCCGGCGGTGATGAGTCCCTGAACGCCATCGAGCAGATTCTGTGCGCCTACCCCGAGCTGGAAGGCCTGGTGGTTTCCAACGGCCTGGACGTGACCTCCATCTGGTACAACACCGGCGCTGCTGACCGTGGTGTGAAGCTGGCTGTCACTGACCTGTGCGAGAGCTATCAGGACCTGTTCCAGGACGACCTGATTGCCTACTGCGCCACCGACCAGTTCCCCTCCCTGGTTATCGCCACCACCCTGCTGTACAACAAGCTCACCGGCCACGAGATTCTTGCCGATACCTCTGTGCAGATGCGCCGTCACTTCCTGGAGCTGCACAACTATGAAGAGATGTGCAACATGTGGAACATGTCCTTCCTGAACATCTTCCCCATGACCGCTGAGCAGGTTCTGGACCTGTGTGTCGAGTTCAACCCCGATGCCGATGAGGCTCTGTACGCCAAGTACGCCGAGGATTACACCATTGATAATGTGGCTGCTTCCAATGCTCATCTGCTGGAGGCCTGCCCCGTAAAGGATCGTCTGGGATAATCGGAATCCAAACGACTGAATTGCTTCCTTTTTCAGTCCGGAAGCGATCCCCAATGTTAGGAGCAACAAAATGAAATTTGTGAAAAAACTACTGATGACGATTATGCTCCCTGTGGTGTTCTACCTGTTCTTCCTGGTGGCCACCTCCGGCCGCTTCGCGTCATCCGCCATCATGCTGGCAATTCTGCGTACCTCCGTGTATCCGTGTATTCTCTGCATGGCAATGTCCATGAACATGACCATGGGCATGTGGGACTTCTCCATCGGCGCTGTGGTCACCGTCAGCGCAATCCTGGGCGGCAATCTGGCCCTGTCCCTTGGTTGGGGCGTTCCCGGAATCGCGCTGTTCTGCGTCCTGATTGCCATCTGCGTTTCCACCATCAGCGGCCTGGCCTACAATTTCTTCAAGGTTCCCTCCCTGGTGCTGTCCATCGGCCTGGCCATGGTGTATGAGGGCCTGCCCCGGCTGTTCGTATCCGGCGGTCTGAGCACCAAGCGGGCCCAGGGCATCCTGTCCACCAGTCCCTACTGCTTCATCGTGCTGGCAGTGGCGTTTGTGATTTACTTTATCATCCAGACCTTCACTGTACACGGCAAGAACATGGCGGTGATTGGCGCCAATCAGGATGTTGCCTACCGTTCCGGTGTCAGCCTGCCCAAGACCAAGCTGATCTCCTACATGCTCACTGGCCTGTTTGCGGGCATCGCTGCGGTTATCTACGTGGGCAATCACACCAGCATTGCGGTTCCCAGCAATCTGTCCTCCGTTACCGCGATTTTCGATTCCATGATGGGCTTCTTCGTGGCCTCCTTCCTGGCCCGCTACTGCGGACTGCCGATAGGCATTGTCGTGGGTGTTGTGACCATGCGGATTCTCAACACCGGCCTGGTGTCCTGCGGCCTGAGCAGCTCCGTCAATCAGATTCTCACCGGTGTCTTCCTGCTGGCGCTGCTGGTGTTCTCCGCAAATCAGAACCTGATTACGGAAATCAAGACAAAGCGGGCGGTGGCCAAGGCTGCCAACGAGAAATATTCCGTAGTGGCATAATTCGTTCCCAAACTCATTCTCAAGGGTGCGCCCTGGGGGCTTACCCCAGGGCGCACAAATTCTAACTGGAAAGGTTTCCGTGCTATGAAGAAAACTGCCTACCTGATCGCCATCGCTCTTTGCGGTGTGCTGATTGTTCTGCTTGTACTTTCCATGGTTCTGTCGCCGATTTTTCAGACCCAAAACCGGGAGCAGCTGGTGGGGGAGTGGTTCTGCGATTCCTTCAATGGCAATGGCGGCAAATACGCCACCTTTACAAAGGACGGCTGGGTCAGACTGTATGAAGAGGTGACCGCCGCAGACGGCACCAAGGTGTCCCAGGATTCCGACTCCTTCGGCACCATGACCTATGAGGTGCTCCGGGGCGGACGGCTTCGGCTGACGGTCAGCGTTATGGGCGTTGCCAATTCTCAAATCTGCGACTTTACCATCAAAGGCGGCGATACCCTGATTTTGGGGGAGGATGTCTATACCCGCCGCTGAGAGACAATTTGAATATTCTGCCCCGAAACGGGGTGTAGCTGTAGATTGAAACCAACGAAAGGAGCCATTTATCATGGAAAAATTCAAAGACACATCCCTTTCTTTTGAGGAGCGGGCGGCGGATTTGGTCAGCCGCATGACCTTGGAGGAAAAAATTACCTGGTGCGGCGCTTGGACGGCGCCAATCCCAAGCCTGGGCATTCCCGCCCATCACTTTGCCAATGAGGCAAGCCATGGCATCAACGCGCTGAACTATTTCACCGACAACCACTACAATGTCACCTCCTATCCCACCTGCCTGGCAATGGGCCAGAGCTGGGACCGGGAGAAGATCAGCAAGGTCACTGCTCAAATTTCCGACGAGATTCGGGCTGCCCATAATATCTCCGGCGAGTCTCTGAGCTTCTGGTGCCCCACCATCAACCTGAGCAAGGACCCCAGAAACGGCCGCAGCGACGAGAACTTTGGCGAGGACCCCTTCCTGGGAGGCAAAATGGCGGCTGCTTACATCCGCGGCTTCCAGGGCGGCGATGAGAAATACGTAAAGGCCGCCGCGACCCCCAAGCATTTCATGTTGAACTCCTCGGAAAATAACCGCAACACCGGCATCTCCTTTGCCGATGAAAAGACCCAGCGGGAATACTACGCCCGTGTATTCGAGTATGCCTTCCGAGAGGGCAAAGCGGAATCCGTGATGATCAGCTACAACCGGATCAACGGTGTTCCCGCCGCGGTGAATCCCTTCGTGATGACCACCCTGCTGCGGGAGGAGTGGGGCTTCGACGGCTATGTGACCTCCGATTGCGGCGCGGTGGCCCAGTGCTACGTTCAGCCCATGATTAGCATGATGCAGGGCGGGGACAAAATGCCGCTGGCGCACTACTATTTCAATGATATGGATGAGGCCTGCGCTGCTTCCCTTATTGAGGGCTGTGATCTGTCCTGCGGCAACGAGCATGTGAATAACTTGAAATCCGCCTATGACCGCGGCCTGATTACAGAGGATCAGATCGATCACGCTGTCGTCCGCAATGTGACCTCCCTGTTCCGCCAGGGACTGTTTGATCCCAAGGGCAGCACCCCCTGGGACAGCCTGGGCGCCGAGAGCCTGAACAGCAAGGCCCATGCCGACTTGGCAACGGATATGGCAAACGATACCATTGTGCTGCTGAAAAACGAAAAGGGACTGCTCCCCATCAAGACGGAGGGCCTGAAAAAGATTCTGGTGGTGGGCCCCAATGCCAACTACCGGGAGCTGGGCGGCTATTCCGCCGGTCAGGGCGGCCTGTTCAGCAACCTGGATACCACGGTGGACTACATGGCTCTGGATGGCATCCGGGACGCGGTGGCCGGCACCGGCATTCAGGTGGAGTATGAAAAGGGCTGGTGCTCCCAGAAGGAATTCGGCGGCGGCATGATGGAAATGCTGGATGCTGTTCCCGGTGTGGATGTGGCCTCCATCATGAGCTCGATGATGGGCGTCCAGAAGAGCGCTTCCGCCGACCCGGCGGCAATGCCCGAATTTATCCCCCATGAAAGCCGTCCGGACCCCGACCAGAGAGCGGACAACGCGGTTCTGCAGGCCCGGGCTCTAGAAAAGGCGAAGGATGCCGACCTGGTTATTTTCGTGGCGGGCACGGACAACTGCACTGCCTCGGAGGGCTCCGACCGCCAGAGCATTGCGCTGCCCTCAGGCCAGGGCGCCTTCCTGGAAAAAATGCTGGAGGTCAACCCCAATACCGTCACCGTCCTGATTGTGATGGGTACCATCGGCGATCCTGCCCTGGATAAGGCCCATACCCTGCTCTGCGCCACCTACGCCGGCCAGTCCCAGGGCGCGGCCATTGCCAATGTGCTCTTCGGAAAGGTCAACCCCAACGGCAAGCTCACCGCCACATGGTACAAAGACGACAGCCAGCTGCCCCAGATCAACGACTACGGCATCCGCAAGGCCGACGTGCTCACCCAGGACCACGGCCGCACCTATTGGTACTTCGACGAGCAGCCCCGGTTCCCCTTCGGCTATGGACTGCATTACACCACATTTGAATACAGCAATTTGCGGCTCTCTCAGAAGGAGCTCAAGGCCGGAGACACCCTGCAGGTCAGTGTGGATGTGAAAAACACTGGAGACATGGCCGGCAAGGAAATCGTGCAGCTGTATATCAGCCGGATTGTGGAGGGGGAGGTCCCCGGCGCCCACCGGCCCTTCAAGCAGCTGAAAGGCTTTGAAAAGGTGGAGATTCAGCCCGGCGAGACCAAAACCGTCACCATCCAGGTGCCCTTAAAGGATGTGACCTTCTGGAGCAATTTCTATAAGAAGATGGTCATTGAAGAGGGCGTGTATCAGGTCAGCGTTGGCCCCGACAGCGCAAACCTGCCCTGCCAGGATACCTTTACGGTGGCGGGCAAATGGGACGCGGAGCTGGCTACGGTTTATGCCGACCAGGACAGAACCGTCTACACGCCCGGCCAGACCGGCCTCATTAAGGTGGTCGCCACCCTGGAGGATACCTCCCGGCTGTGCCTGAGCAAAAACAAGCCTGTGTTCACCTCCTCCAATGAATCCGTGGCGGTGGTGGATGCTGACGGCGTTGTCACCGCCGTTGCTCCCGGCACTGCGCTGATTACCGCCGCCGTAACCTACAAGGGAAAAACCGTGAAGGCCAGCCGTCCTGTGGCTGTGAAATAATCCCTTATACACGCATTCCGCTCCCCAAAAGCATAAGAAACGGCTGCAGCCAGGTTGAGGCTGCAGCCGTTTTGATGTGCGTATTTTTTTTGAGCGAAAAGTTATTCGCAGCCCCGATTTGACACCAAATACAGGGCTTTTTTTATCGCACAATATTTTGTAGATTTGCGTACGTTCGTTAATCTGTGCTTGCGGCTAAAATCTGCAAAGCAATACTAAAAGATTGCGGACGATATGGTGGGAAGTTCCATATCTTGATAGCTTTGCTTGTATTCGTCACATACCTGAACACTAAACGGCGCTTTGGGTGCAATGTCTATCGACATTTGTACAGTAGAGTTACTGCTAACGTAGTCTCCATAAACTTCCATACCTGTCACAAATCGTTTGAAAATTGCTTTTATACTTTCGGGGCTATTATCCACGCCAATCCAATGTCTACCTGTTTCAAACGCAGCGCCCAAAGTAGTGCCGCTACCCGCAAAACAATCAAGAACTATGTCACCAGGGTTGGATGATGCTTCAACAATGAGTTTTAGCATATCAAAATTCTTTTCAGTTGGATAACCAGTTGTCTGTTGCGCTTGGTTTATGCTGTCACGATAATCAAGCCAAATATCTTGAACGGGGATTCCTTTGGCGGGGTCACAAAAAACCATTCTTCGAGGGTTTCCAGTGGGGCTCCAATAAATCTCTCCCGCCGCATCCATTTCATCAAGTTTCTCAGGGGTATATTGCCAATGCTTACCTTTGGGTGGCATTTTTCCTCGCCACTCTTTTCCTGTCTCGCCGTTTCTTGTTCCGGGGGCATGGATGGGAACCTTTTTATATCTTCGACCTGTTTTTTCATCAACATAAGGGTATTGGTCAATCATTTTGTTGTAATCCCATGGAGAAAATGGCCTATTCCATACATAGGATGAACCTTTAGTGTAGAACATAATATAGTCAGAAATATTACCGTAAGTATTTTTGGTATAGTTCTTTGTGCTACATTTTTTTCGTGTTATAAATGCTCTGCAATTTCGTTCGCCGAAAATCTCGTCCATAATCAGTTTCATTGTAAACGCCATATTGCCATCAAGATGCAAGTAAATACTTCCACTGTCTGAAAGTAATTCGCGCATAACAATCAAGCGTTTGCGTAAAAATTCTACATATTCGGCACCCCGTAAAGCGTCACTATATGCGTGAGACTGATCTCTATTAACAAAGTTTGCGGCTGTTGAAAATGGTGGGTCAATATAAATCAAAGTGGTTTTACCTTTATACCCATTATTCAACATATATAGCAATGCGTCAAGGTTATCGCCGTAAAACAGTGTATTTTCTCCACCACCGTTTATTGTGCTAATGGTCTGAAACTCTGCATAAGGCGCGCCCAAAACATCGGCTTCGCTGGTTTTCCCATCATAGGTTACGCAAACTTGTAAAACGGGTGATTTTTTAGTTCCTTTTGGGGATACACCTGTTGCCATTATATCATTCTCCTGTTAGCCAATCTCGTTTAAGGCGTTCATCTATCATACGCAAAGTAATAACTTTTACCTCATCGGGATAGCGTTCCTCAATTCGGCAATAATCCTCCCACATTGAACCCAACAACAGGCCGGGGCCATCATTCAGAAAAATTACCTTCGTTTTCAGCCCATGGGAATGAACATATTGCAACACTTCGTCAGCGCAGTTTTTATAGCCGCCGGTTCTATCATCTTCCTGCGCACCGCCTCTATCACCATCATAGCGAGCAAGTCCAACAGCATAAATTGTTTTCTTATCATCCGAGGAAATAACAAAATCTAACGGGCGGCTGCCGTTGGGATAGTCATTCCATATGTGGCTTGCCTGGACGTCTGCACCAGCACCACGGGGACCCCAAATAGCCAAATCCGGGAATTTTCCCTGCACCATATCAAAGAATTTATCTGTCAGGTCATAGCCCTTTTTCCCCCTATCCTTGTATTCCCAAAGAATAGCGCATAAAGCTTCATCAGGCAGAGGACGTGCATCGAATTTGGCTTGTACAATATGAATAGGGCGAAAACCTTCCCCAAAATCATCACATATTTTACGGGCTTGTGATTTCTTCTTTAACATCTCAACGGGCGTTTCGGGGGAAACATACTTTCGGAAAACTCGGCAAAGTTGGATGCGCATCCATTGGTTAGGTGTTTGCGCAATATTCATAAACAGCGCACAAGAGCTTTCAGAACGATTCAACATTTGCGAAAAGGTTTCCAGAACTGGCAAATACAGGCGGCAGGCATCTTCCAGAATATCGGGGTAATATTCGCCTGTCGAGAGAGTTATGTAATTTCTTCGTTCGTCTGGTTGATAATCTCTAAAGTATTTCATATTCTAAACCCCTTT
>CAZYWM010000068.1:0-1186 GCA_964651615.1 uncultured Oscillospiraceae bacterium | reverse complement strand
TTCTTCGTTCGTCTGGTTGATAATCTCTAAAGTATTTCATATTCTAAACCCCTTTCTGTATTTCTACAATATCGTCAAGTCCGCAATTCAAGGCTGTTGCTATCTTTGCAAGGCTGTCCATGGCCACGGGCTCGCCTTTGCCCATTTTTGCAAGAATATTCGTGCTGATACCCGCCGTTTTGCGCATTTGCGTTTTGGTCATGCCTTTATCAATCAACAGTTTCCAAAGCCTGTTATAGTTGTAAACCATAAAATATGTCCCCCTGTGCAAGGCTATAAATAACCATTAAAAAGTATAACACAGCAGGGCAGATTTTTCAATATTATGTCATGCTTTCGTGATTCCACTTTTTTGATGTGCAGCACAGTGTTAAGTCCTGCTTGTACTCCTCAAAAGTGTCAAGCCCGGTGATATTGTATAGCCGCCGTTATACCGAGTAACATTTGCCGTGATCAGGTCGGAGCGGTAATTTACCCCAAACAACACTTCTTCCTTGTAATTGGCAGTTGCTGCCGTAAATACTTCTTTGCGGTACGGGTGGCGAAAAATGCCCACACCGTTCCCGTGCTTTCAAGGGTGGCTGTTTGGATAGCCATGGCTCTTCTTTTTATTCAGTTTTGCTACGAACATTAAAAATATCATCATCGATCCCAAGGGAACCTGCCGCACCGTGTCCTATGATGCTTCCGATAGAATTTTGCAAACAGGAGTTGCCAATACCACTTCCTTGCAGTATACTTATGACAAGGGAAAACTGACCAGCGGACCAATAATGGGAAGAGCCAGATTTGTGGCATAGTAGTGGCCATCATAATTTTTGACATTGGCAGCAAAACAAACGGAAAGAGTATAATGGAATTAGCAGAATATGGGGAAGCAAATTAGCTTTTTACACACTCAAGAAGCTGCGGCAAACGAAGACGGCTGGGGGGCAAAACAGCGAATCCGGTAAAAAAACCAAACATTCCGCAAATTCCCAGTCTTTCCGCTACTCTCCACTCATAAGAAAAGCACATCTGCAAATGATATGGTCACGGAAGGAAAAAGTCGTTTTCCCGGAGAAAGCGCCTTTGACTTTCCGGGAAAAATGACAAAGGAGAGAATCGAAATGAAGAGCAACAACCAGATCAATGTCCCCCAGGCCCGTGAGGCCATGGACAAGTTCAAGATGCAGGCCGCTTCCGA
>CAZYWM010000067.1:0-10613 GCA_964651615.1 uncultured Oscillospiraceae bacterium | reverse complement strand
TCGTACACCTTTTTCTGGTTGCAGTAGATTTCCTCATAGCCCTGGAACCAGGTGAAGTCCCCCGCCACCTTACATTTATAGAGGTATTCCCCGGCGGCGTAGTATTCCACTCCCCTTTTCCAATACACCACCGGTTGCTTTTTTGATCCTTTCCGTTTCGTTTTGACATTTTCAGCCCGGGGATTTTCCAATTTTTTGTTCATAATTCCTTCATTTTCTTAATGAAATCTCCGCCAAATTATGGTATGATAGACAATTGTGAAAACGTGTGTAAGGAGGTATTTCATGTATATAATCTTGTTTCTGTTTTGGCTGCTCTTAAACGGCAGGCTCACCTGGGAGATCGTCTTCCTGGGGCTCGCCATTGTGGCGTTGATGGCCGTGCTGGAGTGGAAGCTCTTCGGCTACACCCCGGCCCGGGAGCTCCGTCTTGCGCAAAAAGCGCCCATTCTGTGCGCCTATGTGCCGGTGCTGTTCTGGGAGATCATCAAGGCCGGACTGGTGGTGGCAAGGGACATTCTGTTCCGGCGCTATGTGGTCACTCCCACCCTGGTGACATTCCGCACGGATTTGAAAACCGACTATGGAAAATTCCTGCTGGCCAATTCCATCACCCTGACCCCCGGAACCATTACTGTCCAGGTGGAGGGGGACAAGCTCACCGTCCACTGCCTGGATAAATCCATGCTGGACACCTCCCCCGACGGAACCTTCCAGCGCTGGATTCGCAGATTGGAGGCGGCATGATGGATCGCTGGTTTACTTATCTTCTGATCGGCGTGCTGCTCGCCATCACCGCCGGGCTGTTTTTCTCCCTGCTCCGGGCCATTCGGGGCCCCCGGATGGCCGACCGGATTCTGGGCATCAACATGACCGGCAGCCTGACCACCGCCGCCATCGGCGTGCTGGCGGTGCTGCTGGAACAGAGCTGGCTGCTGGACGTGTGCCTGATCTACTGCATGATCAGCTTTCTGGCGGTGGTGGTGCTGGCAAAGATCAGCATTGCCTCCCATCAGGAACAGGAGGAATTCGACGATGTTTGAAACCATTCGTTATATTGTTGCCGCCGTGCTGATGCTCTGCGGCGTTGTCTCCGCCGGAATCAGCATTCTGGGGGTATTCCGTTTCCATTTCGTGATGAACCGGATGCACTGCGCCGCCATTTTGGATACGGTGTCCATGGCCGGAATTTTCGGCGGACTGATGGTTGCCACCGGGAGCATGAGCTACATCCCCAAGCTTCTCGCCGCCCTGGTGGTGCTCTGGGTGGGAAGCCCCATCGCCAGCCATCTGGTGGGCCGGATGGAAATTGCCACCGACGAAACGGCGGCGGAGCATGTGAAAATGGAGGAGGATACCGATGGATGTCATTGAGCTGATGCTGCTGGGGCTGGTGCTGGTGTGCGGCATTGCCACCTGCCTGTCCCGGAATCTGCTGGTCTCGCTGGTCATCTTCATGGCCTACAGCGTGGTCATGTCCATTGTGTGGGTGCTGCTCCAGGCCCCGGACCTGGCCATCACTGAGGCCGCCGTGGGCGCGGGCGTGTCCAGCGTGCTGCTGTTTCTGACGCTGAAAAAAATTCGGGACATTCGGAAGAAGGTGCAAGATGAAAAAAAGTGAGTTCCGCAAATGGCTGAAAACCTGGGACGCCGGGGAATTCGACTTCACCGAAGCCCTGTCTGACCGCGCCTCCCTCCCCCAGCCCGACGGCGGGAGCAAGGACCACCCCTGGAAGCTGGAGCCCATCAACCGCCTGGAGCAGGGGGAGATCAAAAGCTTCCGGAAAAGCTATCCCTTCTTCGCCGTGGTGCTCTGCTGCATCATGATCGGCTTCCTGCTGCTGACGGTGGAGCACCTGCCCACCTTCGGCTCCCCTGACGCCCCCGCTCACAACGAGGTGATGGAGCGGTATGTGGAAAAGGGCATGGAGGAGACCGGCGCCGTGAACGTGGTGGCCGGTGTGATTCTGGACTACCGGGCCTTCGACACCCTGGGAGAATCCCATGTGCTCTACACTGCCGCCACGGCGGTGTTCATTTTGCTGCTGAATCTGAAGGGCGGCGGAGAGCCGGAGCGGGAAAAGAAAATCATGCAGTCTGACCCGCTGCTGAAAAGCACCGCCCGGATCATCGTGCCCCTGGTCATCGTCTATGGAATCTATGTGATCCTGGGCGGCCACCTGGGACCCGGCGGCGGCTTCTCCGGCGGAGCGGTGATCGGCGGCGGACTGATTCTCTATGCCATTGCCTTTGGATTTGAGCCATTGGACAAGATTTTGAATCTGAAGGTCTACCGCATCGTGGTGCTGTGCGCCCTGTGCTTCTACAGCTTCGCCAAATGCTACTCCTTCTTCTGCGGGGCCAACCACCTGGAAACCATCTTCTCTCCCGGAACTCCCGGCATGATCTTCTCCGCCGGGCTGATTCTGCCGCTGAACATCGCGGTGGGCATCGTGGTGGCCTGCACCATGTATGGCTTCTATTCCATTTTCCAAAGGGGGCGTATCTGATGCTGCAAACGCTTTGGGACAGCCGGGTCAACTGCATCGCGGTGATCCTCTTCGCCGTGGGCTTCGCCACGCTGCTGCTGCACCGGAACCTGTTCAAGAAAATCCTGGGCCTGAACATCATGGACACGGCCTCCTGCCTGCTGCTGACCTCTATGGGCTACATTGAGGGCCGCACCGCCCCCATCATTGTGGACGGGGTGACGGATGTACAGCGCTACGGAAATCCCCTGCCCGCCGGGCTGGTGCTGACCGGCATTGTGGTGTCCGTCTCCGTCACCGCCGTGATGCTGGCCCTCACCGTCAGGCTCTATGAGCGGTATCACACCCTGGATTTGGACGAAATCTATATGCTTGCCCGGCAGAAGGAGGGGGAAAAATGAGCTTTATCGCCAATTTACCCCTGCTGTGCATTGTGGCCAGCCTGGTCTGCAGTGTGGTCTGCTCGGTGCTCAGCGGAAAATGGGCCCGGCGGCTGTCCATGTGCCTGAGCCTTGGTGTGGCGGTGTGTTCCCTGCTGGTGCTGGGAATGGTGTGGCAGCGGGGTGAGCCCATAACCTACCTCATGGGGCACTTCCCCCATCCCTGGGGCAACGAAATCCGGCTGGGGATTCTGGAGAGCTTTTTCTCCTTCGTCTTCGCCGCCGTGATGTTTTTGTGTATGCAGGGAGCCAAGATCGCTCTGACCCAGGATTTGGAGGCCGGCAAGCGTCAGTTCTATTTCGTGATGACGGATCTGATTCAGGCTGCCCTGCTGGTTCTCGCCTACACCAACGACATTTTCACCGGCTATGTGTTCATTGAAATCTGCACCCTGGCCTCCTGCGGCATTCTGATGATCCGGCAGACCGGCCGGGCCATTCTGGCTTCCGTGCGCTACATGATTTTCAGCCTGGTGGGGTCGGGCCTGTTCCTGCTGGGCGTAACCATCCTTTACAGCATCACCGGCCATCTGCTCCTGCCCAGCCTCCATGAGGCGGCAGCCCGGCTCTGGGAGACCGGGGACTACCGGATTCCCCTCACCAGCTCCATCTGCCTGATTACCGTGGGTCTGGCCATCAAAAGTGGCCTCTTCCCCTTCCACTACTGGATGCCCGACACCTATGGCTGCGCCACCCCCTGTTCCTCGGCCATTCTCTCGGGGCTGGTATCCAAGGGCTACATTTTCTTCCTGTTAAAAGTGATTTTCTCCGGCTTCGGCACCGAAGTCTTCTACGGCAGCGGAGTGCAGAATGTGCTGTTCGTCTTCGGCATCTGCGGCATGATCTTCGGCTCCATCGGGGCCATCCAGGAAAACGACATTTTCCGGATGCTGGCCAACTCCTCCGCCGCCCAGATCGGCTATGTGTACTTAGGGATCGGCATCAGCCCGGCTTCCGGTGTGATCGGGGCGCTGTTCCATATCCTCACCCACGCCGTGACCAAGCCGGTGCTGTTTCTCTCCGCCTCCCGGCTGTCCGACGCGGTGGGGGGAAGCAAGCGGTTCAAGGATTTGCAGGGCAGCGGCTATGCCTTCCCTCTGGCGGGCTTTGCCTTCTCCCTGGGGGCCCTGAGCATGATCGGCATTCCCATGACCATGGGCTTCATGTCCAAATATCTGCTGGCCGTGGCGGGCCTGGAGGCGACCTTCAAGGCGGTGCCCACCCTGCTGGCGCTGGCTCTGAGTACCATCCTCAATACCTTCTATTTTGCCCGGACCATCATCCGGCTCTACACCCCCGGCACGCCCCTGTCCTCCGCTGCCCCGCGGAGAGCCCAGGCTTCCTTTGGGCTGTCGGCCATCTGCTTCAGCCTTCTGAACCTGGGGGCGGGAATCTTTGCCTCCCCCCTGATCGGGCTTTTGAGGCATGGATTGGAATTCTTTGGAAAGGTGGGTTAATCCCATGATGCTCACAATGATTTTGCTCCCCGCCCTGGCGGCTCTGGCGCTGCCCTTTCTGAAATGCAGGCGGGACAAGCACCGCTGTGTGATGCTGGCCCTGACTCTGGAGGCAGTGCTGGCCGCCAACGCCCTGCTGCTGCCGGAGCGGGAAATGGTGCTTTTTTCCATGACGCAGAGCCTGACCATTGCCCTGAGGCTGGACGGCATCTCCAAGCTCTTCATGGCCATCGGGGCCTTCGGCTTCCTGCTCACCGGCATCTATGCCTTCCGGTATCTGGAGGGGGAAGAGAGGAGCGACCGGTTCTTTGTCTTCTTCCTGCTGTCCCTGGCGGCGCTGATGGGCATGGATTTCAGCCGGAACCTGATCACCATGTACCTGTTCTTTGAGATGATCACCCTGCTGTCCATGCCTTTGGTGCTCTATGACCGCACGGAGCAGGCGGTGCGAGGCGCTCTCAAGTACCTGTTCTATTCCATAGCCGGCGCCTTCCTGGCCCTGGGCTGCATTTTCTTCCTGTCAAAATTCTGCGTGAGCCTGGAATTTGTCCCCGGGGGCAATCTGGACCCGGAAAAGACAGCAGGGCAGGAGACTCTGCTGCGGATTCTGGTGTTTCTGGGCGTGGTGGGCTTCGGCGCCAAGGCCGGTATGTACCCCCTCCACGGCTGGCTGCCCACGGCCCATCCCGTGGCCCCGGCTCCCGCCTCCGCCGTGCTCTCCGGCATCATCGCCAAGGCAGGCGTGCTGGCCATCATCCGCCTGATCTTCTTCTGCGTGGGGGCCGATTTTCTCCGGGGCACCTGGGTGCAGCAGGCATTGCTGGGCCTGGCGCTGCTGACGGTGTTCATGGGCTCCATGATGGCCTATCGGGAGAAGGTGTTCAAAAAGCGGCTGGCCTACTCCTCCGTCAGTCAGATTTCCTACATTCTGGTGGGTCTGTTCTTCCTGACCCCGGAGAGTGTGCTGGGCGGTCTGCTGCACGTTTTGTTCCACGCCGCCATCAAGGTGTGCCTGTTCCTGGTGGCCGGTTCCTTCATCCACAACACCGGCAAGCACAATGTGGATGAATTTGTGGGCTTCGGAAAGTCCATGCCCAAAACCCTCTGGGGCTTTACCCTGGCTTCTCTGTCCCTCATCGGCATTCCCCCCGCCTCCGGCTTTGTAAGCAAGTGGTATCTGGCTCTGGGGGCTCTGGACTCCGGTCTGAGTATCTACAGCTGGCTGGCTCCCGTGGTGCTGCTGATTTCCGCCCTGCTCACCGCCGGGTATCTGCTGCCCATCACCGTATCCGGCTTCTTCCCCGGCAAGGATGCCGCAGTGCCTGCCAAAAATGACGAGGGCGGCTGGAGCATGGTTGCCCCCATCTGGATTCTGGCGGGGCTGAGCCTGCTTCTTGGCCTGTGCGCCGGGAGTCTGGTGGGCGTGCTGGGGAGCCTGGCCGCTTCCCTGTTCTGAGGTGGCCTATGAACCAGGAATTTTTACTGCTGGCAGTGCTGCTGCCCCTGCTGGGGGGCGCGCTGCTGCCTTTGACCTATCAACGGCCCAAGGTGCTCTATGGCGGGGTGTATGCCATCACCGCCGCCACCTCGGTGCTTGTCTGGGCGCTGATCTTCACCTGCAAAACCCAGGCCTTCACCGTGGTTCACCTGACCAAGGAGCTGACCCTGACGCTGCGCTTTGACGGCCTGGGGCGGTTTTTCGCCGGCATTGTGGCCACCCTCTGGCCGCTGACGGTGCTCTATGCCTCGGAGTACATGAAGGGAGAGCCCCGGCAGGCCGCCTTTTTCAGCTTCTTCACCATGACCTACGGCGTTACCCTGGGCGTAGCCATGTCGGCCAACCTTTTCACCATGTACGCCTTCTATGAGCTGCTGACCCTGGCCACTGTGCCTCTGGTGATGCACCCCATGACCCGGCGGGCCGTCCGGGCGGCGAAAACCTATTTTTCCTTCTCCCTGGGCGGCGCTGCCTTCGCCTTCACCTCCATCATGTACCTCATCGGCAACGGCTACGGCGGGGACTTCCGCTTCGGCGGCTTCCTGGAAGCGGGGTATGAAGGAAGCAAAAATCTCATGCTGGCCTTCTATGTGCTGGGCTTTCTGGGCTTCGGCGTAAAGGCGGCTGTCTTCCCCGCCCATGTGTGGCTGCCCAAGGCCTCGGTGGCCCCCACCCCGGTGACTGCCCTGCTCCACGCGGTGGCGGTGGTGAAATCCGGCGTGTTCGCCGTGATCCGGCTGACCTGGTACGCCTACGGCACCGGCGTGCTGGCGGGCACCTGGGCCCAGAATGTGGTGATGGGGTTCGCCATCTTTACAATCCTCTTCGGGGCCACCAAGGCGCTGAAGGAGCAGCACTGGAAGCGGCGGCTGGCCTATTCCACGGTGGCGAACCTTTCCTACATTCTCTTTGGCGTGAGCATAATGACCCAGGCCGGGCTGGCGGCGGGACTGCTGCACATGGCCTTCCATGCGGAGATCAAAATTCTGGCCTTCTTCTGCGCCGGCGCGGTGCTTCACGGCACCGGGCGGGAGTATCTGCCCCAGCTGAGCGGCCTGGGCAGGAAAATGCCCATCACCTTCGGCTGCTTCACTGTCTCCGCCCTGGCTCTGACAGGAATTCCGCCCTTCTCCGGCTTTGTCAGCAAATGGCACCTGCTCACCGCGGCGGCGGATTCCCAAAACGTGCTTGCCTATGTGGGCGCCGGGGTGCTGCTTTTCGGCGCTCTGCTCACCGCCATGTATATGTTCACGGTGGTGTGCCGCGCCTTCTTCCCCTGGGCCGGGTCGGAGGATGAAAAGCTTCCCTCGGAGCGGGAAGTGAGCTGGCGGATGACAGTGCCCATGACCATTCTGGCCGCCGGAATCCTGCTCACGGGGCTGTTTGCCCAGCCCGTCGTCAACGCCGCCCTGGCCATCGCCGGGGGAATGAGATAAGGAGGCGAAAACGTGAATCCCTGGATGTTTGTATTTTTCCCCATGGTCATGGCCTTCGCCGTCTGTTTTGCCGGAGGGAAGGCAGAGCGGGGCGCCATTGCCACCGGCCTGGTGTCGCTGGCCTTTTCCCTTCTCGTCGCCACGGGGCCGGATGTCACCGTGTCCCTTCCCCTGCTCACCGGCCTGACACTGACGGTGGACGGCTTCCGGCGGGTGTACATCGTGGTCATCTGCCTGATGTGGGCCATGACGCTGCTGCTCTCCCCGGAGTATTTCCGTCATCATCGCCATGTGACACGGTACTATTTCTTCAATCTGCTGACCCTGGGGGCCACCCTGGGGGTGTTCCTGGCGGCGGACCTGTACACCGCCTTTGTATTCTTTGAGATCATGTCCTTCACCTCCTTCACCTGGGTGATCCAGGAGGAGACCCCCGGGGCTGTCCGGGCGGCAAACACCTATCTGGCGGTGGCCGTCATAGGCGGTCTTGTAGCCCTGATGGGGCTGTTCCTGTTGCAGCACGCCCTGGGCACCACGGAGCTGACAAAGCTCTATGCCCTTTCCCAGGCCTATCCCAACAAGGGGCTGCTCTACGCCGCCGGGGGCTGCATTCTCTTCGGCTTCGGAGCCAAGGCGGGCATGTTCCCCCTGCACATCTGGCTGCCAAAGGCCCATCCTGTGGCTCCCGCCCCCGCTTCGGCGCTGCTCTCCGGCGTGCTGACCAAGTCCGGCATTTGGGGAATTGTGGCAATCACCGCCAATATTTTCCGCTATGACGCCAGCTGGGGAACGCTCATTCTCTGCCTCGGCACCGTGACCATGGTGCTGGGGGCGGTGCTGGCCCTGTTCAACACGGACCTCAAGGGGACCCTCGCCTGCTCCTCCATGAGCCAGATCGGCTTCATCCTGGTGGGGGTGGGGATGATGGGGCTTCTGGGGGAGGAAAACGCCCTGGCCGCCCGGGGCGCGCTGCTGCACATGGTCAACCACTCCCTGTTCAAGCTGGTGCTGTTTGAATGCGCCGGTGTGGTGTATCTGAACCTGCATCAGCTGGATTTGAACGAGATTCGGGGCTTTGGCCGGAAAAAGCCCCTGATGAACCTGGCCTTCCTGCTGGGGGCGGCGGGCATCGGCGGCATCCCCCTGCTGAACGGCTATGTGAGCAAGACCCTGCTCCACGAGGCCATTGTGGAGGGGGCCGCAATCTACGGCTGGCCCCTGAAGGTGGCGGAGTGGCTGTTCCTGATCTCCGGCGGCATGACCCTGGCCTATATGACCAAGCTCTATGTGTGCCTGTTTGTTGAGAAGAACCCCACCCGGCAGCAGGAGTTTGACAGCAAAAAAACCTATATGTCCCCCCTGAGCGCCATTGCCGTCCTGCTGCCCGCTTTCCTGCTCCCCGCCCTGGGGCTATCCGCCAGCGTGAGCATGGATGCCATTGCGGACCTGGGCACGGACTTTTTCTGCTGCGGCCCCCTCCCCCACGCCGTCCACTACCTCTCCCCCGAAAATCTCAAGGGGGCGGCAATTTCCATCGTCATTGGCGTGGCGCTCTATTTCCTGGTCATCCGGAAATGTCTGATGAAGGACGGATGCTATGTGAACCGCTGGCCGAAAGGTGCGGATTTGGAGGAGCTGCTCTACCGCCCCCTGCTGCAAAAGTGGCTTCCCGGGGCATTGGGCTGGGTCAGCGCCCTGTTTGGAGAGAATAAGCTCACCGCCCCCCTGGCGAAGGGGACGCTCCGGGTCAGCGGAATTCTGGGGCGGCTCTTCTGCGACCTGCCCGACGCGCTGGTGCTGCTGGCCGCCAAGACCGTCTACCGGCCCACCCCCGAGAGCAGCGACGACAAGGTCTATTCCTCCGTGGCCTACCGGCTGGGCAAGAACATCGACATGCTGGCCATCCGCCGGGGCAAGGAGCAGCAGGGCGGCAGGCGCTACGCCCACCTGGTCTACCGGAGCCTGGAAACCCTGAAAAAAACCACTGCCCGGATCACCGGCAATCTCTCCTTCGCGCTGCTGATGCTCTGCGCCGCCATCTGCGTGGTATTCATCTACATGATCGTGCTCCATAATCCATGAGCGGTCTGGAAGGAAAAATATGAAAAAAATAATGCTCACCTTCGGCACAAGGCCGGAGGCAATCAAGATGTGCCCCCTGGTAAACGAGCTGAAGAGAAGAAAAACCTTCCAGGTTATCGTCTGCGTAACCGGGCAGCACCGCCAGATGCTGGATCAGGTGCTGAAAACATTTGGCGTTGTGCCCGATTATGATCTTTCCATCATGAAGCAGGGGCAGACCCTGTTCGACATTACCACGGGTATTCTGGATGGAATCAAGGGAATTCTGGAAGCGGCAAAGCCGGACGTATGTCTGGTGCACGGCGACACATCGACCACCTTTGCCACCGCGCTGGCCTGCTTTTACCTGCAAATTCCCGTGGGGCATGTGGAGGCGGGGCTGCGGACCTATGACATCAGCTCCCCCTTCCCCGAGGAATTCAACCGGCAGACCGTGGGAATCATCGCAAAATATCATTTTGCCCCCACGGAGCTGGCAAAAAAGCGGCTGATCTCCGAGGGCAAAAATCCCGACAGCATCTATGTGACGGGAAACACGGTGATCGACGCCATGCAGCATACCGTTGTGGAGGATTTCCGCCATCCGGAGCTGGACTGGGTGGGAAACGACCGGATGATTTTCATCACCGCCCACAGGCGGGAAAACCTGGGAGCGCCCATGCACCACATGTTCCGGGCCATCCGGCGGGTTTTGGAGGAGCATCCGGATGTGAAGGCGATCTATCCCATCCATATGAATCCGGTTGTCCGCAAAGCGGCGGAGGAAGAGCTGGGCGGATGCGACCGGATTCACATGATTGACCCCATTGAGGTGTTTGACTGCCACAACTTTGAGGCAAGGTGCTATGTTTGCCTGACGGATTCCGGCGGCATTCAGGAGGAATGCCCCTCCTACGGGAAGCCGGTGCTGGTGATGCGAAACACCACCGAGCGGCCTGAGGGCGTTGAGGCCGGAACCTTGAAGCTTGTGGGCACCGACGAGGAAACCATCTATGAATGGTTTACCAGGCTCCTGGACGATGAGGCTGCCTACGCCCAAATGGCCCACGCCGCCAATCCCTACGGCGACGGCCACGCCTGTGAGCGGATCGCCGGCATTCTGGAGCAAGCCCTGGGATGCGGGGCTTGAGCCGTCTTCCTCCGGCCGGCAAGCCTTTGAACCACTGAACAAAAAATCCGGCTGTCTCCGAAAAGAGGCAGCCGAATTTTTA
>CAZYWM010000066.1:0-10714 GCA_964651615.1 uncultured Oscillospiraceae bacterium | reverse complement strand
TAAACGCAAGGAATAAAATCATTTGTTTCTTGATTAACCCCCGGCAGGGCCGGGAACCAATTCGCGCGGAGCTGGTTTGTCATCGCTTTTTCCCTGACCCGCCCGGTAACGCTTTTGCGGTTATAAATTTGCGAATATATGGCAGGGCCGGGAACCAATTCGCGCGGAGCTGGTTTGTCATCGCTTTTTCCCTGACCCGCCCGGTAACGCTTTTGCGGTCACAGAGATTCTCCGCACTGCGTCATTAACGAATAGGGGAGGCAATATTAGCCTCCCCTACGGTCGCCGATCTGTTAGCTATTCACCATTCTCTATTACCTATTTCCGGGGCGGGTCTGGGTTTCATCAGCCGTTGGCCAAATCCACGGTGGACAAATCCCACTCCTCGTGAATCTTGGGCACGTCGCTGATCAGGCGCTTGGTGTAAGCGGCCTGGGGATTCAGGATGACCTCGTCCGCCTTTCCGTATTCCACAAACTTGCCGTGCTCCATGATGTACACGGTGTCGGAAATATAGTAGGCCAGGCCGATGTCGTGGGTGATGAAGATGATGGTCATGCCGATTTCATCCCGGAGCTGGAGCAGCATGTCCAGGATGGTGGCCCGGGAGCAGGCGTCCACCATGGAGGTGGGCTCGTCGGCCAGCAGAATCTTGGGCTTCAGCAGGAAGATGCGGGCGATCATCAGCCGCTGCATCTGGCCGCCGGAGAGCTCGAAGGGATACTTGTTGGTCAGCTCCGCGAATTTCAGGTTGACGAAGGAGCAGGCCTCGGTCATCATCTCAATCTTCTTCTCCATGGGCAGGTTCTTGCCGCCGCGCATGTTGATGCAGTCCAGCAGGACGGAATCGATCTTGTGGAAGGAGTTATAGGAGGAGAAGGGGTCCTGGAAGATGGCCTGAATGCCCTTCCAATAGGCGTTTCTCTTTCTGCCGGTGGAAATGTCCCGGGGCTGGCCCTGGAAGAGGATTTCACCCTCGGTATGGCTCAGCAGGCCCAGCAGGATTTTGGAGAGGGTGGTCTTGCCGGAGCCGGACTCACCCACGATGGAGACGAACTCACCCTCGTGGAAATCAAAGCTCACGTCGTTGACGGCGATGGTCTTCTTGTCTCCGAAGCCGAAGACCTTGGTCACATGGCGGCCGCTGAGGCACAGGGGGGCGTTGGAAAAATCCTTGGAAGCCGCAATTCTATCTTCACTCATGGCTGTAGACCTCCTTCAGTTCATCCAAGCCCAGCAGGCAGCGGTACATCCGGTTATCCCCGAACGTCTTCTCGGGAACGGAGCTGTATTTGCACTCGGGTTTTGCGTATTTGCAGCGCTCCGCAAAGCGGCAGCCTGCGGGGGGATGCTTCAGGTTGGGAGGCGTGCCGGGAATGGCGGCCAGCTTGTGGCCCCGGGTGCCCTCCTCGGGAACCAGGATGGAGCCCATCAGGCCGTGGGAATAGGGATGGGTGGGGTCGAAGACCATTTCCTTGGCGGTGCCCCGCTCCACGATCTGGCCGGCGTACATGACCATGATGTCGTCGGTGACGTTATACAGCAGGGGCAGCTCGTGGGTGATGAACACCATGGCCTTGATGTGGCCCTTTTCCATCAGCTCGCGCATCATCTTAATGACCATCTTCTGGCTGGTCACGTCCAGAGCGGAGGAGGGCTCGTCGGCAATCAGGACCTTGGGGTTCAGGATGGTGGACACGGCGATGACGGTGCGCTGCTTCATGCCGCCGGACAGCTCCACCGCGTGCTGGTCCAGCACCTTGGCGGGCAGGCCCAGCTCGGCGAATCTGGCCTCCGCCATTTCCCGGATGGCCTTCTTGTCGGCCTTGGGGTCATGGGCGTGGACCACGTCCTCAATAAAGCGGATGATCTTCTGGGTGGGGTTCAGGGCGTTCATGGCCGCCTGGGGAATATAGGCGATCTCGGTGCCCAGGATGGTTTTCCGGACGGTGTCCGGGTTCATGCCGGAGATGTTCTTCCCGTCGATGATGATGTCGCCGCTCATATAGTGCAGCGGGGGGAAGTAGTAGCCCATCAGGCTCAGGGCCAGGGTGGATTTGCCGCAGCCGGACTCACCGGCGATGCCCAGGGACTTGCCCTCTTCAATCTTAAAGGAAACGCCGTCCACCGCGTACACACTCTCGCCGAAGCGGGTGACGTATTTGGTTTTCAGGTCCCGAACCTCCAGCATCACTCTGCCGGAGGATTTCTTTTCCAAGTTCACGTTCGCCATAACTGCCTCCTTAGTCTCTCAGAGTGGGGTTGAAGACCTGGTCCAGACCGGTGTTCATCAGGTTCAGGGAGAAGGAGATGAGGGTGATGGTCAAAATCACAGGCAGGTATGCCCACCAGGTGCCGTTGATATGCGCGGAGTAGCTCATTGCCCAGTTCATCATCAGGCCCAGGGTGGGGGTGACGGTGGTCTTGGGGCCCAGGCCCAGCAGGGACAGCTGTGCTTCGCTGAGGATGCCGGAGGAAACCTGGAGGATGAAGGCCATAACAACGTAGGACGCGATATAGGGCAGAATGTCAGTCACCACAATCCGGATCAGGCTGTGGCCGGAGAGCTTGCTCAGGTTCACGTGGTCACGGTTGCGCAGGGAGATGACCTGGCTGCGGACACTACGGGCCGTCCAGGTCCAGCTGGTGAAGCCGATGACCACGGCCACGGTGGTGGGGCCCCGCAGCTCCGGGCTGAGGGAATAGGAGATCAGAATCAGCAGGATGAAGCCGGGAATCACGGTGAACAGGTTGGTGATGAACATGATGATGTCGTCCACAATGCCGCCCACATACCCGGACAGCAGGCCCATGGTCAGGCCGATCAGGGTGGCGACGATACCGGCCACCAGGCCCACCAGCAGCGACGTTTTTGTGGCGCCCACCAGCTCTTTCAGCACGTCACGGCCGAAATTGTCGGTGCCCAGGGGCAGGACCTTCACGTTGGTGACGGCATTGACGTTCACATAGTCGGTCTTCTTGATGGTGCTCAGGGTCTCGCCGTCGGACATCACGGTGAGGGCGTCGGCGGACTTCAAATCCTGGAGCCCGTCGTTCAGGCGCTTATACTTCTTCTGGGCAGCGGAGGTCATGCCCTTGGGCCGGAAGGAGGCATCGTACTCCTCGTTCCACAGCTCCAGCAGGGCGTCGGTGTCCTGGTAGTCGATGCCCTCCAGGCTCACGCCCTTCAGACCCAGCCACTCCACCATCAGCACCCGGTCGGAATCGCTGAGGGCCTTGGCCAACCGCTTGTCGTCGGCATCGGAAAGGCGCAGGGTCTCCCGCTCCCGGTCGGGGTTGGTTTTGGCGGCGTCGTACAGGGAAACATATGTACCGGGCTTGGCGAAGGTGCCCACGCCGATCTGCTCCAGCGGGCTGCCGGGGTTAATCAGGGGGTAGACGATAATCATCACCAGCAGGAACATGAAAATCACGAAGCCGGCAACGAACTTGGAGGAATGGAAAACATTACGCAGCGTATTTTTCATTGGAAACCCCTCCTTCCTTAGTCAACCTGGGCGGCCTTGACCCGGGGATCAATCAGGCCGTACACAATGTCCAGCAGGAAGTTTGCCAGCAGCACCATGATGGTGATAATCAGGGTACAGGCGGAAATCAGGGGATAGTCCGCGGCCACGACGGCCTTATACATGGTGTTGCCCAGGCCGGGATAGGAGAAAATCTTCTCCGCCACCAGCGCGCCGCCCATCATGGTGCCCAGGGACATGGCCAGACCAGTGATCTGGGGCAGCATGGCGTTGCGGAACACATAACCCACGATCTTGCTGTCTTTAATGCCCAGGAAACGGCTGTACTTCACATAGTCGGCATTCAGCTCATAGATGGACATGGAGCGCATGCCGATGGCCTGGCCGCCGATACTGATGATCACAATGGACCAGAAGGGCAGCTGGTAGTGGGAAATCACCGATTTGATAAAGGGCCAGGAAAGATTGGGAATCATATCACTTGCATAGCCGCCGGCCAGGGGAGCCACCTTCAGATTCACGCCGAACACGACCAGCAAGACCACTGCCATTGCAAAGGCAGGTATATTGCCAAAGAAAATGGATACCGGGAGCAGGACCTTGTCAAAGCCCTTTCTCAGGTATGCAGCCATTGCGCCAAGAATGTTGCCAAGAATCCAGCCGACCAGGATGGCGGGCAGCTGCAATGCCACGGTCCAGCCGACGGAGGAAGCCAGAATGTCGCTGACCTCCCGGGGGTACTGACTGAAGGACTTGCCAAAATTGCCATGGAGCATATTCTTCACGAAGAGCCCAAACTGCACAATCATGGGCTTGTTGGTGCCGAATTCTTCCTGATAGTGCTCATAGATTTCCCGGACGGCGGCGGCGTCGGACATGCCGGCGGCCAGCTTGCCGGTGATTGAGGAGACGGGGTCGGACGGCATCAGCCGGGGCAGAACAAAGTTCAAAATAACGGCAAAAACCAGGGTGATCAGAAACCACATCAGTTTCTTTCCGAAGTATTTTCTATAGCCTTTCATTTTCTCTCCCTCCAGGATAAACGATTGGGTGGAAGCTCCGAGGAAACCGGCAGCGATTCGCTCAGAGCTCCCAAAGGTAGAAGGGCCATGCCCCGGACGCCCGGGGCATGGCCAGCATTTCAAAGGGAATTAGCCAACAAGCTCCAGCTCGTACAGAGCAGCGATGCCGTAGCCATCGGTGCAGTCCGCGGGAGGAATATTGCGGCCGTCATCGGCGGAGGGGAAGTTGGTCCACACGCTCTCGTTGACAGCGTGGAACAGGGAAGGACGATACATCAGGGAGAAGCTGGGCACATCGGTCAGGTAGATCTTCACCAGCTCGGTGTACAGTTCAACCAGCTTGTCATGATCGGTGGTCAGAGGAATCTCAGCCAGGATCTTGTCAGCCTCTTCGTTGACGTACTGGCCCCAGTTGCCGCTCCAGTTGTTCTGCAGGCCAACGAACTGGCTGGACAGGAACTGGTTGCAGCGGCCCCAAGGCATGGAGGGAGAAGCGGAGTCGGGAGACCACATGAAGATGGCGTAGTCGGTCTGAGCAGGATCGGTGAAGCGGGTCTGCATGATGTCCCACTCGGGGTACTCGGGCTCGATGGAGATGCCGATCTTGTCGCCAGCGGCGGCAACGATCTGCATGGCAGCCTGCCAGTCGGACCAGCCGTTGGGGCAGACAGCGTTCAGGGTGATCTTCTCGCCGTTGTACTCACGCCAGCCGTCGCCGTCGGAGTCAACCAGGCCAGCCTCGTCCAGCAGGGCGTTGGCGCCGTCGATGTCGTTGCCGGCCCACTGCAGGTCCTTCACGGCCTCATGGTCATACAGAGCCTGCTCACCATCGGTGGGGTTCATCAGGGAGCGGGGAACCTCGGCGAAGGTGGGGGACTGGTTGGTCATGGCGTTGGCGATGATGGCCTCGTAGTCGGTGGCCATGGCGATGGCTTTACGCAGAGCGGTGTTCTCAGCGATCACGGGCAGGTTCATGTTGAACCAAGCGGTGGGCATGGTCAGGCAGACGCCGTAGGGAGCCTCATCATAGTAGGTGGAGATGGGCAGGTCGTCTTCCAGCCACAGGTTCTGGATGTTGCCGATGAACTGCTGGCAGACATCCACTTCGCCGGCCTTCAGAGCCAGCTCGCCGGCAGCGTTGTCGGCATAGATGACGTGAGCCAGGTACTTGGGAACAGGCAGCTTGCCCCACATGGACTCGTCCTGGCCCCAGTAGTTGTCGTCACGGATGAAGACAACCTTCTGATCGTCGGCGTAATACTTGGTGTAGGGGCCGCTCCAAACAACGTCTTCACCGGCATCGTTCAGGATGGCAGTGGGATCGTTGCCACAGCGCTCGCACAGGGTGGCAATCCAGGCAGCCTGGGCGATGGGGGTGCCGGTGAGGAAGTCCTCAATCTTCAGGGGGTTGACGGGCTTGCCATCCTCGGTCAGCTTGCAGTTGATGACGAAGGTCTTGTCACCGGTGGCTTCGATGCCCTCGATGTAGGCCTTGTTGCCGGCGCCGGTGCCGTTGTTGGTCAGGATACCCACATCCCAGGTGGCGACCACGTCGGCGGCGGTGACGGGAGTGCCGTCGGACCAGTGGGCAGCGTCCTTCAGGGAAACGGTCATCTGGGTCAGATCATCGTTCCACTCGTAGGAGTCAGCCAGCAGGCCGACCTTGTTGCCGGACAGGAAATCGAACATGAACAGGGTCTCGAACATTACGGTACGGTAGCCGCCAGCGTTGCCGGCGATGGCCATAGAGTTGTTCTGGTTGGTGCCAACAATGTTCCAGCTGTTGACAGCGCCCCACTGCTGACCTGCGAAATACAGGGTCTCGTTGCGGGGCAGGGTGACATCGCTGTCAGCGTAGGCGGCGACCGCGAACATACCGCAGATCATCGCAACGGCCAGCAGCATCGAGAGAAGCTTGGACATTTTCTTCATGGTGTATCCTCCTTTTATTTTGTTAAAGCCCTTTCTGGGCAATAACGACGGTTTCATCCGGAGCACTCACCAAGCGTCATCATTTCATCCGTCAGGATGAAATGAAAAAGGAGCGCTCCTTTTTCGGCTGTTTTATTGTCATGCCGCGAATCGGCTAACGCCAATGTCGTCAACCAAAGGCATCCTGTAGGGGCGAGTCAAGACTCGCCCCTACGGGGGAATTGACAGATATATTATGTAATCTTGCGAACTGTGGTTCCTTTTACCAGGGAGCAGGGCACCACCAGCGTGCGGGGGATGCAGCCTCTGCCCTCTTCCACGGCCCTGGCCAGCTCCTCTGCCGCGGCAATGCCGATGGCGTCGGCGTCCTGCTGGACGGTGGTGAGGGAGACGGCCCTGCTCACAGAGATGCCGTCGTAACCGGCGGCGCTCACATCCTCGGGGATGGACAGCCCCATATCATCCAGCTCCCGCCTGCCTCCGAAAAAGGAAAAGTCATCGGGGTACAGGATGCAGCTTGGGGGATCCGGCAGCTCCATCAGCTCTCGGGTGGCCCGGGCGGAGGTTTCGCTGGAGTGGTAGCGGCCATAGCGAATGTATTCCTCGGGAATATCCAGGCCCAGCTTGGCGCAGGTGTTGAAGAAGCTGGACATCCGGATGCGGGTAACAACCGTGTCGTCGCCAAAAATGACAGCGATTTTCCGGTGGCCCTGCTGGTAGACATATTCCAGCAGGGAGCGGATGCCGCTGATATTGTCGGATTCAATGCAACTGCAATTGTCGAAATGGTAGTCCAGGGAAACCACCGGCACCCCGGCGCGCACCAGCTCCAGCGCAGTGGGCGCGGCATTGTCCGCCACCAGGATCGCCGCGCCGTCGCAGTTGCGGAAGCGGACATGGCTGGCGTAATCGCTGCCCCAGGGGCCCGGCCGGTTGCAGATGAGGGTGATGTCATAGCCCAGCTCCTCTGCCCGGCGCTTGAAGCTGTTGAGAATGTGGGTGAAATGCTCGTGGGTCAGGCCGCTGCCGGTGGCGTCGCAGAAAATCACGCCGATGTTGTGGGACCGGCTGGTCTTCAGGGAACGGGCGGCGGCGCAGGGGGTATAGCCCATCTCGGCGGCTGCCTTCTGAATGCGGGCAGCGGTTTCGGCGCTGATGTCGGGAGCGTTGTTCAGAGCCTTGCTGGCGGTGGCAACGGATACGCCGCACTCCTTTGCCAGCATCTTTAGTGTTATCATGGCACATCCTCACTCTCGCACCCGTGGAAAACCCGAAAACGTTTTCTTTGATTTCATTATAATTTCATCGGGAACTCCTGTCAATACTTATTGCTAAAAAATCAAAAATCGCTTAATTTTTTGTGAATAATATCAAAATTATCAAACTTGTTTTTGGTACTTATCCCAGCCCTCCACTTCACCTGTTGACTTTTTACAAAAAATGACGTATATTGTTTTTGCCAAATTGTTGATTCTTGCGAAAACGTATTCGGAGGTAATAACACATGGAAAAACTCACCCTGAACGGTTCCTGGGCCCTGGACATCCCGGGAAGCTCCTTCCCCCGGATTCCAGCCACTGTCCCCGGGTCCGTGTATCACGACCTGCTCACCGCTGGTCAGATTCCCGACCCCTTCTACCGGGACAACGAAAACGAAGCGCTGAAAATCATGGACCATGACTTTGTATACAGCAGAAGCTTCTCTGTCCCCGCCGGGCTGCTCCGGAACGACGCCGTGGTTCTGCGCTGCGAGGGTCTGGACACCCTGGCCGAGATTGCCGTCAACGGCACACCGGTGGGCACCGCCCAGAACATGCACCGGATTTACGAATTCGATGTGAAGGGCGTGCTGAAGGCCGGTGAAAACCAGATCACCGCGAAATTCAGCTCCCCCACCCGGTTCATCAAGGCCGCCTACGCCCAAAGCCGGGCCGACGGCTCCTCCGACGCCATGGTGGGCTTCCCCCTGCTCCGGAAGGCCCACTGCATGTTCGGCTGGGACTGGGGCCCCCGCCTGCCAGACGCCGGCATCTGGCGGGACATCAGCATCCTGGGCATCTCCACCGCCCGAATCCGGGATGTGTACGTCAGGCAGCACCACCAGGAGGGCAGCGTCACCCTGGAGGTGGACACCCATGTCACCAAAATCACCGGCACCGCCCCGGTGGCCGTGAAGGTCACTGCCCCCGACGGCAGCGTTTTCACCGCCCAGGGGGAGCACGCGGTAATTGAAATTGAGAATCCCCAGCTCTGGTGGCCCAACGGTCTGGGCGAGCAGCCCCTCTACACCGTGGTGGTGACTCTGGGGGACGATCTGGACAGCTGGCGCAGGAATCTGGGCCTTCGCACCCTCACCGTCACCCGGCGGAAGGACCAGTGGGGCGAGACCTTCTGCCACTGCGTCAACGGCGTGGACGTGTTCGCCATGGGCGCGGACTACATCCCCGAGGACAATCTGCTGCCCCGGGTGAATCCGGAGCGCACCCGCCGCCTGCTGGAGGACGCCAAGGCCGCCAACATGAACTGCATCCGGGTCTGGGGTGGCGGCTACTACCCCGCCGACGACTTCTACGACTCCTGTGACCGGCTGGGTCTTCTGGTGTGGCAGGACTTCATGTTCGCCTGCGCCGTCTACAACCTCACCGAGGAATTTGAAGAGAACATCAAGGCCGAATTTGTGGACAACATCCGCCGTCTGCGCCACCATCCCTCCCTGGCCCTGTGGTGCGGCAACAACGAGATGGAGCAGTTCGTGGCCTGCGACGAATGGGTCAGCGCCCCCCGCCAGAAGGCGGACTACATCAAGATGTACGAGTACATCATCCCCAAAATCCTGAAAGAGGAGGACCCCCAGACCTTCTACTGGCCCGCCTCCCCCTCCAGCGGCGGCAGCTTCGACGCGCCCCAGGACCCGAACCGGGGCGACGTGCACTACTGGGATGTGTGGCACGGCCTGAAGCCCTTCACCGACTACCGGAACTACCTGTTCCGCTACGTCTCCGAGTTCGGCTTTCAGAGCTTCCCCTGCATGGAAACCATCGAAAGCTTCACCGCCCCGGAGGACCGGAACGTATTCTCCTATGTGATGGAGAAGCACCAGAGAAACGCCTCCGCCAACGGCCGGATCGTCTCCTACCTCTCCCAGATGTACCTGTACCCCGGCAGTCTTTCTGAGCTGGTGTACGCCTCCCAGCTGCTCCAGGCCCAGGCCATGCAGTATGGCGTGGAGCACTGGCGGCGCAACCGGAACGAGGAGCGGTGCATGGGCGCCGTGGTGTGGCAGCTCAACGACTGCTGGCCCGTGGCCAGCTGGGCCTCCATCGACTATTTCGGCCGCTGGAAAGCCCTGCACTACTACGAGAAGCGGTTCTTTGCCCCGGTGCTGATCTCCTGCCACGAAGAGGGCATCCTCAGCCAGAACACCAACGTCAACGCCGAGCCCTTCGACCTGAAAAAGACCGCGCAGCTGAATGTGAGCAACGAGACCCGCCGCCCCTTCACCGGCAAGGCCCTCTGGAGCCTGCGGCGGCCCGACGCCTCCGTCATCCAAAGTGGCTCCTTCGACGTAGAGGTCAGCCCCATGAGCGCCCAGTGGCTCCCCAAGCAGGACTTCTCCGAGGAGGCCACCTATGACTGCTACTATTCCTATCAGCTCCTGGACGACGTGGGAGGCCTTGTAGGAGAGGGCAGCGTGCTCTTCTGCGCCCCCAAGCACTTCCACTTTGCCGACCCCCAGCTGGAAGCGTGGGTGGAAGGGGACGAGATCGTGGTCAGCGCCAAGGCCTACGCCCGGAGCGTGGAGCTGATGGCCGGAGCCGACACCCTGCTCAGTGACAACTACTTTGACATGGACGCCGGCACCAAGCGGGTGAAAATCCTCCGGGGCGAAATCCCCCAGGCCGTCGCCGCCAGAAGCGTCTATAACATCCGCTGATTTTCGGCGTGAATTGCCAAAACCATTCCATAGGGGGCAGCTGTGGCAGCCGCCCCCCAGGTCCTTTCCGGCGCGCACTTGGTAGCTGCCTAGCGCCGTATCTGATTGGGCTTATCTGAAAACCAGCACATTCTACCGTTTTTTTCACATCTAAGAGAAAAAACAGCTAAAATTGTAACCTCTTCCCAAGTGCGGCCGGAGGATTCTTAAGGGTGGTGCTCCGCGCAGCGAATTAAAAACTTAATGATTGCCGGTGGCAATCATACCACTGCTTCTCGGCTTTGGCGCGCACTTGGCAGCTGCCGTGCTCCGTATCTGATTAGACGCTATCTGAAATC
>CAZYWM010000065.1:0-10718 GCA_964651615.1 uncultured Oscillospiraceae bacterium | reverse complement strand
GACCAGCCCCGTGCGAAATTGGCTGCGGGCCCTGCCCGCCAAATTCCAATTTGCCGAACCAAAATTCCTAACTATCTCATATCTCGTATCCCATATCTTATATCTTAAAAAATCACTCCGCAATGCCCAGCATTTCGGTCATCTGGTTCAAATCCAGCCGCAGCAGGGTGGAAACGCCCTGCTCCTGCATGGTGACGCCGTAGAGCACGTTGGAGGCCTCCATGGTGCCGCGGCGGTGGGTGATGACGATGAACTGGGTCTTCTTGCTCAGGTTGTGCATGTAGCTGGCAAACCGCTCCACGTTCCGGTCGTCCAGAGCGGCGTCGATTTCGTCCAGCAGGCAGAAGGGGGTGGGGCGCACCTTCAAAATGGCGAAGTACAGCGCCGTCGCCACAAAAGCCTTCTCTCCGCCGGAGAGCAGGGTGATGGTCTTCACCTGCTTGCCGGGGGGCTGAACCCGGATTTCGATGCCGCAGGTCAAGGGCTCCTCCGGGTTCTCCAAAATCAGCTGTCCCTTGCCGCCGCCGAACATCTCCTGGAAAACCTCTCCGAAATAGTGGTCGATTTTCTGGAACTCGGTGACGAAGATGGTGGTCATCTCCTTGGTGATGTCCCGGATGATGCCCTCCAATTCCCGCTTGGAGGTGAGCACGTCGTCCCGCTGGGCGGCGAGATAGGTATAGCGCTCGTTCACCCGGGCGTATTCCTCGATGGCGCCCAAATTGGGGGTGCCCAGGGCGGCGATTTTCCGCTTTAATTCTCCCACCCGCCGGTTTCCGGCGGCGATGGACTCAATCTCCCCCCGGGAATCTTTGGCGGTGCTGGGGGTCAGGCCGTAGGAATCCCAGAGCTTATCCACAATCTGCTTTTCCTCCATAGAGGATGTGACCTTCTTCTGCTCCAGCAGGGCACAGGCCCGCTCCATATTTAATATATCCTTGCTTTTCTCCTGAGCCTCCCGCTCGGAAAGGGTCTTGGCGGCCTCGGTTTTGGAGCGGTCGGAGACAGCCAGCTCCACCTGGCGCTTCATATCCGCCACCTGGCCGTCGTTTTCCTGCTGGCGGCACAGGAGGCCCTCGATCTGCTCTTCCAGCTGCCGGGTCTGCTGGCGGATGGTGTCTGCCAGGGCCAGCTTCTTCTCCCGGTCGCCCTCCATGGCGCCTCGCAGACTTTGCAGGTCCTGGATGTGATCCAGGGCGGTGGAGCGCTCGGCCTCCAACGCGGCGGCTTCTGTTTTTAGGTCGGTGATCTGGGTGTTGATCTCGGCGGTGGCCTCCACGGTCTCCGTCTGGCTGCCCTCCAATTGGGAGAGCTCCTGGCGGCACTGGGCCAGCTGCTGGGTAAGCACCTGCACCTTTCCCTTCTGGGCGGCGTAGCGCTCCCGGTCGGTCTGGCTGCGCTGCTGCAATGCCTCCAGCTCCCGGCGGGCAGACTGCTCCGCCTCCACGATGGCATCCACCATCACCTGGTACTGCTTCTCCTGCCCCTGGAGCCGGAGGACCTGATCCTGGGCCTCCCGGAGCTGATCCTTTGCGGCGGAGAGCTCGAAGGCCGCCTGGTCCATCTGGCGGCGGGCCTCCGCGGCCTGGGCCTGGGCCAGCAGCTTTTCCTCTTCCAGCTGCTTTTCCCGGGCGGTGAGCTTTTCCAGTTCGTTGGCCCGGGAGAGAATACCGGCATCCCGGCTCACGGAGCCGCCGGTCATGGAGCCGCCGGGGTTCATCACCTGGCCGTCCAGGGTGACGATTTTGAAACGGCGGCCGTATTTCTGGGACATGGCGATGGCGGCGTCCATATCCTGGACAATCACCGTCCGTCCCAGCAGATTATCGATGATGGACTGGTAGGTCTTCTCACACTGAACCAGTCCCGAGGCGATGCCCACAAAGCCACGGCAGCTTTCCAGGCCGTTCTCCTGCAAAAGCCGACCCTGGATGCCTGTCAACGGCAGGAAGGTGGCCCGGCCGCCCCCGGTGCGTTTCAGGAAGGAAATGGCTGCCTTGCCGTCGGACTCATTTCCCACCACGATCTGCTGCATGGCGGCTCCCAGGGCAATCTCAATGGCCACGGCGAATTCGTCGGCGGTGCGGATGAGCCGGGACACCGGGCCGTGAATTCCCCGGAGTCTGCCCCGCTCCGCCTCCTGCATCACCATGCGGACGGATTTCTGGTAGCTTTCAAAATCCCGCTCCATGGCCCGGAACACCCGCGCCTTGGCGGCGACGGAATCCAAGTCGGTTGTCAGTTGGCGGAGCTTCTCGGCGGCCTCCTCGGCACGCTTGGCCCGGGAGGTCTGACGCAGGGTGTAGCCGGAGATGGCATTGTCCGCGGCTGTGACCTGTTCCTCCGCCTGGCGGAGCTGCTGCCGGGCCTTTTCCAGCTCCGTCTGGGCCCCGGTTCGGCGGGACGCCCCGGAGGCCAGGTCGGAAGTCAACTGCTCCAATCGCTGGGCGCTCTGGGAGATGCTCTCCTCCAGGCCCCGGATGTCCGCCTCCCTGCCCGCGATGTCCGCCGTCAGGGTGGATTCCTGACCGCGCAGCTCCAAGAACCGCTTGGTCATGCCCTGGGCGCTGGCCGTCATGGCGGCAAGCCGCTGCTCCAGCTCCCCCAGGGCCTCCCGTTTGGCTTCAATCAGTGCGTCCGCCTCCTGGACCCGGGCCTGGGCCTGCTGGATTTGGCTGCTGATGCCGCCGGAGCGGTCCTCCTGGCCCTTCAGCTCCTCCTGAATCCGCTGGATGTTGGCGTTGTTGTTTTCTACATTTCCCCGGAGCACCGCCATCTGGCCGTCCAGCTGCTGGTGGGTGGATTCCAGCATATTGGTTTTTACCCGGAGGGTATCCAGATTCTCGTCCTTCTCCCGGAGGGTCTGACCCAGCTGCTCCGACTGAGCATAGAGCCTGTCCAGGTCGTCATGAGCCTGCTGCAGGACGAAGGACGCCGAGGCGTAGTCCTCCTCCGCCTTTTTGGCGGCGGCGGAGAGCTTGTCCAGGGTGTCCAGCCACACGGCCACCTCCACCCCTCGCAGCTCGTCTTTCAGCTCCAGATATTTCCGGGCCTTCTCCGACTGGACCTTCAGGGGCTCCAATTGCAGCTCCAGCTCGGAGACCTTGTCCCCGATGCGAAGCAGATTGTCCTCGGTCTGGGCCAGCTTGCGCTCGGTCTCTTCCTTCCGGTGGCGGTATTTGGAGATGCCCGCGGCCTCCTCGAAGATTTCCCGGCGGTCGTTGCTCTTCAGGGACAAAATCTCGTCAATCCTGCCCTGGCCGATGTTGGAGTAGCCCTCCCGGCCCAGGCCCGTATCCATGAACAGCTCATTGATGTCCTTGAGCCGGGCGGATTGGCGGTTGATGTAGTATTCGCCGTCGCCGCTGCGGTAATAGCGGCGAGTGACCATCACCTCGTCGGCGTCGTAGGCCAGGGCACGGTCGGTGTTGTCCAGGGTCAATGTGGCCTCGGCAAAGCCCACGGCGCTGCGCTTCTGGGTGCCGCCGAAGATCACGTCCTCCATCTTGGCCCCCCGGAGGGTTTTGGAGCTCTGCTCGCCCATGACCCAGAGGATGGCATCGGAGATGTTTGACTTGCCGGAGCCGTTGGGGCCCACAATGGCGGTGATGTCGTCGCCGAAGCGGATCAGCGTCTTGTCCGGAAAGGACTTAAAGCCCTGCAATTCCAAAGATTTCAGATACACAGCATAACCTCAAGTAAAATAGAAAAGTATCAGTTTATTATACCCATGGAAAGGGAAAAAAGCAAGAATTTCTTTTGAAGCGCGGCACGCAAACTTCCATTTGACGGAGCCTAGTAAATCTGGTAACATATACCTAACTAACAAAAAAAGGAAAAGGAGTGGAACATATGAACGCGTTACTAATTGGCGGTACTGGAACCATCAGCATGGCGATCACCCGGCTGCTGGTGGAAAAGGGCTGGGAGGTTCACCTGCTGAACCGGGGCAGCCGGAGGGCGGAAACGCCGGAGGGCATCCACTGGATTCAGGCGGACATTGGCGACGAGCGGGCCGTGGAGGAAATTTTGCAGGGCCGGAAATTCGACTGCGTGTGCCAGTTTATCGGCTTCCTGCCGGAGCAGGTGGAGCGGGACATCCGGCTCTTCCAGGGCAAAACAAAGCAGTACCTCTACATCAGCTCCGCTTCCGCCTACCACAAGCCGGTGATGGACTACCGGATCACCGAGGGCACTGCCCTGTCCAACCCTTACTGGGAATACTCCCGAAACAAAATCGCCTGTGAAGAGGTGCTGATGAAGGCCTACCGGGAGCACGGATTCCCTGTGACCATCATCCGGCCCAGCCACACCTACGACAACCGGAGCGTGCCCCTGGGGGTCCACGGGAATGGTGGGAGCTTCCAGGTCATCAAGCGGATGCTGGAGGGGAAAAAGGTGATCATCCACGGCGACGGCACCTCCCTATGGACCATGACTCACAACTCGGACTTTGCCAAGGGTTATGTGGGCCTGATGGGCAATCCCCACGCCATCGGCGAGGCCTTCCAGATCACAAACGACGAGTCCCTGACCTGGAACCAGGTCTACCAGACTATTGCCGATGTTCTGGGGGTGGAGCTGAAGGCCGTCCATGTCTCCTCCGAGTTCCTGGCGGCTACGGGAAAATATGACCTGCTGGGCGGCCTCATTGGGGACAAGGCCAACAGCGTGGTCTTCGACAATTCCAAGCTGAAGCGGGCTGTGCCGGATTTTGTGCCCACAGTGCGCTTTGAGCAGGGTGTCCGGGAGGCCATTGCCAACATTCTGGCCCATCCGGAGCTGCAAAAGGAGGACCCGGAATTCGACGCCTGGTGCGACCGGGTTATCGCCGTCCAGGAGGCCGCTTTGAAATCATTTTTAGAAGACTGATCCCAGCTCCCCGGCCCCGCCGGGGAGCGGCTTAATAAGATATGAGATAGGGAATATTAAGATACGAGATAATTAGGAGTTAGGAATTGGTTGGATAGCAGCGCTTTCCCGGCAGGGACGGTGAATTGCCAAATTACATTCCTAATTCCTAACTCCTAATTGGTTAAGAATCCTTAATCTTTTCCAAATTCAGTTTACTTTTCCCGGGTAATATGATAGAATGGTGGGAAACTTTCCAGAGAAGGATGATTTTCCTTGATATTTGACTCCACGAAACTGATTATCGACCTGGATGCCATCGACCACAATATGGCTGCCGTGAAGGCCCGGGTTCAGGCCCCCGTCATGGCCATCGTCAAAGCGGACGCCTACGGCCATGGAGCGGTGGAGCTGGCCCGGCATCTGGAGGGCAGCTGCGCCTATTTTGGCATCAGCTCCATTCTGGAGGCATTGGAGCTCCGCCGGGCGGGAATCCAGAAGCCCATTCTCATCCTGGGCCACACGCCGTCATCCGCCTTTCCCGACGCCATCCGCCACCGCGTCCGCCCCACCATCTACCGGTATGAGGATGGCCTGGCTCTGTCCCAAGCGGCCATTGCCCTGGGGCTCACCGCCCCCTTCCACTTCGCCGTGGACACCGGCATGAGCCGCATCGGTTTCCAGGTGACGGAAGAGGACGCTGACATCTGCGCCAAAATCGCCGCCCTGCCCAATTTGGAGGCGGAGGGCCTTTTCAGCCATTTTGCCACCGCCGATTGCGCCGACCTGTCCCGGGCCAAGGCCCAGGCCGCCCGATTCGCCCAGTTTGACAAAATGCTCCGGCAGCGAGGGGTGATCATCCCGCTGCGGCATCTGGACAACTCCGCTGGACTGATGAATTTTGGCTGTGAATATGAAATGGTCCGCTCCGGCATCATCACCTACGGCATGTACCCCAGCGACGAGGTAAATCCGCAATTGCTGGACCTGCGCCCCGCGCTGCGGTGGGAGAGCCGGATCACCCACCTGAAAACGCTGGAGCCCGGCCGGGAAGTGGGCTACGGCGGCACCTACACCACCACCCGCCCCACCCGGGTGGCCACCATCCCCGTGGGCTACGCCGACGGCTACCGGCGGAACCTGTCCGGCCGGTTTTATGTGCTGATTCGGGGGAAAAAGGCCCCCATCCTGGGGCGCATCTGCATGGACCAGATGATGGTGGACGTGACGGAGATTCCGGGGGTTCAGACGGGCGACACGGTGGTCCTGGTGGGCCGGGATGGGGAGGAAACCATCACCGCCGAGCAGATCGCCGCCCAGGGCGACAGCTTCAACTATGAATTCGTCTGCGGCATCAGCCGGAGAGTGCCCCGGGTCTACACCGCCGGGGGCAGAGTCCTCCGGTCGGTGGCCTACCTGTTGGATTAAAGGAGAGAACCATGGCAGAAAAACACAATCCCAAATACGGCGGAAAGAAAAAATCCAACGGCTCCGGCGCCATCGTTGCCGGTCTGATTCTGGTGATGGCGGTGCTGGTGCTTCTCTCCCTGGGACTGCGGCTGCTGCTGAGCTCCTCCCGGGAACCGGCGGCGCCGGAGAGCGTCACAGCTCCCGAGGCGATTCCAGAAGCTACTCCCTCCCAGGAGCCCACGGTGGAGGCAGCCATCCAGGCGACAGAGCCCGAAAAGGGCCCCTCCTTCTGGCAGCGGCTCTTCGGCGGCAAGGAGACGGAGCCCCCCGCCACGGAGCCACCGGAGCCGGAGCATGTGGTGTCCACGGCGGAAATTGCCGTCACCGGCGACATTCTCATGCACATGCCCGTGATCAACACCGGCCTGCAAGGGGACGGAAGCTACAATTTTGACTCCATTTTCCGCTATCTCACCCCCTACGTCTCCTCCGCCGACCTGGCGGTGGCCAATCTGGAAACCACCCTGGCAGGCTCGGACAAGGGCTACAAATATTCCGGCCACCCGGCCTTCAACTGCCCCGATGAAATCGTGGACGCGCTGAAAAAAGCGGGCTTCGACCTGCTGCTCACCGCCAACAACCACTGCTACGACACCAGTGAATACGGCTTCCTGCGCACGGTGCGCACCGTGCGGGAAAAGGGCCTCCAGGTGCTGGGCACCCGGGAGCAGGTTTCCGAGCCCAAATACACGGTGCAGGAGATCAATGGTATCAAAATCGGCATGGTGAACTACACCTACCAGGGTCTTCCCGAGAACCCCGTGGCCGGGAAGGTCTATATGAACAAAAACACATTGTCCGACACCTGCGCCCTGCTGGTGAATTCCTTCATTGAGGCCCAGCCGGATTCCTTCTATCTGGAAGCTCGTCAATGTCTCGAGGAGATGAAGGCCGTTGGGGCCGAGGCCACGGTGATGTTCATCCACTGGGGCGTCGAATACCAGACCACCCCCAGCGCTTCCCAAAAGCAGATTGCCCAGCAGCTGTGCGACCTGGGATATGACCTGGTTCTGGGCGGCCACCCCCACGTGATTCAGCCGGTGGAGCTGCTCACCAGCCGCTTAGACCCGGAGCACAAAACGGTGTGCCTCTATTCCAGCGGCAACGCCGTGTCCAATCAGCGGATTTCGGAGATGAACCTGAAAACCGGCCACACCGAAGACGCCCTGCTGTTCCGCTTCACCTTCAGCAAATATTCCGACGGCACCGTCTACCTGGAAAACGTGGAAACCCTCCCCTGCTGGGTGGATTTGCGCACAGAGCCCCAGCGGGAATATCCCATCATCCCCCTGGACGATTCCCAGCTGGCGGATTGGCAGAGCCTTTACGGCCTGACGGCGGAGGCCCTGGAAAACGCTAAAAAATCCTACGACCGAACCACCACCCTCACCGGGCCTGGAACCACCCAGGTTCAGGATTACCTGGCGGCACAGAAGCAGCAGCGGGAGGCGGATTATCTGGCCGCCGTAACTCAGGCTGCCTGAGCTTCCGGAAAGGAGAGAGCACCATGAAAACCTTTTGGCGCAGTCTGGTAACAGCTCTGAAAATCACGGCGATTCTTCTGCTCATCATTGCCCTGGTGGGCATCGGCATTCTGGGCTGGTATTTCTACGAGACCACCTTCTCCGAATCATCAGCTGAGAATCCCCTGTTCGACTTCATCGAGTCCCTGGTGCCCCAGCGGGAGACCAGGCCCACAGAGCCTCTGATTCCCTACCTCCCCACCACCGAACCAACCCAGCCTCCCACTACAGAGCCCCCTACCACCGAGCCGCCCCAGCCGGAGCATGTGGTGGCCCGGGCCACCATCGGCGCCACGGGGGACCTGCTGATGCACAAGCCCATCATCGACGCCGCCTGGATGGGAAGCGGCTACAATTTTGACTCCGTATTCAAATACCTGTCGGAATATTCTCAGGCCGCCGACTGGGCGGTCGCCAATCTGGAAACCACTCTGGCGGGCAGCAGCCGTGCCTACACCGGCTATCCCAACTTCAACTGTCCCGACGAAATTGTGGACGGGGCGAAAAACGCCGGGTTCGACATGCTGCTCACCGGCAACAACCACAGCTACGACACCGGAGAGGCTGGCTTCTTCCGCACCGTCGAGACGGTGCGCGGCAGGGGTATGGAGACTTTGGGCACCATGCTGGATGGAGAGGAGCCCAAGTTTGCCATCCAGAATATCAACGGCATCAAGCTGGGCCTCATCAGCTACACCTATGAGGGCCGCCCCGAGGGAGCGGCCGCCGGGCGGGTGTACCTGAACGGCATCATGATGCACCAGGGGGCGGAAAATGTGGTGAACACCTTCAACCCCATGAATCCCGACCCCTTCTACACGGAGATTTCCGGGTATCTGGAGCAGATGCGCGATCAGGGCGCGGAGGCCATTGTGCTGTTCATGCACTGGGGCGTGGAATACACCACCACCCCGGTGGCCCACCAGACCGCCATCGCCCAGCGGCTGTGCGACATGGGCGTTGACGTCATCATCGGCGGCCACCCCCATGTGGTGGAGCCGATAGCCCTGCTGAGCAGCACCACCGACCCGGATCACAAGACGGTGTGCCTGTACTCTATGGGCAACGCCGTCTCCAACCAGCGGGCGAACGTCATGCAGTCCCAGCCCTCGGGCCATACCGAGGACGGGGTGTGGTTCACCGCCACCTTCTGCAAGTATTCCGACGGAACGGTGTATCTGGAGGATGTGAACCTGATCCCCACCTGGGTCAACCTGCAAACCACTAACGGGCGCTTCTATTATATTCTCCCCCTGGATGCCGACCGCAGGGACGATTGGCAGACCCAGCTGGAGCTCAGCGACGTGAGCCTGGCCGCCGCCATCCGCTCCTATGACCGAACCATGGCCATTGTGGGGGACGGACTGACCCTGGCCAAGCAGTACCTGGCGGACGAGCAGGAGAACCGGGACGCAAACTATCTCGCCGCCCTCTATGAAATGCTGAACGCCGCATAATCAAAAGAAAGGACAACGCCGTCATGAGCAAAGCTGATGAACTCTACCGGGCCACCTGCCTGGACATCCTGGAAAACGGATTCTCCGATGAAGATCTGGAGGTGCGTCCCCACTGGGCGGACGGCACCCCCGCCCATACCATCAAAAAATTCGGGGTGGTGAACCGGTACAACCTGGCGGAGGAATTCCCCATTATGACACTGCGGCGCACCTACTGGAAAAGTGCCGTGGACGAGCTGCTCTGGATCTGGCAGAAGAAGTCCAACCGGATTGCCGACCTGGGCAGCCATGTCTGGGACGAATGGGCAGGACCGGACGGCACCATCGGCAAGGCCTACGGCTACCAGCTGGGCATCAAGCACCAGTACAAGGAGGGGCTTTTTGACCAGGTGGACCGGGTGCTCTACGATTTGAAGCACAACCCCTCCTCCCGCCGCATCCTCACCAACATCTATAATTTTGAAGACCTCCATGAAATGAATCTCTACCCCTGCGCCTACTCCATGACCTTCAATGTCACAGGCCGCACCCTGAACGCCATCCTCAACCAGCGCTCCCAGGACATGCTCACCGCCAACAACTGGAACGTGGTGCAGTACGCCGTGCTCACCCACATGATGGCCCAGGTCTCCGGGCTGAAGGTGGGAGAGCTGGTTCACGTGATTGCCGACTGCCACATCTATGACCGGCATATTCCCGCCGTGAAGGCCATGCTGGAACGGGAGGGCTATGATGCTCCCAAATTTATCATGGATGAAAGCATTACGGACTTCTACGCCTTCACCAAGGATTCCTTCCGGCTGGAAAACTACCGCTACCATCCCTTTGACTTTGAAATTCCCATGGCGATCTGAGGTGGAAGTATGAACGCAATCGTAGCAGTTTTCAGCGACTGGGGCATTGGCAAAGACGGAACCCAGCCCATCGCCCTGTCCGCTGACCGGAAATTCTTCCGGGAGACCACCCGGGGAGCGGCGGTGATTGTGGGGCGGCGCACCGCCCAGGACTTCCCCGGGCAGAAGCCTCTTCCCGGGCGAGCCAACTACCTGCTGACCCGGGGGGACGGGGCTTATCCCGGGTTCATCCCCTGCCGCAGTCCCGAAGAGGCCGTGGAGCTGACCAAAGAGGCGGAGCAGGTGTTCGTCATCGGCGGGGGCAGCGTCTACCGCCAGATGCTCCCCTGCTGCGACACGGCCTATGTCACCAAGGTGGGCGCCTGCCCGGCATCGGACACCTTCTTCCCCAACCTGGACGAGGACGAGGACTGGTATCTGGAAGCGGTGCTGGCCCGGGGGGAGGAAGCCGGCATTTCCTATGAAATGCTGCGCTACCGGAGAAGAAATTAGGAGTTGTGCATACCGGCCCTGCAAATTGTAATTTGGCGGGCAGGGCCCGCAGCCAATTTCGCACGGGGCTG
>CAZYWM010000064.1:0-11402 GCA_964651615.1 uncultured Oscillospiraceae bacterium | reverse complement strand
CTTCCCGGCGCGCACGTGGGAACTGCAAAGCGTCGTATCTGATTATCTAAAGGCCTTCACAATCTACTTTTTTGCAAATCTAAAGAAAAAATAGACAAAAAGGTAATCTTTTACCAAGTGCGGCCGGAGAATTCTTAATGGGGTGGCGCCCCTTAAGCCGACTTCTTTGGTTACTTTCTTGTTCGGAGACAAGAAAGTAACACCTCCGCTGAATGCTGCAAACCATACCGGAAGGAATGATATGATGCACTATGTGACGGCGAAGGGAATTTTATCCGCGCAAAACGGGATGAATTTATACCGCGGCTGCTCTCACGGGTGCATTTACTGTGACTCCAGAAGCCGCTGCTATCAGATGAACCACCCCTTTGAGGACATTGAGGTCAAGGAAAATGCCATTGTGTTGCTGGAGGACGCTCTGAAACACAAGCGGAAGAAATGTATGATTGGCACCGGGGCCATGACCGACCCCTATATCCCCCTGGAAATGAAGCTGACCCATGTGCGCCAGGCTCTTTCTCTCATCGACGAATACGGCTTTGGAGTTGCGGTGCAGACCAAGTCAGACCGGATTCTGCGGGACATTGACCTTTTGCAAAGCATCAACCAGAAAACGAAATGCGTGGTTCAAATGACCCTGACCACCTACGATGAAGCCGTGTGCAGAAAAATTGAGCCAAATGTCAGCACCACGGCCCAGCGCTTTGCGGTTTTGAGGCAGATGCGGGACGCGGGTATTCCCACGGTTGTGTGGCTGTGTCCGATTCTGCCGTTTATCAACGACACCGAGGAAAATATCTCCGGTATTCTGGAGCTGTGCGCGGAGGCGAAGGTGTACGGCGTTATCTGCTTTGGGATGGGCCTGACCCTTCGTGAGGGAAATCGGGAATACTTTTATCAGCAGCTGGACCGTCTGTACCCGGGGCTAAAGGAAGAATACATCAGGCGATATGGAAACCAGTATATGATCGACAGTCCCAACAGCGTGCGGTTGATGCGCCTGTTTCATGCCAAATGCCAGCAGTACGGAATTGTCCATGACAACGAGCAGATTTTCCGGTTTCTGCACCGCTTTGAAGAAAAGAGCAGGCAGCTCAGTCTTTAGGATTAAAGGAAGCGGCAAGCGAAAGTTGACGCAGCCGGAAATTTGTGATACATTACGGAACATACGGCAATCTATGTGATCGAGGTCTTATTCCATATGAATCGTCCCATCTGATTTTTATAGCTTCATTCGGCGCCACAACGTGGTGCCTGTTTGTCATGCCTAAAATTCAGAGAGGACATCTTTATGAAACGAAATCTATATGTGATGTATGCCATTGCGCTTTTGCAGGGCATGGTTTTTTATGGGCCCATTGCGACCTTGTACCGCCAGGCCCAGGGGGTTACTGTTTTCCAGATTACGGTCATTGAGAGCATTTCCCTTGGGCTGGAAATTCTGCTGGAGGTGCCCTGGGGGATTGCAGCCGACAGAATCGGGTACAAAAAGACGATGGTCTTCTGCTCCGGACTGTATTTCGTCTCCAAAATCGTCTTTTGGAAGGCCACCGGATTTGCAGGCTTTTTGATGGAACGCATTCTGCTCAGCGTGGTATTTTCCGGTTTTTCCGGCGTGGATTCCGGCATCATCTACCTGTCGGGAAGCGAAAGCCAGAAGGCCTTTGGCATCTACAACAGCATGGGTATGGCGGGCCTTTTGATCGCCGCCGGGGTATTTTCCCTGGTGGTGCGGGACAATTACGCATTGGCGGGCCTTCTGACGGTGATCAGCTATGGCATCGCCGCCCTCCTCTCCCTTGGTCTCACAGAGGTCAAGGGCACGGCGGCGGAGAACGTCCCATCGGAGCCATTCAAAATCACCCTGAAAGAAGTCCTTGGCAATCGTCCTCTGCTTCTTTTCCTCATTGCGGTTGCTTTTTTGTCGGAGGCCCATCAGACGATCACCGTATTTTTGAATCAGCTGCAATACACGCAGTGCGGAATGTCCAGCGCTTCCATTGGTCTGGTTTACATCGCCGCCACCATGCTGGGGCTGCTGGGTGTTTATTCCTCCGCCGTTACCAAACGGATGGGGGCTAGAAAATCCCTGTTCCTTTTCTGCGTCCCGGCGGCGCTGGCCTGTTTTCTCCTGGCACGAACCCAAAATACCGCCGCCTCCGTCGCCGGTGTCCTGACTCTGCGTCTTTCCGACACGCTGTTCCAGCCATTTCAGGCGGAAATCCAAAACCGGCAGATTCAGACGGAGAACCGGGCGACAGCGCTCAGCATCCATTCCATGATTGTGAATTGTATCGCCATTGGGACAAATCTTGTTTTCGGCGCGTTGTCGGATTGGAGCCTGCCTTCGGCCTTCCTCTTTGGCGCGGGCATTTGCGGGGCGAGCCTGATTTTCTTTTTGATATGGTATCATAAAGCCCCCGGGAAATAAAAAAGCACATCGGCCAACTCTTTTCGGAGCTGACCGATGTGTTTTTTCTCTTCTCTAAATGAGCAAATTTGAAGAATGCACAATTTATCGTAATTGCACAGTCCGATGTGGGAAGGTACGTCCCCCATCGTCTTGGTTTGTACCACTTCGCCCAACGTATCTTTTAGATAACTGCCTGCTGCCCAATCCCCCCTTTACACAAGGGGGGCATGACTTGCGAAACCGGAACATGGTTCCATTCAACGGAACACGCGGAAACCATTGCCTTACGGGCGAGTCAAGACTCGCCCCTACGGAAGCTGAGGCAAATTCTGCCCGCAAAAGCGTCACCGGGCTGAGCTCGGGGGTAACGATCACCGCCGCACTCCGTGCGAACTGTCAGCGGCGACTCGCCGGGCTACCAGGAGAGCATTTTGTGGAAGAGCTCCATGTAACGGGAGGCGGGGACGTTCCAGCTGAAGTCCTGGCACATTTCGGTGTGCTGGAGGGCGTGGAAGCCGTCGGGGTCATTCCGGTACAGGTTCAGCGCCCGGACAATGGCCGCAAAGAAGTCGTCGGCGTTGTAGCTCTGGAAGGTGAAGCCCAGGCCGCCCTTGCCGTTTTCGTCACAGGGAGGCACCGTGTCCTTCAGGCCGCCGGTGGCGTGAACCACGGGCACCGTGCCATAGCGCATGGCGTTCATCTGGCTCAGGCCGCAGGGCTCGGATTTGGAGGGCATCAGATAGATGTCCGCGCCGGCATACATCCGCGCCGCCAGGCCCAGGTTGAAGGTGATCTTCGCCGCCACCTGCTCCGGGAACTGCTTTGCCAGCTCCTTGAAGAAGGTCTCGTACTGGGCCTCGCCGGTGCCCAGAATGATCAGCTGGGCATCCTGCTCCCACATCAGCCGCCGGGCGATGTAGCACAGCAGGTCCAGTCCCTTGTGACCGGCCAGACGCGTGACCATCACCATCAGAGGCACATCCGGCTTCACCGGCAGACCCACTTCCTCCTGCAAGCTGGCCTTCACAATGGCCTTGCCCTCCACGAAGTTCTCCGCGTTGAAGTGGGCGGGCAGAGCGGGGTCGGTCTCCGGGTTGAAGGTGCCCACGTCGATGCCGTTGGTGATGCCGGTGAGCTTCCAGGAGGCCCCGGCGATAACGCTGTCCAGGCCGTGGGCATAGTAGGGATACATCAGCTCCCGGGCGTAGGTCTCGGACACGGTAGTCACCATGTCGCAGCACTCAATGCCGCCCTTCATCATGTTCACGGAGTTGTTCATGTCCAGGGTGCCCCGGTACTCCCAGGGCAGACCCAGCATATCGTCAAAGAAATCCGCCCGGGCCCAGCCCTGATACTCGATGTTGTGGATGGTGTACATCACCCGGGTGTTGGGGAACTTGTCGTAGTACACCGCTTTCCGGTACACGGGGATCAGGCCGGTCTGCCAGTCGTTGCACTGAATGATGTCCGGGATGAAGTCCAGGGCCACCATGGCATCCATGCAACCCCGGGAGAAGAAGGCGAAGCGCTCGCCGTCGTCCATGTCGCCGTAGATGGGGCCGGGGCGGCCGCCGAAATAATACTCGTTGTCCAGGAAATACACCTGCACCCCGTCGGCCCGGCCGTTCAGCTTGTACACGCCGCAGTATTGCTGCCGCCAGCCCAGGCGCACCCGGAACTCGGCCACCTTCTCGGTCACATAGGCGGCATTGTTTTTGATCTTGTTGTAATAGGGCAGGAACAGAGCCACCTCGTTGCCTTCAATCCGCTGCAAGGCGGCAGGCAGAGCCTCCATCACGTCGCCCAGGCCGCCGGACTTGGCGTAGGGAGCGCCCTCGGAGGCGCAGACGGCGATTTTCATACAATTTCCCCTCTCTTAATCACGATGGGATTGGCCTTGGTGCCGAAGAGCTTGGTGCCGGGGGTGACGGTGACGTTCTTGTCCAGGATCACGTTTTTCAGCTCGCAGCCCGGGCCGATGACGCTGTCGTTCATAATGACGCAGTTCTCCACGCAGGAGCCCTCGGCAATCGTCACCTGGCGGAAGAGCACGGAGTTCTTCACGGTGCCGTCCAGCATACAGCCGTCGGCAGCCACCACATTCTCAATGTCGCAGCTCTCGCCGTAGTAGCTGGGCACCCGGTCACGGACCTTGGTGTAGATGGGATGGGCGCCGTTGAACAGGCCGTCCCGGACCTTCTTGTCCACCAGCTCCAGGCTGTGCTGGAAATATTCCTGAGTGGACTCATTGAACATGGCGACGCCCTCGTACTGATAGGCGTTGACCGTAACCTTGCCGCTGCGCCAGCCGCCCATGCACAGGTCCCGGTCCATGTGGAACCAGTTCTTGGCAACCAGGGTCTTGACCTCCCGGATCAGCACCTGACGGCTCATGACGAAAATGTCCATGGAGGCCTGATAGTCGGCGGGGGCGGCATAGTCGCAGACCATATCCTCCACCTGGCCGTCCTTACCCAGCTTCAGAGCGAAGTCCATGATCTTCTTGCCGTTGCACACGCCCTTGGTGGTGACTACGGTAATGTCCTTGCCGGAGGCGATGTGATCCGCCACCACCTTGTTCAGGTCGATGTTGGACAGCACGGTGGAGTCGATCATCACAACGTAATCGTCGTCGCAGTATTCCAGGAAATCCATATTGGAGGACAGGCTCTCCAGCTTGCCCCGGTAGGAGTGGTTCACGGAGGAGGCATAGGGGGTCAAAAATTCCAGTCCGCCCTCGCCCAGCTCCAGGCCCCATTCCTCGCCGTCGCCGATGTGATTCATCAGGGACTGATAGCTGTAGCGGGCGATGATGCCCACATGCCGCACCCCGGCAAAGGCCAGGTTGGAAAGGCCGAAGTCCACCTGACGGTAGCGGCCGCCGAAGGGCAGGGAGGCCATGGTTCTCTTATTGGTCAGTTCACCGATGTTTCCGTCATTGGTGAAGATAATACCCATCACATTCATTTCGATTACCTCCTTACAGCATGGCGCCGGGGGCAAGCACGGAGTTCTCTTCGATGACAATGCCCTTGCCGGCCACGCTGATCTTCTTCTTTTCGTTGGGTTCAAAGGCGCCGCCTACCACGGCGTTGCGGCAGACCCGGGAATCCTCACCCAGGATGGCGTGCCGGACAATGGCGCCGGGCTCCACCACCACGCCGGGCATGACCACGGAGTCCTCGATCAGGGCGCCCTCGCCGATGGTGCAGCCCACGCTGACCACGCTGTGGCGGACGGTGCCGTAAATCTCGCAGCCCTCGGCCACGAAGGCGTTGACGATCTTGGCGGAGGCGTCGATGTAGCTGGAGGGGAAGGCGGAGTTCCGGGCGTAAATCTTGGTGCGCTCGTCGCCCCGGATGTTGAAGGCGGGATTCTTGCCCAGCAGCTCCATGTTGGCTTCCCACAAAGAGTCGATGGTTCCCACGTCCTTCCAGTAGCCGTCGAAATTATAGGCCATCAGCTTGTGGCCGCCGTTTAAGAGCATGGGGATGATGTTCTTGCCGAAGTCGTTGGAGGAATCGGGGTTCTCCTCGTCGGCAATCAGAGCCTCCCGCATCACCTTCCAGGTGAAGCAGTAGATGCCCATGGAGGCGTTGGTGGACTTGGGCTTCTTGGGCTTCTCCTCGAACTCATAGATGGTGTTGTCGGGGTTGGTGTTCAGGATGCCGAACCGGGAGGCCTCTTCCAGGGGGACGTTGCGCACGGCGATGGTGCAGGCCGCGCCGTTCTTCTCGTGGTAGGCCACCATCTGGGAGTAGTCCATCTTATAGATATGGTCGCCGGAGAGCACCACCACATACTCCGGGTCAAACCGGTCGATGAAGTCGATGTTCTGATAGATGGCGTTGGCGGTGCCTTTGTACCAGCCCTGTTTCTTGTCGTGGCGCTCGTAGGGAGGAAGCACCTGGGCGCAGCTGTGGGTCTTGTTCAGATTCCAGGGCTGGCCGTTGCCGATGTACTCATTCAGCTCCAGGGGCTGATACTGGGTGAGGATGCCCACGGTATCGATACCGGAGTTGACGCAGTTGGACAGAGGAAAGTCGATGATCCGGTACTTGCCGCCAAAGGGCACGGCAGGCTTGGCGGTTTTTTCCGTCAAAACATAGAGACGGCTGCCCTGGCCACCGGCCAGAAGCATGGCGATACAGCGTTTTTTCTGAAAATACATGGTCACAGCTCCTTATGTCAATGAAATTTGCGCTCGTAAAAGGGTGGATTGCACCCATAAATAACATACCATATTTTGACCAAATAAAAAAGTGACAATTTGCCTAAAATATGAACTTTCTTTTTGGTAAAATAAATAAATATTCCATGATACCAGCCGAGGCAATCTGGCCAGTTTCCACAGAATCTGGCAAAAAGCACGTCTTTTCCCCCAATTGCACCAAAAAAGCCGCTCCCAGATTGGAAACGGCTTTCACAGCGCTTTTGTGAAATTGGAGCCGGAACGGAAACCCATTGCGGAATATTGACCGGCTGAATCGCGATTTAACGCGCTGGCGCGGCAGGCATCGCGCCGATTTGAAAGCTATTCAAACTTGACAGCCCAAATGTTGTATAGAATAGACGCGCGGCTTCCGTCAGGTTTCATCAATTGTACGCGCTCCTTCATCAAGCGTGTTTGGCAGCTCGGTGTCGTTCAGGCGGTAGTAAACAACGTATTCATTTTCAAATTGCCGAGTGTACTTCTCCCCAAGAATCCGCAAAAGTTCCTCATTATCCTGCCCAGGCTCTGTCAGCACCCACAACGGCTCTTCATTCTCCACATAGTCCATGAATTCCTCGCCAATGAACGGAGCCGTCCGCGCCCAGGTTTCTTGAAGGGCATAGTATTTATAGCAGGGCATAATGTCACCCAGCAGATAGATTTGCGTCCTGATTTCATAACCGATGACGGAATCTCTCTCCTGCTCCGGTATGCGGTCAAAATCGGCCTTCACCGTGGCATACCTCGCTCCCGCGGTTTTATCAATATAGACCCGGTACACGGAGCTGCCGCAAAGCTTCCCGATGTTCAGCAGGTTCGCCACAGTGGCAATCACCACCAGAAAAGTTGAAAGCGATTTCTTCTCAAAGCGGAAATAGCGGCAGAGAAACACGGCGAAAACCGGGAAAAAAATCACAAAATAGTGAGTAGCACAGTTGGCGGCAAGCAGTACCCCCACATTGATTAAGAAAACAGAAGCTAAAAGGCCATCCAGCGGACTCTTTTTTTGAATATTTTTTCCGCGAATCGCCATCACGGCGCAGGCCACGACAGGCAGATACAGAACCACCAGCTTTGGCAGCTGCGGGAGGCTTTCGCGCAGGGATGTCCAGTCTGCCGCCATACGCCGAAAATTATGCAGGAATGTGGCATATATCATCTCCCGCAAGGAGCCCTGGGCGTAAAACCACCCAAGAATGGGCAGCACCACAACAGCCATGCCCAGGCAGCCTGCCAGCAGATTTTTCAAAAGGCTGCCGTACTGCTTTTTGATGATCAGCCAGACTGCCGCAAAGAGGACGCCACCGCAGACGGTGGCGGCGTTGTTCAGCCGCATCAAAGCCAGATAGCCTAGAGACACGCCGTAGACAAACCCATACAGCGGTGGATGTTCCGGCTTTTCCTCCGCAGTGGAGGCATACTTTACCAATAAAAACAGCGACAGGCAGATGGCCGGGAGGGAGTGCTCCTCAGTCAAATTGCCCCGCTCAAAGGTATAGAAAAACTGAATATAGGCAATTGCGAACAGGGGCAGAAATTCCCTCCATGAAGTGCCCCATCCGTCGGGGCGAAGCCGTTTTCCTGTGTAATACAGCAGAACAAGGCAGAAAATTCCCTCCACACACTGCAATAGGAAAATCCCCGTTCGGCCGCCCAGCCAATAGCCCAGCGCGTTCACCAGGAAAATCATCGGACCCTTATGGTCAAACAGGTCAACATACAGTCGCTTTCCCTCCAAAATTCCCTTGCCAAGCAGGGTGAAGATTGCGGAATCGTCGCCCAGGTAATGCGGGAACAGCGGACTCGTAAACCCCGAACACAGCAGCATTGCCACAAGGAAACAGGCGGACAATACCGCCAAAGTAGTCAAATCTTCCTTTTTTCTTTGTCTCAAATCCATTGCGATACTTCCTATCCAGTCAAATTTTGCCTTTTGTTGCGTAAGAGCCCTTCTGCTCTCCGATGCGTACAGGCAGCATTTAACCCATGTGCTTTTTACCGCGCCATATTTCTGAAAAGCTTACGAGGATTCAGCAAAAAACACTCCCATCACCATAGAGGATTCCATATGGCAGGAGTGATTTCCTTCAAGGCTCGGCTTCCTCAGCGCTTTTGAGGCGCAATTGCAGCTTGTCCACCATCAGGGCGATACATTCGGAATTGCTGGGCTTTGAGGCCCCGGAGGCGGTGAAGCCAAAACGAAGGAGATAACTTTTCAGACTTCCCCTCTCCCAGGCCACCTTAATGGCATGGCGAATGGCCCGCTCCACCCGGGAGGGACTGGTGTCACAGCGCTGGGCGATTTGAGGATAGAGCGCCGTGGTAATGGCCCTCAGCAGGCTCATGTCCCCCAGGGAGAGGAGCACCGCCTCCCGCAGATATTGGTAGCCCATCAGGTGGGCGGGGACGCCGATCTCATGAAGCATTTCGCTGACCAGAGCCTCTTCGCCGGAGCACCCCTGGCTTTGCCAGCTTCTATCGCCTGTGTGATGCTCCATGAAAGCGCCCCCCCCGCTGTAATTGATTATTTGTTGTCAAAGTGAAAATACCTAATGCTTTTGTACGTATTATGCATAATAACATATTTATTTTGTTTAATCAATTGTTATGACAAATATTTTTCGACTGTTCCATAATTCGATCTGGTTATCATTTATAGAAGAGGTGATGACCATGTTTGAAGAATTTGTCCGGGAGCGCATTACCCAGCTGCGATTGAGAAAGGGCGTCTCGGAATACCAGATGAGCTACGACCTGGGCCACAGCCGGGGGTATGTATACAACATTTCCTCCGGCAAGGCGCTGCCGCCCCTGAAGGAATTTTTTGCCATCTGCGATTATTTTGAAATCACGCCCCAGGAGTTTTTTGATACCTCCACCCAGAATCCCGAGCTCATTCAAAAGGCCGTGGAGGGTATGAAAAAGCTCAGCGAGGACGACTTACTGATGCTTCTGGGGATCATCAACCGGATGCAGAAATAGGCGAGACATTTTTCCGCGTTACATAATCCCGCCGCCATGGGCTTATTTTAATAAACATATTTACTAAAGTCAATAGTAAAAATATTTACTTTGCTACACTATAGAGAATGTGAAGCAAAGGCGGGATGACATGCAGACTTTTTTTGAAAGGATACGGGGGCTGCGGGAGGACAACGACCTGACTCAGACCGAGGTCGCCCAGGTGTTGGGCACCTCCCAGACAATGTACGCCAGATATGAGCGGGGGGCCAATGAGATGCCCATCCACCATCTTGTCACCTTGTGCAGGTTCTACAACGTGTCCGCGGACTTTATATTGGACACAGCGCCGGACCCCCGCCGCCGCCAGAAAAAGGCGGCCCGTTCAGCAAGGATGAAAACGTAGCGAAAACCGCCCCTGCCCGGAAGAAACCGCCGGCCAGGGGTGGTTTTACTGTGATAATGATAAAATGCTCGATTTTTGTAATTGCGTCGCCGCGGCGCCCCTGTATGAGCTGGTCAAGACCGGTCCATACAGGGTTCAGAGGATGGAGCATTTCTCTTTGGGGAGCTTTCTTTCCAGCAGGGACCAGAGCTGGTCCGGGTCTTCCAGGCAGGTGTGGGGGAGAATCAGGGCCCGCTGGGGGGTGAGGTAGAGGTAGGTGGCGGTGCCGTGGCGGTAGGCGTGGTGGACGGATTTCCAGGCGTAGGTCAGCTTCTCCCGGCCATTGTCTGCCAGAATCCCCTTGGCGTTCTCCGTCAGCGTGACGGTGTAGACCTTCTGGGGCCGGGTCAGGCCCTGCTGGCGCACCTGCCGGTTGAGGGAGGAGAAGAAATAGGAAAAATAGACGCAGGGCAGGCCCAGCCCCACGGTCAGGAGCACGTTGCCCAGGAGCACCGCTCCCCGCGTCTGGGATCTGGTGAAGCACAAAGCGGCGCTGACCCCCAGAATGAGGGCGAAAAGCACCGGCCCCCGCCACTGCTTCCGGCGGCGCAGAACATCAAAAACCGTGAAACGGCGAAACTCCGCCCCGGATAATTCCACTTCAATGGTCACAAAAATCGGCTCCTTGTTATTTTTTGACAAAAGTATACCACACCCTTTGACGGAATACAACGGCATGGGAAAAAAGAAATGAGAATATCACAAAAAGGGGTTGCTTTTTCATTCACAATTTGGTAAAATTATCAGCATGAAAGGGTGCGTAGTGTACTCGATCAACATGTAGAACATAGGAGGAAAATCAAATGAAAAAGCTTCTCTGCATTGCGCTGGCTCTGACCATGGTTCTGGGCCTGGCAATCACCGCCCACGCTGACGTTGCCAGCGACCCCAAGGTGACTTTGGTTATGGCCGAGGTCAACCCCCTGGACACCATCGTTGGCCAGACCGACTCCTTCTTCAAGGAGAAGGTTGAAGAGCTGTCCGGCGGCTCCATCACCATCGACCTGCAGGCTTCCGGCGTTCTGGGTTCCGAGAACGACGTGCTGGACGCTGTGGTTGGCGGCGACAACTCCATCGACATCTCCCGTATTTCCGCCTTCGCCCTGACCAGCTACGGCTGCCAGAAGGCTTCCCTGCTGTCCATCCCCTACACCTGGACCGGCCGTGACCACTTCTGGGCCTTCGTCAACTCCGACCTGGCTCCCGAGTTCCTGGCTGAGCCCCAGGAGATCGGCCTGCCCCTGCGGGGCATCTTCTACGGTGAGGAGGGCTTCCGCCACTTCTTCTCCAACAAGCCCCTGGAGAGCATCGACAGCCTGAAGGGCATGAAGATCCGCGTGTCCAACGACCCCGTCATGAACGGCATGGTG
>CAZYWM010000063.1:0-11516 GCA_964651615.1 uncultured Oscillospiraceae bacterium | reverse complement strand
CTACCGGACCTTCCGCAGCACCTGTTCGTGCATGAGGGCCATCAGGACCAGAATCACCAGGATGAAGGCCGGGAACAGGGAGACGCTGATGTGGTTTGCCAGGAAGCCGAACACCGGCGGCATGAAGCAGGTTCCCACATAGGCGGAGGCCATCTGCACGCCGATCATGGCCTGGGATTTGTCCGCCCCGAAATGCTCCGGGGTGGAGTGAATGATGGACGGGTAAATGGGGGCGCAGCCCAGGCCAATCAAAATCAGGCCGGCCAGAGCGCCAAAGCTGCCAAAGGGCAAAAACACGCAAACGATTCCCACCAGGATCAGTCCCTGGCCCAGGCGGATCATCTGGGTGTCATTCAGCTTCATGGTCAAAAATCCGGCGGCGGCTCTTCCCGCTGTGATGCCCACATAGAACAGGCTGGCAAAGCTGGCGGCTGTATCCGCCGCAAGGCCGCGCTGGAGCACCAGATAGCTGCTGGCCCACAGACCGGCGGTCTGCTCCAGGGCGCAATAGCAGAAGAATGTAACCATGATCTGCTTCGCCCCGGGGATCTTCACAATTTCCCCCAGGGAGAGGGGCTTTGCCCTCTCCGGCTCCTCCCCGCTGTCCCCCTTCTGCTTCTTCCACAGAGGCAGGCTGAAAAACAGGATGGCGGTGAGCGCGATCTGGAGAATTGCAATATACCGGTAGCCCATGTTCCAGCTCTGGCCGCCGGTCAGGGCGTAGCCCATGATGTACGGCCCCAGGGAGGCTCCCACGCCCCACATGCAGTGCAGCCAGCTCATATGTCTGCTGGCGTAGTGAAGGGCCACATAGTTATTCAATGACGCGTCCACGCTCCCGGCGCCCAGGCCATAGGGAATGGCCCACAGGCACAGGGCGGCATAGCTGTGGCTGACGGAGAAGCCCAGCAGGGCCACGGCGGTCATGAGGACGCTGATGGCAGTCACCTTCCCCGTCCCCAGTTTTTTGGTCAGGCGGTCGCTTTGCAGGCTGGAAATGATGGTCCCGGCGGCAATAATCATGGAGATTCCCCCCGCATAGGAAATGGGAACGGAAAACTCCTGATACATGGTGGGCCAGGCAGACCCCAGCAGGGAGTCCGGCAGCCCCAGGCTGATAAAGGCCAGATAAATAATCAGCAGCAGCAATTGAAACATTTCATAATCCCCCGTGTCAGTAATCGTACAAAAAGCCTCCCGAAGGAGGCATTTTGCAATATCCAGCTATCGTTCTTCCCGGAAATAGGACAGGCCCAAGCTCTCGGGGGGCTGATCCTCCCGCTTGTTGCGCATGCTGGTCATCACCAGAACCACGATGGTGACGAGGTAGGGAAGCATTTTATACAGCTCCTTCATGGCAAGATTGGAGCTGGGCAGGAACAGATACAGAATGTACAGCCCGCCGAAGAGGATGGAGCTGAGGATGCCCACATTGGGCCGCCAGATGGTGAAGATCACCAAGGCAATGGCCAGCCAGCCCCGGTCGCCGAAGCCGTTGTTGGACCAGACGCCGTTGGCATAGTCCATCACATAATACAGTCCGCCCAGCCCGGCAATCATGCTGCCGATGATGGTGGCGGCGTATTTGTATCTGGCGATGTTGATGCCCGCCGCGTCGGCGGTGGCGGGATTCTCACCCACAGCCCGCAGGTGCAGGCCCACCCGGGTATGGCCCAGCACATAGGAGGAAAGCAGGGCCAGGGCGATGGCGAGATACGCCAGGAAACCATAGGAAAACAGCAGCTGCCCCACGGCCCCGGTGGAACCGGCAAAGGGAAGGGCGGTGCGGAAGCAGGTGCTGGTGGCGGACAGGGCGATGGAGGGCACGTCCGCCCCGGTGAGCTTAATCAGGGAGCCGCCGAAGAAATTGCCGAAGCCCACGCCGAAGGTGGTCATGGCGAGGCCCGTCACGTTCTGGTTGGCCCGGAGGGTGACGGTGAGGAAGCAGTACAGCAGCCCCATTAGCGCCGAGCCGATCAGGCATCCCAGCATGGGGAAAAGGATGGTCAGGAAGGGATTCATTTCCGCCGCCGGAACCGCCTGCTCATACAGAAACGCTCCAATGACGCCGCCGATGCCCCCCACATACATGATGCCGGGGATGCCCAGGTTCAGGTTGCCGGACTTTTCCGTCAGTGTCTCTCCCGTGGAGCCAAAGAGCAGGGGGATGCTCTGCATGACGGCTCTGGGGATGAAGGTCAAAAGATCAAACATGCTTGCCATCCTCCTTCCCGGAAGCTTTGCGCAGGGAAATTTTGTAGTTGATGAAGAATTCGCAGCCGATGATGAAGAACAGAATGATGCCGGTGAGAATATCGCCGAAGGAGTCGTTCAGCTGGAATTTGGAGGAGATTTCCCCGGAGCCCCGGCCCAGGAACACCAGCAGCAGGCTGGTGAAGATCATGCCGATGGGGTTGAATTTGGCCATCCAGGAGACCATAACGGCGGTGAAGCCCCGGCCTCCGGCGGTGTTGACCGTGATGGTGTGGTCGGACCCGCCCACCAGCAGCAGCCCCGCCAGGCCGCACAGGGCGCCGGAGAGGAGCATGGTGCGGATAATCACCCGATCCACCTTGATGCCCACATACCGGGCGGTGCGGACGGACTCGCCCACCACGGAGATTTCATAGCCCTGCTTGGACCAGTTCAGATAGATGTACAGCAGCCCCGTGAGGATGGCCACCACCAGCACCGTGAGCATATACTTCTGGCCGCCGATGGTGGGGAGCCACCCGGCGTGGGTGGCCTGGTTGATGATGCCGATCTTGCCGGAGCCCTTGGGCACCTCCCAGACAATGACGAAGTAGGCGACCAGCTGGGTGGCCACATAGTTCATCATCAGGGTGAAGAGCGTCTCGTTGGTATTCCACTTTGCCTTGAAGAAGGCGGGGATGCCGCCCCAGATGGCCCCGGCCAGCAGCGCGGCCACAATCATGATGATGATGAGAATCCAGTTTGGCACCTTGTCCCCCAAAAGAATCATGCAGGCGGCGGTGGCAAGTCCGCCCATGAGCACCTGGCCCTCGCCGCCCACGTTCCAGAATTTCATCCGGAAGGCGGGGGTCACTGCCAGGGAGACGCACAGCAGCAGCGCCAGATATTGCAGGGTGTTCCAGATTCTGCGGCTGGTGCCGAAGGCGCCCTCCCACATGGTCTTATAGATGGCAATGGGATTCTCGCCGGTCATGGCGGTGGTGACAAAGCCGCACACCACCAGGGCGAGCAGGATGGCAGCGGCACGAATGCCCCAGGCAGCGTACCAGGGCAGCTCCTTTCGCTTGGAAAGGTGGAAGAGTTTCTGTTTCATCTTAGCCTCCTACCTTGGTCATCATCAAACCGATGCGATTCTTATCCTGGGGGGTGGGGTGCTCCACCACGCCGCTGACCTTGCCGCCGCAGAGCACCAGAATCCGGTCGCACAGCTCCAGCAGCACGTCCAGATCCTCTCCCACGAACACCACGGCCACGCCCCGCTGCTTCTGCTGGGTCACCAGGTCGTAGATGGCGTAGGAGGAGTTGATGTCCAGGCCCCGGACCGCGTAGGCCGTCAGCAGCACCGTGGGGGCGGAGGCAATCTCCCGGCCCACCAGCACCTTCTGCACATTGCCGCCGGAGAGCTTTCGCACCGGGGTGGAGACGCTGGGTGTGACAACCTCCAATTCCTCCACCACATGCTGGGCTAATTTTTTCGGGCTCTTCCGGTCGGTGAACAGGGAGCGGCCCTTCCGGAAGGAGCGGAGCATCATGTTGTCTGTCAAATCCATGTTGGCGACCAGGCCCATGCCCAGCCGATCCTCGGGGACAAAGGAGAGGGTCACGCCCATGGAGGCGATCTCCAGGGGGTCCTTGCCCAGCAGCTCCTCCCGCTCTCCGTTGTCTTCGATATAGCCGATAGAGCCGCTCTCCGTCTTTTGCAGACCGGCGATGGATTCCAGCAGCTCCTTCTGGCCGCATCCGGAGATACCGGCGATGCCCAGGATCTCCCCGGAATTGGCGGTGAAAGAGACATCGTCCAGCCGGATGATGCCGTCAACACTCTTCACGGTCAGGCCCTGCACCACCACTCTGGGCTTGGGGTTCACAGGCTCGGGCCGGTGGATGTTCAGCGACACGGCGTGGCCCACCATCATATTGGTCATTTCCTGGGCGTTGGTGTTCTTCGTGAGCATGTCTCCCACGAAGCGGCCCTTGTTCAGGATGGCCACCCGGTCGGACAGCTCCTCCACCTCGTGCATTTTATGGGTGATGATGACGATGGCCTTGCCGTCGTCCCGCATGGCTCGGAGCACCTTGAACAGCCGCTCGGTCTCCTGGGGCGCCAGCACGGCGGTGGGCTCGTCCAGAATCAGAATGTCGGCGCCCCGGTAGAGCACCTTCACGATCTCCACGGTCTGCTTCTGGGACACGGACATATCATAAATCTTCTGGTCCGGGTCCACATCAAAGCCGTAGACCTCGCAGATATGACGAATCTTCTTCCGGGCCTCGTTCAGGTTCAGCCGGCCGGGCAGACCCAGCACGATGTTTTCCGCCGCGGTAAGCACATCCACCAGCTTGAAATGCTGATGGATCATGCCGATGCCATGGGCAAAGGCATCCTTGGGGGAGGAGATGACCACACTTTTGCCGTCGATGGAAATTTCCCCCTCGTCCGGGAAATAGATGCCGGAGAGCATGTTCATCAAGGTGGTCTTGCCGCTGCCGTTCTCCCCCAGCAGGGCCAGGATTTCCCCCCGGTAGATGTCCAGCCACACCCGGTCGTTGGCCAGCACCGTGCCGAAGGCCTTGGTGATGTTGCGCATCTTGACTGCGGGAACCTTCCCCTCGTCGGGGTGGGGAACCCACTGCTTCGTCATATCCAAAGGCTTCACGCTCCTATTATGAATTCATAAAATGGAAAGTTGAAAAGGAAGACCGTATCTTCCCTTTCAATTTTCTACTTTTTCAGCCAGAAAGGGCAGCGCAGAGGTTTTTCGCTGCGCTGCCCTTGGCAGGTTCGGTTATCCCGGAATGATGCTTAGAAAGCGGTGTCCAGCAGGTTGATGCCGTCGATGCTCAGGTTGAAGTAAGGAGCGGAACGGAACTGGGACTCGCAGAAAGCGCCGTCGATGATCACTTCGGTGTCGCCCTCGTAGGCGGGGTCGGTGTCAACGTCGGCCATGTAGCTCTCCACAGCAGCGCCTTCCACGGTGAAGGTGGCGGTGTCGAAGACCTTCAGGGAGCCGTCTTCCAGAGCGGACTTCACTTCGGCGATCTTCTCGGCGGTGCCGGCGGCGGCAGCCTTCTCATTGACCTCGCTGAGCTCCACGGAGCCGGTGGCGATGGTGCCGGTCCAGTCAGCGGCAATCTCCTCGCCGTTTGCGACACAGCCAATGATGTACTCGAAGTAGGGAGCCCAGTTAATGCGGGAGGACACAATGAAGGTGTTGGGGCAGGCATCCACAGTGGAGCCGTTGTAGGAGACGTCGGGCACACCGGCGTTCTCGCAGGCAGTGGGAGCGCCCATGGAGTCGGCATGCTGGGAGATCAGCTTGCAACCGCCCTCGATCAGCTTGTTGGCAGCTTCCTTCTCGGCGGTCTCATCGTACCAGGAGCCGGTGAAGGTCACATCCATGGTGACGCTGGGGCAGACGCTCTTGGCGCCCAGGTAGAAGGAGGTGTAGCCGGAGACCACTTCGGCGTAGGTGAAGGCGCCAACGTAGCCCATCTTGGCTTCCTCAGCGGTGAACTGCCCGGCCTCGATCATCTCGTTGAGCTTCATACCGGCGGCAACGCCAGCCAGGTAACGGCCCTCATAGATGGAAGCGAAGGCATTGTGGTAGTTGGCCAGGCCCTCGGTGTGGGCCTTGGTGCCGGTGGCATGGCAGAACTGCACGTCGGGGAATTCCTTGGCGGCCTCGATCATGTAGTCCTCATGGCCGAAGGAGTCGGCGAAGACGATGTTGCAGCCGCTGTCAGCCAGGTCGGCGGCAGCCTCGTAGCACTCGTTGCCCTCGGGGATGTTCTTCTTCATCACATACTCCACACCCAGCTTCTCGCAGGCCTCAACAGCGGCGTTCAGGAAGTTCAGGTCGTAGGTGGAGTTCTCGTCGTGCAGGAAGATGAAGCCGATCTTCACATTGGAAGCGTCCGCCGCGGCGCTGACGGCGAACAGGCCCATCACCATGGCAATGGCCAGGACCAGGGAAAGAATCTTTTTCATGTTTGTTTGCTCTCCTTTTTTGAATTTATATAAATGGGATTTGCGACAAATTAAACAGCCCACAGCGGGGAAGATGGGAAATAAGATATGAGATATGGGATATGAGATACAAGATAGAAAACGTTTTTCATCTCAATTATCTTGTATCCTATATCTTGTATCTTATATCTTACATCTGCTTGCCCGCCCGGAAACGGATGTCTGTGTCGGACATTTCATCGATGATTGCCAGGGACTCCACCCGGATGCCCATTTTTCGCAGGGCGTCGCCGCCGCCCTGGAAGCCCTTCTCAATGGCGCAGGCCGCTCCCACCAGCTCTGCCCCCGCCTGATTCACCAGGTCGATCAGACCCATCAGGGCCTTGCCGTTGGCCAGGAAATCGTCCACCAGCAGCACCCGGTCAGACGGCAGCAGGTAGTCGCTGCTGACCATCACGGTATAGTCGGCGTTGTGGGTATAGGAGTGAACCACGGTGGAATAGACATTGCCGTCCACATTGCTGGTTTTGTGCTTCTTGGCGAAGACCAGGGGCACGCCCATGGCCATCCCCGCCGCCGCCCCGATGGCGATGCCGGAGGACTCGATGGTCAGCACCTTGCTCACCCCGGTGCCCTGGAAGAGCCGGGCGATCTCCGCGCCCACCTGGGAAAGAAACCCGGTGTCGATCTGCTGATTCAGGAAGCTTCCCACCTTCAGGATGCCCCCGGGCAGGACCTTTCCTTCTTTGCGGATTTTCTGCTCCATCAGCTCCATGGGAAAGCCTCCTCAAGAAATAAAAAAGACGAATCCACCGTGAAGTGCCCATAAAAACACTTTCCCCGTAGTTCGTCCAGCAGACCTTGGTCGTTACCAATAGTCGTGACTTCGGCAGGCGTCACGGTAGAAACTTTCGGGCCATTCATCCGAAAATATATCGGCAATTTCTTCGTTACGCAGTCATCGTAAACCAAATTTTGTCGAATGTCAACACAAACAAGCACCCCAAAAACATTTCCTCTGTAATGCACAAAGAGTCCACCGTTTTCGGCTTTTTTTCCGTTAAAAAAGAACCCTGCCTTTTTATGGCAATGTCCTCAACCGAACCGTTGAGGACATTGCCATGAAAGATATTTTCCATGGGAAATCCGGCTTCTGCCGTCTGAGGCGGCAGTCATTCCCGGGGCCGGGACAGCAGGTAGGTGGTGAGCGCCAGCGCGGCGATGGCTCCCAGGCAGAGGCTCATCACGCAGTAGGAAAACAGGGCCCGGTCGCCGTGGCGCTGGACGAAATACTCCATGTATCCCGCTCCCCCCAGCAGCGCCAGCATGGCAGCCCAGAGGGCAGCGTACCAGGGCCGGAAGCCCCGGGCCTTCACCATCCGGACGGAGAACATCACGCTCACTCCCACCAGCGCCGCCGCGCCGGACAGCTGCACCACGCTGATGAAGCCGTTGCTGCGCATATAGAGGGAGTCGTAGCGGGTGCTGTCCAGCACCGCCTGGGACATGCCGTAAAACAGCAAAAACAGCGCCGCTACATCCCCGGATTTTCTTCTGCCCAGCAAGAAAAAGGCCAGCAGTCCGCCAAAAATTGCCGCCGTGACCACAGCCTGAATCAGGAAGGTGGCCAGCCGGTACTCCGCCGCTCCAGTGACCACATTGTTCACGGGGTAGGCCAGGGGCAGGCTGTGAATCGTTTCCAGAATCTGGCCCCGGTCGGCGGTGCTGAAAAAGCAGGCCAGCCGCCCCACGGCGATTCCGGCGCACCCGGCCAGGCTCATTTCATCCAGCAGCCGGGGCAGATCGTCTTCCAGCCCCAGAAGCCTTACCAGCAGCGCCGCCAGCAGGCAGGCCAGGAACACCCCGATCAGGGCGTAGCCCCCGGAGGTGTAGTCCGTCATGGCCTGCAGGAAGCTCTCGTAGCTGTCCGGTCGGAAATACCAGTGGGCCAGTCTGCCGAAAATCACCGACAGCACCAGAGCCACGGGAATCAACACTGCGGCAGCCGTCCCCCGGCCCCGGTGCAGGGCCAGGAAGGCGCAGATGGCCACCCCCGCCGCCAGAGTCAGAATGATGGAGCTCCAATAGATGAAGGTGTCTCCGACAATAAACGCGATTCGATCCATGGGTCAACCTCCCACCGCCGTGGCGAAATAAATGATGTCGCTGATGGGCCGCTGCTGCCCGTAGAGCACATGGTTCACCAGCTCCCCATCCAGGGCAATGGCTGCCGTCTGGCCGCCGTCCAGGGTATAGGCCTTTTCGCAGCCGGTCTGCACAATCCGCTGGGCAAACTGGTGAATGTCCAGCTTGCCGGGGTGCTCCGGCTCGGGATTGGCCGTGACCACCAGGTAGTGAAGCTGCCCCATCTGGCACAGGGCCGCCCGGGGACTGAAGGAATTCACCTCTCCCAGGTCGTAGGTGGCGGGCTCGCAGCGCTCTCCGTTATCCACCAGGATGGGGCCGAATACCAGGCTGAAGCGGATGTTGTTCTCATCCACAAAGGCCTGGGCCTCCTCCTGGGTCATTTTCTGGTCCTGGTAGGTGAAGATCATGTCCCCCTCGTCGTTGATGTAGCAGGTGTCCGCCCGGTTGGAATAGACCTTGCGAACCTGGCCCTCGTAGACCACCACGCCGTTGTAATGGAATTTATAGAAATCCCCGCTGGACGCCAGCACCGCGTTGACGCTCTTTGCCATCTCCGTGGTTTTGTACTGGGTCTCCGCTCCGAAGCGGCCGTCGGAGAGGAAGCGGCGCAGCTGGGAGCCATCGGCGATTTTTACCTCTGCAAAGGTCAGCACCGTAGCGCCCACCAGCTCCTTCCAGGTGACAACGGCAATGGAATCGTCTATGTAATATTTGATGGGGGCGCCTTCCAGCAGCTCCCGCTCCGCTCCGAAATAGAGCTGCTGCCCCTGGAGCAGGGGGGTGGCCTTCTCCACGAACCAATCCATCTCCTGGACGGTTTCGGCCTGGCCATACCCCTCGGCCAGGGGCTTCGGCGCAATCAGGTCGGTGTCTTTAAGCTTTTTGACCTCCGCCACAGAAACCGGCTCTGTCTGCTGAGCAGCCGAGGCCCCGGGGAGGTAGCTGCCCTGGTCGCCCAGGAGCTCCCGGAATTCTGCCGAAAAATCCGGGACGGAATTTCTGACCATGCTCCGGGGCGCCGACCCCAGCAGGGGCACCAGCGCCACCAGCAGGGCCAGGGTGAGCACCGTGGAAACCGGCCCGGCGGCCCTGGAAGCAGGGCTTTGCCGGGGGCGGCGAAATTTTGGCTGATATTGGGTCATAGACGATCCTCCTGACTTTGCCCCTCGGGAATGGCGGTGGCAAAATAAATAATGTCGCTGATGTTTCGCTGGTGGCCGAAGAGCACCGCGTTGATGAGCTGGCCCTCCATGGCGATGACGGCAGTCTGCCCCCCGTCCAGGGCGTAGGCCTTCTGGATTCCCCGGTCCAGCAGATTCTGGGCAAACCGGTGGATGGTGGGCACCGCCGGATAAGCATTCTCTCCGTTCACCACCGCCAGCAGGTAGTGGAGCTTCCCCAGCTGGCACAGGGCAGAGCGGGGATAGTGGTCGTTGATCTCCCCCACCACATAGCTGTCCGGCGTCACCACCCGGCCATCCGCAATCAGCACCGGCCCGAAGGCCAGGCTGAACAGAATCTCCCGTTCATCCACAAATTGCTGGGACTGCTCCCTGGTCAGGTTGTCCTCCCGGGAGCCGAAAATCAAGTCGGCGTTCTTGTCCACATAGCAGGTGTCCACCAGACCGTTGTCCACCCGGCGGACAAGCCCGTCATACACCAGCGTCCCCGCCTGCCGGTAGCTGTAGAAATCCCCGCTGGAGGCCACCACCGCGTTGACGCTTCTGGCCATATCGGTGGTGACATAGAGCTTCTCCGAGCCGAACTCCCCGCCGGCCAAAAAGCGGCGGAACTGGGAAGGGTGGGCAATCTTCACCTCGGAGAAGGTGTACACTCCGCCGTCGATCACCTCTTTCCAGGTGATGGCGAGAATGGTCTCGTCCAGATACCAGTGCACCGGTGTCCCCGGAACCAGAGTGACCTGGGGGGAGAAAAACAGGCTCTGCCCATCCAGCAGCTTCTGGGCCTTCTGGGCAAAATCCAATTCCGCCGGATTTTCCGTCCGGTGGAAGCCCTTCGGATCGGGCTTCGGCGCGGACAGCGCCCGGCGGGCAATCCAATACCGCTTCTCCCCGGAAAACACCCCCGCCGCCGTCTGGGACAGATGCTCTGTCAGTTCAGCGCTCAGATTCTCCCCGCCGCCCCCGGGCGCGGGGGCAGCGGCGGGCGTGCCGACCCACTGCACCGTCCCCAGCAGCACCGACAGCGTCAGCATCCCGGAGACAAGGCCCGGAAGACTTCTGTATAGATGCAGAAACGCTGACCTCATGAAATTCCCCTTTTCAACAATATCGTCAACTTATGGCTTTCCCTGTAAGGGCGAGTCTTGACTCGCCCGTTGGGAATGTCAATAATTGTAGGCAGCGGGCGGGTCAAGACCCGCCCCTACGGGATGTCTTAAGCTGATGACATTTCCTTTTCTTCAAATAAGCCCCCCGGAGATGGCCCTCAGCAGCGCCTCGTCCGGCACCACCCACCAGGTTCCGTCCTGGCATGTCAGGCGCACCGTGACCGTGGACTCCGTGGGGGTGCTGGCGGCGATGACCTCCCGGGCAGCCTCTTCCAGCACGGACTGGGTGAAGTCCTCCCGGTACTCGTGGTTCTCGTCGTAGACCTGGGACATGTCCTCCGCCGCCTCCGCCCTGGATTCCAGCACCATGGGGGCATACTGCTTCAGCTGTTCAATCATCTGGGGAACGTCCAGGCTGGACAGGGTGTAGTCCTGGGCCACGCCGGAGACGGTGGCATAGCACTCCCCCTGGGGAGCGGCCCGCAGTCCGGAGGCAAAGGCATCCCACAGGAGCCGCGCCGCGCTGTCCATCTGCTGGGGATCGGAAATCAGGCTGGGGCTGCCCAGCAGGTAGACGGAGGCCCCCTGGAAATCCCCGCCGCTGAGCTTTTCCATCATGGCCCGGGCGCAGCTTTCCGCCCCGGGAGCGCCGCCGATGAGCTTCGGCTCCGCCTCCCGCTGGGTCAGGCAGATCATCAGCGCCGTCACCGCCAGAATCACTCCCAGCACTCCAAAGGAGATTCCCTTTTGCTTTTTCATGCTCTCACCTGTTTTTCTTTTATTCTTTGATCAAACAAAGATCATTATTCCCATGTTTCATGGGAATAAAAAATAGAGGTACCTCTATTTTGCTTGATTCGAAATTATCCCGCGTACCCCGTAGGGGCAGGTCTTGAC
>CAZYWM010000062.1:0-11572 GCA_964651615.1 uncultured Oscillospiraceae bacterium | reverse complement strand
GTGCCTGCTGCCCAATCCCCCCTGCCCCCCCTTTACACAAGGCGGGCTACGCTCAAAAGCCATTACCTGGTTCCATTCACCGAAACACTTAGGAGCCGCCACAAAAGCGGGAGGATAATATCCTTAACTACCGGCATCCCGTTAAATTCCTAATTCCTCATTCCTAACTCCTAATTATCTCATATCTTGTATCCTATATCTTAGTATCTAAAATAAATTGGAGGCTTTGAATATGCTTTATCCCCCTGTTGCTGATTTGCTGAAAAATGTGGAGAGCCGTTACCTGCTGGTGAATCTGGTGGCCCACCGGGCCCGTCAGATTGCCGCCGAGGCGGAGGCCTTCCACGAGGACCTGCCCGATAAGCCCGTCACCATGGCCATCCTGGAGGTTGCCGACGGCGAGCTCACCGGTTATGTAAAGGAAGAGTACAAGCACTAAGCATTTTTGGAGGGCTTATGATCGGGAAAATTGCGGTTTCTGCGGCGGTTTTCGCCATTGACAAGCCCTATTCCTACCGCATTCCAGAGGGAATGACGGTGTGCCCCGGGCATCGGGTACGCCTTCCCTTTGGCCGGGCCAACAAGGTAAGCGAGGGCATTGTGCTCTCGGTGGAGCCGGGGGAAGGGGAGGGACTCAAGTCCATCCAGAGTGTTCTGGACCAGGAGCCCCTGCTCACCCCCCATCAGCTCCGGCTGGCGGCGTTTCTGCGGGAGCGGTATTTCTGCACCTTTTTCGATGCCATCCGGGCCATGCTCCCGGCGGGAGCGTGGTTTCACACCAAGGACGCCTTTTCCCTCACCGACGATCTCAGCTGGCAGACCGCCACCATCCGCAAGGAGGGGGCAGCTGCCATTTTGCGGCTTTTGCAGACCCTGGGAGGCCGGGCAGAGGAGGCCGCTCTGGAGGGGGCCGTGGCGTCCCGGGAGATTTTTGAGGAGGCGGTTAGCTACCTGCTCCGGAAAAAATGGATTTCCTGCCAGCAGGAATTCCAGCGCCGGGTCAGCGACAAAACCGAGAAGGTGGTGTCCCTGGCGGTTCCGGCGGAGCAGGCCATGGATGCCGCCGCCCAGTCCAAATCCGCCGCCCAGAGCAGCGCCCTCTCCCTTTTGTGCAGCCTGGGCAGCGCCGCGGCCAAGGACATCTGCTACTACACCGGGGCGACCCCGGCGGTTTTGAAGCGGCTGGAACAGCGAGGGCTGCTGACCTTTTCCCAGCGGCCGGTGCTTCGCTGCCGGGAGATTACGCCCGCCCAGGTGAGCCGCCCGTTGGTTCTGAATCCGGCCCAGGAGGAGGTCTTTCAGTCCCTCAACCGGCAGATGGAGGGGGAGCACCCCGGGGTGGCCCTGCTCTACGGCGTCACCGGCTCCGGCAAGACCTCTGTGTACATCCGCCTGATTCAGCAGTGCCTGGAGGCGGGAAAGGCCGCCCTGCTGCTGGTGCCTGAGATCGCCCTGACCCCCCAGCTTCTGGGGGTGATGGCCGCCTGGTTCGGCGACGCGGTGGCCATTCTGCACAGCAGCCTGGGCATGGCGGAGCGGTACGACCAGTGGAAGCGGGTGCGTTCCGGTCAGGCCCGGGTCATTGTGGGCACCCGGTCCGCCGTGTTTGCCCCCAGCGAGAATCTGGGAATCATCATTCTGGACGAGGAGCAGGAGCATTCCTACAAGTCCGAAAATACCCCCCGGTATTCCGCCCGGGAGGTGGCCATCTGGCGGGGGGTGAAGGAAAACGCCCTGGTGCTGCTGGGCTCGGCCACCCCCAGCGTGGAGAGTATGTACCGGGCGAAAACCGGGGATTATTCCCTGTATACTTTGAAAGAGCGCTACAATGGCCGCCCCCTGCCGGAGGTGGAGATTGTGGACATGCGGGAGGAAGTGAAGCAGGGCAACGACCTGTCCCTGAGCACTGCCCTGCGGGACGCGATTTTTGAAAACTGGAACCGGGGGGAGCAGACGGTGCTGCTGCTGAACCGCCGGGGAAACAGCCGGTGCCTGGTCTGCGTGGACTGCGGGCAGAGCCCGGAGTGCCCCCGGTGCTCCATGGCTATGACCTATCACAGCGCCAACAACCGCCTGATGTGCCACTACTGCGGCTACTCCCAGAGCGTCCCCCAGCGCTGCCCCCGGTGCGGCGGCCCCATGAAGACCGTGGGCACCGGCACCCAGAAGGTGGAGCAGGAGCTCCACGAGATTGCCCCGGAGATCGGGGTGGAGCGGATGGACGCCGACACCGTCAGCGCGGTGAACACCCACGAAAAGATACTGGACCATTTCCAGCGGGAGCGGGTTCCGGTGCTGCTGGGCACCCAGATGGTGGCCAAGGGGCTGAACCTGCCCGGGGTCACTCTGGTGGGGGTGCTGGACGCGGATTTGTCCCTCTACGCCGGGGGCTACCGGGCGGGAGAGACCACCTTCAACCTGCTGACCCAGGTGGTGGGCCGTGCCGGGCGGGGGGAGCGCCCCGGCCGGGCGGTGATTCAAACCATGGCGCCGAACCATCAGCTTCTCCGCCTGGCGGCAAGCCAGGATTACGACGGCTTTTATGAAATGGAAATACGTATGCGCCGGGTGCAGAAGGCGCCCCCCTTTGGCGACCAGCTGATGATCACCTTCCGGGGGCAGGAGGAGGCGGCGGTGCTCCGGGGAGCGGTGAAATTCCGGGAGAGCCTGCGCGCCTGCCTGGCCCAGCCCCCCTACACCGGGGAGCAGGCCGAGATTCTGGGCCCCGCCCCCTGCCCGGTGCCGAAGATCAACTACCAATACCGCTACCGGCTCACGGTAAACTGCCGGATGACAAAGCAGCTGCGGCTGCTGGTGGCATGGCTGCTGGGAGAGTTTGGCAAGGACAAAACCACCCGGGGGGTTGCCGCCTTCGCGGACGTGAACGGATTTGAATAACAGAAACAGGAGAGATCATATGGGACTGCGTAAAATTCTGACCACCGAGGAGCCGGCCCTGCACAAGGTGTGCCGGCCTGTGGAGAAATTTGACCGGCGGCTGCACAAGCTGCTGGATGACATGAAAGAGACCCTTGCCCAGGCCAATGGCGTGGGCCTGGCCGCTCCCCAGGTGGGGATTCTCCGCCGGGTGGTGGTGGTGGACACCGGGGAGGAAATTCTGGAGCTGGTGAATCCGGAGCTGCTGGAAACCGACGGGGAGCAGGAGGGGGCCGAGGGCTGCCTCAGCGTTCCCGGGAAGTACGGCCTGGTGAAGCGGCCCTATTATGCCAAGGTCCGGGCCCAGGACCGGGATGGAGAATGGTTCGAGGCCGAGGGCGAGGAGCTGATCGCCCGGTGCTTCTGCCATGAGCTGGACCACCTGGACGGCATCGTCTACACCGAGGTTATGGAGCGCTTCCTGACCGAGGAGGAACTGAACGCAGAAGCGGAGGAAGAATCTTGAGAGTTGTTTTCATGGGAACCCCGGACATTGCGGCCACCTGCCTGAGCCGGATTCTGAAGGATGGCTTCCAGGTGGTTGGGGTCTACACCCAGCCCGACCGGCCCAAGGGGCGGGGGATGAAGCTGGAGGCCTCCCCGGTGAAGAAAATCGCCCAGGAGGCGGGAATTCCCGTGTTCCAGCCGGAAAACTTCCGGGAGGAGGAGACGGTGCGGCAGCTGCGGGATTTGAAGCCCGACGTGTGCGCCGTGGTGGCCTATGGGCGGATTCTGCCCCAGAAGGTGCTGGATGTGCCCACCTTTGGCTGCATCAACATCCATGCCAGCCTGCTGCCCAAATACCGGGGGTCCGCCCCCTACCAGTGGGCGGTGCTGGACGGATTGAAGGAAACCGGCGTCACCGCCATGTATCTGGTGCGGGAGATGGACGCCGGGGATATGATCGATGTGCGCAAAACCCCCATCGGGGAGAACGAGACATCGGGAGAGCTGCTGGACCGTCTGGCGGTGCTGGGAGCGGAGCTGCTCAGCGCCACGCTGGCCCGGTTTGACGCCGGGGAGCAGGTGGCTGCGAAAGCGCAGGACGAGAGCCAGGTGAGCTACGCCCCCATGCTGGAGAAATCCATGTGCCCCATCGACTGGCACAAGACCGCCCAGCAGGTTCACAATCAGGTGCGGGGCCTCCACCCCTGGCCTGTGGCCACCATGGAGCTGGGGGGCCAGACCTTTAAGGTTCATGAGACCAGAGTGGTTCCCGGCTCGGGGGAGCCGGGGAAAATCCTGGAGCTGAATCAGCGGGGGCTGGTCATCGCCTGCGGGGAAGGCGCAGTGGAGATTCGCTCCTTCCAGGCCCAGGGCGGCAAGCGGATGGCGCCGCCGGACTATTTCCGGGGCCATCCCCTGAACCTGTGATGGGTGCCCGGGAAACGGCGCTGAACGCGCTGATCGCCTGCCGGAAAAACGGGGCCTGGCCCAATGCCGCCCTGAAAGAATATTTGCAGCGGGACCGGCTGGACAGCCGGGACGCGGCTCTGGCCACCAGGCTCCTGTATGGGGTGCTGCAAAACCGGGGCAAGCTGGAATTCTATTTGAAGCAGCTGCTCACCGGGAAGCCCTCGGGGCTTCACTCGGTGGTGAAGGACATCCTTCATCTGGGAATCTATCAGATTGCCGAGCTGGACCGAGTGCCGGACAGCGCCGCGGTGAATGAATCCGTGGAGCTGGCCAAGAAATACTGCCCCAGGCAGAAGAACGCCCCCGCCCTGGTGAACGCTGTCCTGCGAAATGCCGTCCGCAGCCGTGGGAGCTGGGAAGAGCCGGTGAGCTACGCCGACCGCTACAGCCATCCCGACGCGCTGATTGCGCTGCTGAAGCAGAGCCTGCCCAAGGGGAAGCTGGAGCCCATGCTCATTGCCGACAATACCGCCCCCCAGACCGTGATTCAGGTGAACACCCTGAAAACTGCCGCTTCCGATTTGGAAAAGCTGCTCCAGGCACGGGGGATTCGGGCAGACAAGCACCCCTGGATGGAAAACTGCATGGTGCTCTCCGGCTCCGGGAATCTGGAAGCGCTGGAGGAATTCCGGCGTGGACTGTTCTATGTCCAGGATGCCGCCTCCAGGCTCAGCGTCCTTTGCGCCGGCTTGGAGCCGGGCTGGAGGGTGCTGGACTGCTGCGCCGCTCCCGGGGGCAAGAGCTTTGCCGCCGCCCTGGCCATGGAGGGCAGGGGCCGGATTCTTTCCTGTGACCTCCACCCCCACAAGGTGGAGCTGATCGCCAGAGGGGCGCAGCGGCTGGGGCTGAATCTGATCGAAACCCAGTGCCGGGATGCCTCCTGGGAAAATCCCGATTGGCGGGGGCAGTTTGACGCTGTGCTTGTGGATGTGCCCTGCTCCGGCCTGGGCATCATCCGGAAAAAGCCGGACATACGCTATAAAGACCTTTCCCAATTGGAGGCGCTTCCCGCCCTCCAGCTGGATATTTTGCGGACCCAGGCCGGCTATGTCCGCCCCGGCGGGGTGCTGCTGTATTCCACCTGTACGGTGCTGCCCCGGGAGAATGAGGGGGTGGTGGAGTCCTTCCTGAAATCCCACCCGGATTTTTCCGCCCAGAGCCTGAACCTTCCGGAGGTGTTTCCAAAAAATGAAACCGGAATGCTCACCCTGATTCCCGGGGAATATGATACCGACGGCTTCTTTATCTGCCGTCTGCGGAGGAACCCATGAACCTGAAATCCATGACACTGCCGGAGCTGTCCGCTGCCTTGAAGGAGCTGGGCCAGCCCGCCTTCCGGGCGAAGCAGGTGTATACCTGGCTCCACCGGGGCGTCCGCTCCTATGACGAGATGACCAATCTGCCGAAGAACCTCCGGGAGGAGCTGGCAGAGCGCTTTCCGATCTGTCCTCCGAAGGTGGTCCGCCGCCAGGAATCCGCCCGGGACGGCACCATCAAATATCTCTGGCAGCTCTCCGACGGCAACTGCGTGGAGACGGTGCTCATGCGCTATCACTACGGCAACACCGTCTGCATCTCCACGGAGGTGGGCTGCCGGATGGGCTGCGCCTTCTGCGCCTCCACCATCGGCGGACTGGTTCGGCGCCTGGAGCCCTTTGAGATGCTGGATGAGGTGCTCTTCACCCAGGTGGATTCCGGCCTGCCCATTTCCCACATTGTGCTTATGGGCATTGGAGAGCCCCTGGATAATTTTGACAACGTGATGCGCTTCCTGGAGCTGGTGAACAGCCCCGAGGGGATGAATATCTCCATGCGCCACATCAGCCTGTCCACCTGCGGCCTGGTGCCGAAGATTGACCAGCTGGCCCAGAAAAAGCTGCAATTGACCCTGTCCGTGTCCCTCCACGCCCCCAACGACGCCATCCGGGACCGCATCATGCCGGTGAACAGGGCCTACCCCAGCGAGGCGCTTTTGGACGCCTGCCGCCGGTATTATCAGGCGACCTCCCGGCGGATTTCCTTTGAGTACGCCATGATCGACGGGGTGAACGACTCCCAGGAGCACGCCAAGGAGCTGCTGAAAAGGCTCAAGGGCCTGCCCGCCCATTTCAACCTGATTCCGCTGAACCGGGTGGAGGAGAGCCCCTTGAAGCCCAGCTCCCGGGAGGCGGTGGCAGCGTTTCAGAAGCAATTGGAGCAGGGGGGCGTCACCGCCACCGTCCGCCGCACCCTGGGGGGAGACATCGACGCCTCCTGCGGCCAGCTGAGAAGAAAATTCAACCGGGAAAACGCCGAATAAACGGCGGCATTTATGGAATAGAAACAGATGAGGTGAAATCCCATGCAAAGTTGGGGACTGACAGACAAGGGCTGCGTCCGGAAAATGAATCAGGACGCCTACGAGATATGCCAATTGGACCGGAATAACCTGCTGTGCGTCGTCTGTGACGGCATGGGCGGGGCCAAGTCCGGCAATATTGCCAGCACCCTGGCGGTGGACGTGTTTTCCCAGGAGATTCAGCGAACCTGGACGCCCACCATGGAGTGGGACAAGACCGACCAGCTGATGAAAAACGCGGTGAAGCTGGCGAATTTCACCGTTTACGACCAGGCCAGGCAGTTCGAGGAATTCGACGGCATGGGCACCACCCTGGTAGCCGCCTTCGTCCGGGGGCGGAAGGCCTCCTTTGTAAACGTGGGAGACAGCCGGGCCTACATCATCAATCAAAAGGGCATCCGCCAGATCACCAAGGACCACTCTGTGGTGCAGATGATGGTGGACCGGGGGGAGCTTACCCCGGAGATGGCCAAAAGCTACCCGGGGAAAAACCTGATCACCCGGGCCGTGGGCACGGAGCCCATGGTGCAGTGTGACATTTACCGCCAGGAGCTGAACAAGGGGGATTTCCTTCTGCTGTGCAGCGACGGCCTGAGTAACCTTTTGGACGACCAGGAGATTCTCTTCGAGGTGGTTCACGGGGTGAACAAGGAGCGCTGCTGCAAGCGGCTGCTGGACATCGCCATTTCCCGGGGCAGCCCGGACAACGTAACCTGTGTGCTGGTGAGCCTGTAGACATGGCCGGAAAGGAGCAACTTCTGAATATGAATCAGTATATTGGACAGCTGCTGGACAACCGGTATGAGCTCTTGGAGGTCATCGGCACCGGCGGCATGGCGGTGGTGTATAAGGCCCGCTGCCATCGCCTGAACCGTCTTGTGGCAGTGAAGGTTTTGAAGGACGAATATGCCAGGGACGAGGAGTTCCTTCGCCGGTTCCAGGCGGAGGGGGAGGCGGTGGCCATGCTCAGCCATCCCAACATCGTCCAGGTGTTTGACGTCTCCGCCTCCGACAATGCCTATTACATTGTCATGGAGCTCATCGACGGCGTCTCCTTGAAGCAGTATATGCAGGTCAAGGGCATCCTCAACTGGAAGGAGACGCTCCACTTTGCCGGCCAGATCGCCACAGGCCTGGAGCACGCCCACAGCCGGGGCATTGTCCACCGGGACATCAAGCCCCATAATGTGATGGTGCTGAAAAACGGCTCGGTGAAGGTGATGGACTTCGGCATTGCCCAGGTGATGAACAAGAGCAGCACCCTGACCAAGGAGGCCCTGGGCTCCGTGCACTACATCTCTCCGGAGCAGGCCAAGGGCAGCTACACCGACAGCCGATCGGACATCTATTCCCTGGGTGTGGTGATGTATGAGATGATGACCGGCCGGCCTCCCTACGACGGGGAATCCCCGGTGTCGGTGGCCATCCAGCACATCAACGGCGGGGCCCCCATGCCCACCACCCTGAATCCCAACATTCCGGCGGGGATGGAGCAGATCATCATGAAGGCCATGGCCCTGGACCCCAGGGACCGGTACAGCAGCGCCACAGAGCTGCTGGTTGATTTGGAGGAGTTCCGGAAAAATCCCGCCCTGACCTTCCAGTACCATACCATTGCGGACGATTCCACCAAGAAGATCACCCCCATTGTCACAAAGCCCAAGACCACCGCCCAGCGAGTGGCCCAGTCCAAGGGCGGCGTGATGAGCGTGGGCAATCCCAATCTCACCGTCCGCCAGGGCGGCGGCAGGGGGCAGGAGCCCTCGCCTCCCAGCTCCGGCAGAAGCAAGGAGTCCCTGGCCCGGGCACAAAAGCGCCGGGAGGAGGAGGTCCGCCGGGATGCCCAGCGCAGCCGCACCGCCACCATTGCGGTGGTCTCCTGCAGCGCGGTGGCCATCATCGCCATTGTGGTGTTTCTGGTGGCCATTTTCAACGGCTTCCTCATCAACCAGGACCGGGGCCGGGTGGAGGTGCCCTACCTCACCGGCAGCATGTACACCGAGGACTTTGACGCCCGCTACCCCGACTTTACCATCCGATTGCTGCCCCAGAAGTATGACGACTTCTATGTGTCCGGCCAGATCATGCACCAGGAGCCGGCGGGGGGACTGTCCGTGGCCAAGGGCACGGAAATCTATTTGACCATCAGCATGGGCAAGGAGCCCACGGTGAAGCTGATGGAGGATCTGGTGGGCGTGACCCAGGACCGGGCCACCTCGTTCCTCATTGGCCAGGGCCTGAAAACCCTGATCCGGGAGGAGACCAACGATGAATACCCCGCGGGCTATGTGATCCGCACCGAGCCCCAGGCCGGGCAGGAGCTGGGGGAGGGCCAGACCGTGAAGCTCTTTGTCAGCACCGGCCCGGACAATGTGACCGCCAAAATGCCAAAGCTTCTGGATGTGGAAAAGGAAACGGCTTTGCAGCTGCTGGAACAGTTTGGCTTCCGGAATGTGTCTACCACCCCGGTTTACAGCAGCAAGATCGCCAAGGGCAACGTGGTCACGCAGTCCGAGACGGCGGGAGCCACCATCGATGTGAACACCCACATCGTCCTGGAGATTTCCGACGGCCCGGAGATTCCCACCGCCATTATGCCGGATGTGCGCAGTCTGGATGCCGAAACCGCCATCCAGGTGCTGCAGGCCAAGGGCTTCCAGCATGTTCAGACCTACCCGGTAGACAGCGGCTTGCCGAAAAATCAGGTGGCCCTCCAGTCCGAGGATCCGGAATCCGTGGTGGCCCTGAGCAAGGAAATTTTGCTTGGCATCTCCAACGGCAATGCCAGCGGCGAAGCCACCACCCCCACCACGGCGCCCACCGAGGCCACCACCCCCTCCACCGGACCGGAGCTGGTGTACTTCAACGTGCCCGTCCGGACGGAGAGCTACAATCTGGTGATCTGCCCCAAGGGGCAGGCCAATCAGCAGGTGGCCGCCGGAACCATCCAGCCGGGGGACAATGTGTTTTCCGTCCCCCTGGCTGGCAGCGGTGTCCAGGAATATGATCTGTACATCAATGGAGAATATTACCAGACGATGAAAGTGACGTTTCAAAATCATGGCTGAAAAACTGATAGGAAGGATTGTCCGCTCCCTCAGCGGCTTTTATGACGTGCAGCTGCCGGACACGGTTGTCACCTGCCGGGGCCGGGGGATTCTGCGCAGGGACCATATCACCCCCCTTACCGGGGACCGGGTGGAGATCACCATGGACCGGGGGAAGGGAATGGTGGAGGGGGTGCTGCCCCGAAAGAACAGCTTTGTCCGCCCCGCCGTGGCCAATGTGGATGCCCTGGCGATTTTTGCGGCCAATGTGAACCCGGTGACGGAGCCCTTCCTCATCGACCGGGTGGCGGCCATTGCGGGAAATCAGAATGTTCCCTGCCTGATCTGCGTGAACAAAAGCGACCTGGACCCGGGGGAAAACCTGCGGCAGATCTATGAAAAGGCCGGCTTCCCGGTGATCTGCACCAGCGCCAAAACCGGCCAGGGGATGGAGGAGCTGCGCGCCTTCCTCCGGGGCAGGCTCACCGCCTTCACCGGAAATTCCGGGGTGGGCAAATCCAGCGTGCTCAACTGCCTGTGCCCCGGGCTGACCCTGGCCACGGGAGAGGTGTCCGAGAAGCTGGGCCGGGGGCGGCACACCACCCGCCACGTGGAGCTCTACAGCCTGGGGGAGGATACCTTTGTGATGGACACTCCGGGCTTTTCCTCCTTTGACACCGACCAGATGGACGTGATTCTCAAGGAGAATCTGCAATATGCCTTCCCGGACTTTGGCCCCTATGTGGGCCGGTGCCAGTTTGCCGACTGCTCCCACAGGACGGAGCCCGGCTGCACCGTCCGGGCCGCCGTGGAGGCGGGGAGAATCGCCCCCTCCCGCTACGAAAGCTACCTCCGGCTCTATGAGAAATCCGCCCAGATCAAGCAGTGGGAAATCAAGTAACTGACCACAGGGCAGAAAAACAGGCAAAAGGCGTGACGAGGACAGTCACGCCTTTTGCCTTAGAAGGGGAGCTGTAAAGCACAGATGGGGGATAGCTGCGTATCATACAATTAAACTTAGTGTTTCACATACCAATAGTAATGAAGGCCGCTGTGATATACCGTTGCGCCTGCTGGTACTTGGGCTGCCACAAGAAAGACATTATAGTAATCCCCCGTTCCAAGCACAATACTGAATGTACCGAGCATCCCAAGCCATTCCTGCTGTGGAAATATCATAAAAAGGATGTACGGGATAAAGCCGAAGATAATGTTTGGAAGCAGCAACATGATGATACATCTTGCTTTTGACATATCTTCCTTGCTAACAACGAAAAGCATTCCCTGCTTCAGGTTCGTATAAAAATAGGAATCCCCATTCATGGCGATGGCATGGAGAAATTCGTGAGGCAATATAAAAACCAATGTAAGAATCGCACCGATACGGCTGAGAAAAAAGTGCCCTGCCCGCAATTTTAATGTAACAAGTAAAAAAGCCAAAAGAACAAACGCCATCACATTGGCAACAATGGCGAGGGACTTCATATCTGCTTCCTTGAATTGCACAGATCCCTCGGGGTGTTCTCTTTGAGGCAGACGCTCTTCTTTTCCGTCAAATTTTCCTGCCCAATGTATTTTCCTGAAAGCCATCGGGCCATTCCCCCTAGAAATTGTGATTTGCAGCGCTGATCGATTTCATACTATCACATAACGAGATAAAATACAAGGATACCTTTTTTATTCCAGAGAAGGGATATTGTGTGGAAATTGGGAAATCATAGCGGTGTAAGTTTCCCTTCCTTGACATGGGAGAAATATGTATATATAATGATGTGCAGTCCGGTTTCAAGCAGCAGCTGGGCCGGTTCGGATTATTCTGTAGGGGCGGGGTCAA
>CAZYWM010000061.1:3299-11687 GCA_964651615.1 uncultured Oscillospiraceae bacterium | reverse complement strand
AGCTGGTCAGCGTGAAGAAATACCTGGCCCAGCTGGACGCGCAAGCCGCCAACGCATAATAAAAAACGCTGCCTCCCACCCGAATCCGGGCGGGAGGCAGTTTTGCATTCCCTGCCAGAGCGTACACTCTGGCAGGGAATTTGTTTTGTGAAGGCTTCAATTGATTGACATAAAAAAAGCCAGCAAAGCCCATCCGTCTCGCCGGCTAGTCCCGAAAATCAAACAATTGCTTTGGAGTTATTTCCAAAATCTCACATAGCTTGAACAGCACATCAAAGGAGACGCCAACGTTCCCCAATTCGATTGCGCTGATGTGGCTCCTGTCGATGTCCACCAGTTCCGCAAGCTGAAGCTGCGTCAGTTTTTTTCGTTTTCGGTAGTACACAACATTTAAGCCAAATTGTTCGTATTTTTGTTTATATTCTGGTTTCATAGAATCCCTCCCTGCATTATATTGTAGGTGGATTCCCGATATAATAAACCTTGTCACAGTAGCGTAATGCTATTGACACAAGTCATTTTAGGATATATAATGTCATCGATAGCACATATAAGTTTATAATCAAAAAGGAGGGAAGATGTTTCATTCTAGCAGTTTTTGGGCAAGCGACCGGTTCCGGCGGTCAAGTCTCTTCGCCGAGGTCAAACGTCCTGCTGATGAAAGTCAGAAGAATATTATGGATAAAAAATGGAAAGAAGGATGTCTATGAAAAAAATCACCAGCTTTATCCTGGCACTGGCACTGGTCTTTTCCCTGGTTCCTGTCCCGGCCTTTGGTCAGGAAGCGGGCCCGGGCGTCAGCATTGTAGCTATTGATGGGAACCGCGTCGCAGCGGACTATTCCACATCTGTCCCTGCCTATCTGGTAGCAGCCATCTTTACGGAGGATGGCTCCAAAATGTTGGGTTCTGGACGCAACGTTGTTTCTCCGGAATACCACACTGGCTGGGTCGAAACCAACGTTTCCGAAATGCCCTCCAATTTTCTGGTGCGTGTCTTCCTGCTGGATTTGACTTCCAAAGCGCCTCTTTGTGAGAAATCCGAGAAGGCATTCAGCCGAGATCGTGAAAACATCACGTGGAAACTGGCCGAAGACGGCACTCTGACCATCAGCGGTACAGGGGAAATGGAAGATTACGATTACGTAACTGTCAGTCCCCCCTGGGCAGATGTCGCTTCTCAAGTAAAAAAGGTCATCATAGAAAATGGGATCACCAGCATTGGAAAGAATGCGTTTTCCAGTTGCTCCAGATTAACCGAAGCAGTTATTCCAAGCAGTGTGACGCATATTGGTGATTATGCGTTCCTTGGTTGCTCTGACCTATCCAAAGCAACCATTCCAAATGGCGTAGCTTACATTGGAAACCAAGCATTCTACCGCTGCTCCAGTCTGACTGATGTTACCATCCCAAACAGTGTAACGCACCTTTGCGGAGCAGCATTCTCTGGCTGCAAAAGTCTGACCAGCGTAACGATTCCAAATAGTGTAGCTTACCTGGGCAGCAGCGTATTTTCCGACTGCTCCAATCTGGCCAGCGTGACCCTCTCAAATAATGTGACCTCCCTTATTGGAGAGGTATTCCGTGGCTGCACAAGCCTGTCCAGTGTAACCATCCCGGATGGGGTCACTTCCATTGGTGCAAGAGTATTCGATGGCTGCGTTGGTTTAACCAATGTGACCATTCCGAATAATGTAACCGAAATCGGCTGGGAGGCATTCAATAACTGCACCAGCCTGTCAGATGTATACTATACGGGCACAATGGAGCAATGGGGCCAAATTTCTATTGTTTATGATGGAAATGATCCGCTCTCCAGCGCCGTCATCCACTGCATCGATGGAGACATTGCCCCTGCCAGCGCCGCCATGGCAAATGCTGTGCTCAGCATCGCAGAAGAGCTTCCCGCTGATTCTGACACCGAGACTGTTAACGAACCTGCTCCCGAGGCAGCCGAAGAAATCTCCGGCTCCTCTTCCGGCATTGCCGGGGAGTGCGGCGAAGGCCTCACCTGGGCCTTGGATGAGACGGGGACACTGACTATTTCCGGCAACGGAACCATGGCGGACTACTCTCCCACCTCCCCCGCCCCCTGGAGCGGACAGCAGGCACAGATCAGGTATATTACCATCCAGAGCGGCGCCCTCTCCATCGGCTCCCATGCCTTTGAAAACTGCGCCAGCGTAACCACCGTGACCATTCCCATCAGTGTAACCGCCATCGGCGAATACGCGTTCTCCGGCTGTGCCCAGCTGTCCGATGTGTACTACGGGGGCACAATGGAGCAATGGCAGCAATTCGGTATTGATTGCGGCAATGCTGCCATCCACTGCGCCGACGGAGATTTCTCTCCCATCGATGCAACCATCGCCGATGATGTGCCCGATGAAACAGAACCTGTTACGGAGCCCATCACCGAGCCTGTTACGGAGCCCATCACCGAGCCTGTTACGGAGCCCATCACCGAGCCTGTTACGGAACCTGTTACGGAACCCATCACCGAGCCTGCTACCGAGTCAGCAACAGAGCCTGTCACCGAGCCCGCTACTGGACCCGCAACGGAGCCTGCCAGTGAACCTGCTGCTGAGTCCGAACCTGTTGCGGAGCCCGAACCTGTTGCTGAGCCCACTCCGGCCCCAGAGACGGAGCCTGAAGCAGCTCCCGTCGAAGAAGCTTCAACAGCGGAGCCTCTGTCCAACATTCAGTGGTTCTCCGTACCCGAGGGTGCCACAATGACCACCCTGCCGGTATTGCAGCCCCTGTCCGTCTTCACCGGAACGGAAGGCACCAGCGGCAATGCCCGCTCTGTGAAGTTCACCGGTCTGAAACCTGGGGCGGAGTGTGTCCTGATTGTCAGCACCGTCCCCGGCTCCCTAGAACCTCAGGACCTCATGTATATCGACCAGAACAACGCCGCCACAGACGGCAGCCTGAGCTTCAACTATATCCCCCGAGAGGATGTGGAGGCCATTGTAGAGCTCTACAGTGTCCCCAATGAGCAGAATGCCGACGTCAACAGCGACGGAAAGATTGATGTGGACGACGTATTCTATCTGGCCATGTATATCAGCGCCCCGGACATGTTCCCCATTGCCTGGGTAAGCGCCGATGTGAACAGCGACGGCAGCGTGAATGTGGACGATGTGTTCTATCTGGCCATGCACATTTCCGCTCCCGCCTTGTTCCCCCTGTTTCCCCAGCCCTCACAAGCGCTATAAAATTTTTGAGGTGAAAAATATGCGTAAAATTACATCCCTGCTCCTTTGCATTCTGCTAGTCTGCTCCCTGTCAGCCACGGCATTGGCAGCGGGCGGCTCCATTTCCGCCGGAGCCTCCTCGGCCAAGCCCGGCGACACCGTAACCTTTACCTTCAATTTTTCCAGCGGAGAACCCGTTGCCATCTTAAACGTGTTCCCTCAGTTCTGCACGACCTGCTTCTCCAACCCCTCTGGAAATTATTCCTCCTGCAACTCCTCCTGCAGCTCCTTGAGCTACCGCTACAGCAACGGTGCCTTCGTGGCGTATCAGGGTGAAAATACCGTCATTGACGGAAGCGGCACCCTGACCCTCACCGTCAATCCCGGCGCCTGCGCAGCCCACGCTTGCAGCGGCGTTTACGCCACCATCTATATGGCGGATCGAGACGGGCAAAGCCTCACCCCGACGCCCATTGCCCCGGCCAAGGTGGAAATTACCCACGCCTGGGGCGACTGGACGGTTACATCCCCGGCCTCCTGCACCCAGGAGGGCTCCCAGAAGCGCACCTGCACAGCCTGCGGCGAGACAGAAACCGCTTCCCTGCCCATGCTGGAGCACACCCCGGGAGACTGGAACGTAACCAAGGAAGCCACCTGCACCGCCGACGGTGAAAAGGTTCGCAGCTGCACTGTATGCGGCACAACCATCGGCACCGAAGCAATCCCCGCCACCGGACATGCCTACGGCCCCTGGACTGTTGAAGTTCCCGCCACCTGCAAGGACGAGGGCAAAGAAGTGCAGGTGTGCGGCCAGTGTGGGGATAAGCAGTATCGGAGCATTGACAAGCTGACCACCCACACCTGGAGCGAATGGCTCACCGATACCCCCGCAGGCTGCACCACGGAGGGTTCCCAGCACCGCACCTGCTCTGTGTGCGGCATCATGCAATCCGAAACCATCCCCGCTAAGGGCCACGCTCCCTCCGAGGATTCCGTGGTGGTTCCCGCAACCTGTGAAACGGAAGGCTCCATCACCGGCAAATGCAAGGAATGCGGCGAAGTTCTGGAGCATTCGGTGATTCCCGCCCTGGGCCATGAATGGGGAGAGTGGACGGTTAAAACCGCGGCCACCTGTGAAGCGGGGGGCGAAGAAATTCGCACCTGCAGCCATGGCTGCGGCAAAACGGAAAGCCGCCCTACCGAGGCGTTGGGCCACAGCTGGGGCAAGTGGACCGAAAATACCGAAACCGGCAAGCATGACCGCACCTGCCCCCGCTGCCAGAAGGTCGAAACCGCCGACCATAAGTGGAACTCCGGCATGGTGACAAAACCGGCAACCTGCAATGAGGACGGCGTGAAAACCTTCACCTGTACCGACTGCGGCGCAGCCAGGACAGAGGCCATTCCCGCAACCAATGAACATAACTACTCTGACCATTACGAAGTAATCGATGGAAGCACCCACAAGGCCTTCTGCGCCTGTGGTGAATCGAAGGTCGAAACCCACGTCTACAGCCAGGAGGGCGAGGTTTTGGAGCCGCCAACCACCACCAAGGAAGGGCGCAAGGAAATGCTCTGCGTCTGTGGCGCCAAAACCGAGGTGTCCATTCCCAAGAAAAATGCTGATTTGGATCATGTCCCCAAAACCGGTGACATCACAGGTCAGCTGATTGGAGGCGGTGCAGCCATTTGCGTGGTGATTGCTGGGGCATTCATCCTTCTGTGTAAGAAAAAAGTGCAGTAAAATACATGTGGGCCTGCTGCCAAACGTCTGTTTTGCAGCAGGCCCTTTTTTAGATTGGAGTCATGTGCCATGAAGAAAAAGCGCAAATTTTTAAGGAAAAAGAAGAAAAAGTTTTCCCCAATTCCCCTTTTATTCTGTGCCACTGCCATTTTGGCAATAGACGCTTTATTTTTCCTGTGGCTTCATTTTTCCACAGAGAGTACGGAACCCGATATTTCCATGGAGTTCCCGACAGTCCAGACAGCTCCCACGATAGAATCAACCGCTCCTCTGGAAACTGAGTCAACCGCTCCCCTCCCCACGGAGACGATCCCTCCCGAAACTGGGCCCCAGATTCTCCCCTATTTTGCGCAGATGGCGGAGCAAAACCCCGACATGGTAGGCTGGATTAAAATCGATAACACGAAACTGGATTATCCAATCATGTTTACGCCCGATAACGAAGAAAAATACCTCCACAAAAATTTTGAAGGAAATTTCAGCGTGGGAGGGCTCCCTTTTATCAGCGCATCATGCTGCCTCGGGCCCCGCAGCGACAATCTCATTGTCTACGGTCACAACATGGCCAACGGCACCATGTTCAATACCCTTTTGAAATACGAGCAGATCAATTATTGGAGAGAGCATCCCATTATCCACGTTTCCTCCCTCTATGAGGAAAAAGAATACGAAATCATCGCCGCATTTTATGACCGGGTCTACCAGAAGACGGAGAAAACCTTCAAGTTCTACCAATTCATCGACGCCGACAGTGAAGAGGCCTACGATGAAGCAATTTCCTATTACAAAAAACACGCGCTGTACGACACGGGGGTCGATTCCACCTATGGCGACAAGCTGATTACCCTGGTAACTTGTGCCTATCACGTGGACAACGGGCGATTCGTTGTGGTTGCAAAGGAGAAGGCATAGAAGTCTTTTCTATGTTTGCGAAAAAGCGAGGGAGCGGAAAAACCGCTCCCTCTGTTATTTTGTCAGACCTTGGGCCGGATGGCCTTATGGTAGTGGGCGTAGGTGCAGGAAGGGCCGGTGCCAAGAACCTTGGACTCTGTTACCTCGCCGATGAACATCATATGGCTGCCCAAATCCAGCTTTTCCTTCACCTCACAGGAGAACATGGCGTTGACATGCTCCGTCAGGTGGTAAAGGCCGTTGCAGCTCCGCTCCACGGAAGTGAAGCCAGAGAACTTGTCCACATCCCGGCCGGACTGCATTCCGAAATGCCGGATGGTTTCAAAGGGCGTATCCTCTGTCAGAACGCTGACGTTGAATTTGCCGGTTCTCTCGATGAGCTCCCGGGTCAGGTTGCCCATCTGGACAGAGATGGCAATTCTCGTGGGATTGGCCCCCACCTGGACGGCGGTATTGGCAATGCAGCCGTTATCTTTGTCGGACTCCCTGGCCGTAACCACAAACAGACCATAGGTCAGGCTGCGCAGCGCCAAGGGGTCTTCCGCAGGTTTCTCCTGCTCAGCGAAAGTAGCGCTCCAGCAGGCCCAGCAGAGCCTTGCCATGACGGGCCTCGTCCTTGGCCATCTCGTGGACGGTGTCGTGAATGGCGTCCAGGCCCAGCTGCTTGGCCTTCAGGGCCAGGTCGAACTTGCCCTGGGTCGCGCCGAACTCGCAGTCCACACGCCAGGCCAGGTTCTTCTTGGTGGAGCCGGTCATGTTGGGCTCCAGGGTGGTGCCCAGCAGCTCCGCGAACTTGGCAGCGTGCTCCGCCTCTTCGTAAGCGGCCTTCTCCCAGTACAGGCCGATCTCGGGATAGCCCTCACGGTGGGCAATCCGGGCCATGCACAGGTACATGCCAACCTCGCTGCACTCGCCGTTGAAGTTGGCCTTCAGCTGCTCCAGGATCCATGCCTTGTCCTCTTCGGAGATGTCGGGGTTGTTGGCGACGGTCTTCTTGTAGATGCCCAGCTCATGCTCGGCAGCCAGCTTGGAGGTATCCATCACCTTGAACTTGGAGCCATCCACCTTGCAGACGGGGCACTTGAAGCCTTCGGGCATCTCCTCACCCTCGTAGACATAGCCGCAGACGGGGCAGACAAACTTTTTCATAACATTTTCCTCCTAAATCATTTCATTTTTGTTTTGGTTTACATGCAGTTTTTGCAGATGCCGGTCAGCACCAGCTGCGTATTCTCCACACGGCACCCAAGAGACTGAGCCGCCGCGCAGGACACGCTTTCGGGAACCTCCACATTGGGCACATCCATCACAGCGCCGCAGCAGGTGCAGGCAAAGTGCACATGGGGGTCAACTCTGCCATCCAGCCGCTCCACGCCGTTCACCGAGCCAAGGCTGACAATCAGCCCTTCCTCCTTAAACAGCTTCAGGTTGCGGTAGACCGAGGCAAGAGAGATGTCCGAATGCTCCTTTTCAAGGCTGTGATAAACATCCTCTGCAGAAGGATGGGCCTCCGACTGGCGAAGACAGGCAAGAATCGCGTTTCGTTTGCGAAATTGCTTACCGGTTTTTTCCATCTGGGTCCTCCTAAATAAGAATAACTCTTATTTGCATTTAAAATATATCACATCTTTTCTCATTCGTCAAGCAAAATTTTCTCATAGTATTGTGAATTTTTTGTGACAGAGCGCCTCAAAAAAGATTCCCCTCCCCGCAAGAATGATCGTGTACGGTTAGGCAGCAAGTTATACACACTCCCGCAATGCCGAATGCTGCAAAATCCCTCCCTTCATATATTTTGTGAAGCTACTCAATCATTTCATGTTGGTACAGTGCTGTTTTATTTGTAAATTTTTCTCTACCCCCTTGCATCGTCCCCGAAAAATGAATATACTATAAGTAAGAAAGTAGGAAATTCCCACTTATCATTTTGCAGTGAAGGAGATGATTATATGCTGGTCGAGTTGTGTCAGAAGTCACAGATTACCATTCCCAAAGAAATTATTGTAAAACTGGGGCTCTCCGAAGGGGATAAGCTGGATATTTTTGAAAAGGATGGAACCATCTGCATGATGCCGGTTGTCGTATATCCGAAAAAGTACCTCGACGAGCTCCGCGGAGAAATTGATGAAGCAAAAGCAAAGATTGCCTCCGGCGAACAGCCCGTATTTGATAGTGTAGACGCACTGTTCGCAAAACTGGAGGCGAATTGATGGCCTATCAGATTACATTTACCAAACGGTTTCAAAAGCATTTTCAGGATTTGACCGCACAGGAGAAGCGGCAGCTCCATGGTAAATTGCAGCTGCTGGCCGAAAACCCCATGCACCCATCCCTCCGCACCAAACGCATCCAAGGAACCCGGGATTTATTCGAGTGCAGTGTCAACATGGATATTCGGATTATCTGGTACTACGAGGGCGACAAAATGATTATTCTCATTGATGTGGGTCATCACGACATTTTTAGACCAGTTTTAAAAACGGCGGCGTTTACGCATCGTAGACGCCGCCTAAATTTTATCCAACGTCTTATAGAC
>CAZYWM010000061.1:0-3199 GCA_964651615.1 uncultured Oscillospiraceae bacterium | reverse complement strand
GGCGGCGTTTACGCATCGTAGACGCCGCCTAAATTTTATCCAACGTCTTATAGACGTCCTCATTTATGCAGATTGACCGTTTCTGAATTTCCTTGGGTGCATACGCCTGCCCAGCGTTGATGCAAGCGTAGACCGCATTGGGGTTTTTCGCCGTCATTCGCCAGAAGGGATACTTAATAATTCCCGGGGTGTTGAATCCCACTGCCAGCTCCAAAAACAGCACTTTCCCATTCTGGTAGCTGCTCAGGAAGGAAGCATAGCGCTGTGATGCGCGATGCCAGAGCTCGTCCTCCACAAAGGTGTCGTCGGAACGCAGATTCATTCCCATTGGCTTTCCGCATTTGGGGCACCGGGGAACAAGCTGGGAGGGGACGCTCATTTTGGGGATGACGCCCTCCGGCAGGTACAGCGCTCCATTCTCATCAATGGCAAAGCCCTGGGCTTCAACCATTTTGCAAATCGTGTCCTCATTTTCATAAGTAGTCATATGGCATGGTTCGCTGCACTGAAACAGGCCATAATCTCCCTGGGTGTAGAACAGCCGCCCCTTATCAAAGCCGGCCTTCTGGAAGCAGTGGTCCACATTGGTGGTCAGGACAAAGTAGTCCTTATCCTTAACCAGCTCATACAGCTGATTGTATACCGGCTTCGGCGGGTCCATGTATCGGTTGATGAAAATGTAGCGGCTCCAATAGGCCCACTGCTCCTCCAGCGTATCATAGGGATAGAAGCCGCCGGAATACATGTTGTGAAAGCCGTACTTTTCCTCAAAATCCGAAAAATACCGGTTGAACCGCTCCCCATTGTACTGGAAGCCCGCTGAGGCGGAAAGCCCCGCACCGGCCCCGATGATCACAGCGTCCGCCTGCGCCAGCTGCCGCCTCAGCTGTTCAATCTGCTCCCAGAAGGTTCCGGTAGATTTTGTAGTCCAAGTCCTTGAAAACATTGAAGATCACCTTGATTCCGCTTTTCTTCTCCTGGATAAATTTCCTTACTGTCCGCACCGCGATTTCCGCCGCACGGTCATTGGGGAAATGAAATTCCCCCGTGGAGATGCAGCAGAACGCGATACTGTCAACTCCGTTCTGAACTGCCAGCTCCATGCAAGAGCGATAGCAGCTGGCCAGCAGCTCTTCATCCCGCTTCGTCAGCCTCCCCTGAATGATCGGGCCCACGGTATGCAGAATATACTTGCAGGGAAGGTTATAGGCCCGGGTGATTTTTGCCCTGCCCGTCTCCTCTTCGCGGCCCTGCCGCTTCATCAGCCGGGCACATTCCAAGCGAAGCTGCACCCCGGCATAGGTGTGGATGCAGTTGTCGATGCAGCCGTGGCAGGGGCAGAAGCAGCCAAGCAGCTGAGAATTGGCGGCGTTGACAATGGCATCACAGCGAAGCGTCGTAATGTCCCCCTGCCAGAGATAGATTCCCTCCCCGATGGGCGTCAGGTCCGCAAGGTCAGTAATCCCCCTCTGCCTCAGCTCTTCCCGGAGGTATTCGTCCTGCACCGCGAGAAAGCCCTCGCTGATTGGCCGGGGCGGGCGGACGTTCATCAGGGAGCGGAGCAGCATTTTCTGCTGCTTGTCACTGGGCGGAATTTCTGGATACCGGGGGTTTTCCTCCAGGAGCGCCCTGATTAAGTACATTCTTCTTTCTTCCTGGGTCATGTGCTTCACCTCATTTTTATGGGAATGCGGGACTGCCAAGCCGGCAGTCCCGTCATATTAACCATAGAAGAATTCTGCCGTCATGTCAAGGTAGTTCTGGCCGCTGTATGCGGGGTATTGCTTCCTCACCTCGCCACGGAAGCTGTCAGCGTCCCGGCAGTTTGCCGCAATCACCTTCAGATTTTCCAGGTAGTCGATCTTGGTCTGGGCGTCCTTCAGGTCCTCCGGGGTGTAGTGGGAAGTCAAGAGCAGGTCATAGCCCTTGGCGATGTAGCTTTTCAGCTCGGCGACAATCCCGTCAGCATGGGCTGCCCCGGCCACAATGGAATGGCAGTCGTGGCCCAGCATGTGGGTATAAACCGCATTGATCTCCGGGATTTCCACGTCAAAGGCCTCATGCGTCTGCTTGATCACAAGGTCAATCCCGCCGATGCTCACCTTGCCAGGCGCGATCACGTCGGTAATCTGATGGATGGAGGCGTCAAAAATCTCACCGAAGGCGCCGGTGAAGTTGTCGATCAGTGCCTTGCCGCCGCCGTTTTCGGAGTAGGCAACGGCGTTCGCTGTGGCATACTTGGGAACGTGGGGCAGGAAGGTGGCGCCTGCGCCATGGTAGGCAATCATCATGCCCTCCACCTGAATATTCTTCAGATACTCCGTCAGTTCCCGGATGTTGTCAAAGAAGCAGGGGGATTCGATGATTACAGCCTTGCCGTCCTTCTCAACGATAAACACCTCATCGTCAATAAAATCATTGGTCTTGTAAGCATGGAGCTTTACAGCGCCAAAATCGTATACATTCATTTCGCCCTTGCCGAGCTTCACGGTGGAAAAAGTGTTCTTGTTCATAGCTTGCAGCCTCCTGAAAATATTGCTTTTGCTTCGGATCGGCCGTTCTCCTCAGCTCTTGCCCCTATTATACGAAAGCTTTCTTTTCCTGTAAAGTACGCACCTTTTTATAACCCAGTCACCTTTTTGTTACCCCTGAATTTTGCTTCCTATTGATATTTTGGGCATCCTGCATTATAATTAGAGTGTAACATTCATTTTGAATACAGGAGGAAATACAGATGCTCACAAAGGAAGAACTGCCCGCCTGCCCGGTGGCCACAACAGCGCAGCTGATCGGCAGCAAGTGGAAGCTGCTGATTATGCGCAATCTGCTGGTACGCCCCTGGAGATTCAACGAGCTGAGAAAAGACCTGGCAGGAATCAGCCAGAAGGTGCTGACCGACAGCCTGCGCTCCATGGAGGAGGACGGCATCATCACCCGCACCGTTTACCCCGAGGTGCCGCCCAGAGTGGAATACGCCTTGAGCGAATTGGGAGAATCCATGCGGCCCATCATGGATGCCATGGAGCACTGGGGAACCTGCTATAAAAATTCCAGGAAATAAAATTGGCCGAAAATGTCCAGGCATTTCCGGCTGCAAACTTACTTTCCAAAAATCGTCCGTAAGAAAAAGTGAATAAGTAAAAATCGGCAACCTTCTGGTGAAGGTTGCCGATTTTTGGCGGAGTGAGAGGGATTTGAA
>CAZYWM010000060.1:0-11749 GCA_964651615.1 uncultured Oscillospiraceae bacterium | reverse complement strand
TTTGTTCTTATCGGGTTTACTCGGTAAACAGATAAATTGTAATTTGGCGGGCAGGGCCCGCGGCCAATTTCGCACGGGGCTGATCTGTCATCGCTTTTTCCCTGACCCGCCCGGTAACGTTTTTGCGGTAAATTTTTCTGAAAGCTTTCTCTTTGTTGCCAAGTGCGCGCCGGGAAGGGCCAGGGGAGGGCGGCTTTGGCGCGCGGGAGCGCGACATTCAGCGCCTCCCCGGTCGGCTTCTTTGCTTCCTTTCTTGCCGACACAAGAAAGGAAGGCCCCCGGCAGGGGTCGGGCGGGTCAAGACCCGCCCCTACGGGTAATCCGTACCTGCCCGCCAAATTACAATTTATAAGCCAGATTCGGATTACATGGTCTGGCCGTCGCCCTCGTCCAGAATTTGGGCCACAGGGGTGCCCTTTTCAGACAACTTCTTGAAATTGCCCATGACCCCAATGACGGGGCTCATCATGGCAAAGGTATGGGGATAGCTCTGGACGATTGCGGACAGCACGGACACCTGGGTCTTATTCACCACACACATGACAATCCAGGTGTCCTTGCCGGTATAGGCGCCGGTGGCCTTGAACCGGGTGGCGGAATGGTGGAGCTTTTGGAGAATGTCGGTGCAAATCTCGTCGGGGTGGTTGGTGACGATTTCAAACCGGACGGCGCTGCGGCCGCTGCGTTGGAATCTCTCCCCCACGGTGGTGGATGTAAAGCTATAGAGAATGCACAAAATCACCGGCTCCATTTTGTAATCATACACGAAAAAGCTGGAAATTGCAACCAAGGCGTTAAATCCAAAGGTGAGAGAAAAGAAGCTCTTGCCCGGGTGCCGTTTGTGAATAATGGCGGAAATAAAGTCCGTTCCTCCGGTGTAGGCGCTGGCTTTAATCAGAACGCTGTAGCAGAAGCCCATGATGATGCCCGCGACCAGGGGCCCCATGATCTTGCTGGTGCCGTTTTCGGTGGAATAGGCAAAGGCGGACAGGTCCACCCGGTCCAGCACCAGCAGCGCGATGGAAAAGGTGACAACATACACCATGCTGCGGACGGCCACGGGCTTGCTCACCTCAATGAAGCACCAGATGGCCAGAGGCAGATTGATGATCAGGCTTAGATAGCCCACGCTGACCCCGGTGACATATTGGATCATGGTACAGATGCCGTTGATCCCCGAGGGTGCGAATTGATTGGGAAAGACAAAAAGCTCGTAATTGATTGCCGCCAGAAAAGCGACAGCCGCAATCACCAGATAGGTCCAGACCTTTTTCAACGCAGTCATATCCATATTCCTTTTACTTTCTGTTTTTTTACAAATGTCCGTCAGACAAACACAAATTCTGACATCTGTTCCTAACCCATATTTAATTCAATAATATAGCATAGGAAATATTTCAGGTCAAGAGAAATTCTTCAATTTATACAAATTCAACTTGTAATTTTCGGAAAAATGTGCTAGAATTTAGGGTGAAGTGTTATGCTCAAAAATGCTGGTTTTTTCAATTTTGGGCTTCTGTAAACAGAGGAAAGGAGCACAATATGTATTCATCCGCCTATGTCTGGGCAAAGGTTCTCAGCCACATGGAAGAGCGGCTCGGCAGCGTCACGGTTTCCGCCTGGTTCGACGATGCGGAGGTGGTGGAACTGAACGAAAATAATCTGATTCTCTACTCCCCCTCGGATTTTCGCCGGGACATTATCCGCCGTCGATGCACAGGCTATGTGGAAGACGCTCTGAAAGAGGTCTTCAATTCCGATGCCAAGCTCCTGGTGTTCGGTGACAAGGAGCGGGATTCCTTCCGCAACAAGGGGAAGGCCATCTCCTCCATGGATTTCAATCCCCAGTTCACCTTCGACAATTTCGTGGTGGGCCCCTCCAACCGGTTTGCCCACAGCGCCTCCATCGCCGTATCCAAAAATCCGGGGCAGGTTTACAACCCCCTGTTCATCTACGGCCCCTCCGGCGTGGGTAAGACCCATCTGCTCTATGCCATTGCCAACGGCATCCGCCGCCAGAACGCCGATGCCAACATCGTCTACATCAAGGGAGACGAATTCACCAACGAGCTGATTTCCGCCATTGCCAGCGGCAAAAATGTGGAATTCCGGAGCAAATACCGGGAAAGCGACCTGTTCCTCATCGACGATATTCAGTTCATCGCCGGCAAGGAATCCACCCAGGAGGAATTCTTCCATACCTTCAACAAGCTCTACGAGGAACACAAGCAGATCGTCATGACCTCCGACCGGAAGCCCAGCGACATGCTTACCCTGGAGGATCGGCTCCGAACCCGGTTTGAATGGGGCCTGCTGGCAGACGTGCAGCCCCCGGACTACGAGACCCGGATGGCCATTCTGAAAAACAAGGCCAAGAGCCTGGGCATCGAGCTGCCCGACGATGTGTGCAACTACATCGCGGTCAACGTGACCAACAATGTGCGGCAGATTGAGGGCATTGTGAAAAAGCTGTTGGCCTACCGGGATCTGGACGACATGACTCTGGACCTGTCCAATGTATCCCGGGTCATCGAGGACTCCTTCAAAACCGAGGGCAGCGCCCTGCCCACCCCGGGTCTGGTCATCAGTCAGGTCTGCAAATTCTATTCCATCGACGAGTCCGTGCTCCGGGGCACCCTGAAAAAGAAGAACATCGCCGAAGCCCGGCAGATGGCCATGTACCTAATCCGGAACCTGACCAACCTGAGCCTGCCGGACATCGGCAAGGAATTCGACCGGGACCACACCACGGTGCTCTATGCCATCCGCCGGATTGAAGCGGCCCTGAAAGCCAAGGACGAAACCATCCAGAACAACATCCGGGACATCACCGCCAACATCAATTCCAGCCTGTGAGTCCCCATCCGGCGCCCCGCTTCATTTTACCGCCAAAATTCTCCACAGACCCTGTGAATTGTGCAAAGATTTTCTGTGGAAAAAAGCGGGATAAAAATTCCGTTCACAGCCGCTGTGAATAAGTTGTTAAATTACACAAGGCGGCTGTGCATAAAAAGTCAGCGCCAGTCACTGGCTTTCGGCACTTTTCCACATAAGTTTCCACTACTACCGCTGTTACTACAGAAACCTATTTATAGATAGATATATCTATTATCTTTTATCAAGAAGGAAGATTGCAATGCGTTTCACTTGTGAAAAAAATACTCTGCTCCAGGGACTGAATATCGCGGGCAGAACGGTGGCTCAGAAGAGCAGCCTTTCTGCCATCGAGGGCATTCTCTGCCGGGCCGGTTCCGGCCTGACCCTTACGGGCTACAATATGGAAACCGCCATCACCTATCAGATTGAAGCCCAGGTATCCGACGGAGGCGACTGCATCCTCCCGGCCAAGCTCTTCAGCGACATCATCCGCCGTCTGCCCGAGGGGGACGTGACGGTGGTGGTGGACGAGAACTACCGGGTATCCATCCGCTCCGGTTTCTCCTCCTTTACCATCAGCGCCGAATCCGCCGACGAGTATCCGGACCTGCCGGACGTGAATACGGGCCATGCCATCCGCATCCCTCAGAACAAATTGAAGGAGCTGATTTCCGGCACCATCTTTGCCGTGGCGGACAACCAGGCCCGGCCCATCCACAACGGCGTGAAATTTGAGGTCACGCCCGACTCCATCACCGCCGTGGCGGTGGACGGCTTCCGGCTGGCAAGACGGACCTACCATCCCCAGGAGCCCACCGGGCGGGAGCTGAGCTTTGTCGTCCCCGCTTCTGGCTTGAAGGAAGTGGAGAAAATCCTCACGGATACCGATACCGCCGCCGGATTCACCCTGGGTCCCAAGCACATCATGTACCAGCTGGGTAACGCCATCCTGGTCTGCCGCCTTTTGGAGGGAGATTTCCTGGATTGGCGCCGGGTGGTGCCCACGGATTGTCCCATCAAGCTGGTAGCCAGCGTCTATGACCTGGCCTCCAGCGTGGAGCGGGTGGGCCTGATCGTCTCCGAGAAATACAAGAGCCCCATTCGCTGCATCTTCGGCAACCAGGAGCTGCAAATGCGCACTGCCACCACCATTGGCTCGGCGGAGGACCGCTGCTCCTACGCCGGCGACGGAAAGGAGCTGGAAATCGGCTTCAACGTCCGCTACATGGCCGATGCCCTCCGTGCCATCCCCACCGAGGAGGTCACACTGGAGCTTACCAACGGCCTCAGTCCCATCGTCCTCACCCCTGTGGACGACAAGGAGGACTTTGCCTACATGATTCTGCCGGTCAGAATCAAAAACTGAGTTCTGTTTGAGAGGTAGTCTATGAAAGTGGTTGTCAGGAAAAAACAGCTGCCCCTGGTGATCTCCACGGAGTTCATCAAATTGGAGGCGGCCATGAAATTCGCCGCGCTGACGGAAACCGGCGGGGAGGCCAAGGAGGTCATCCAGGAGGGCGGCGTCACCGTCAACGGGGAAGTATGCACCATGCGGGGCAAGAAGCTGCGGCCCGGAGACGTGTTCTGCTACGACGGGCGGGAATTCATCATCCATGCAGCTGAATGAGCTGTATCTGCGCTGCTTCCGGAACTATGAGCAGGCCCGTCTGGAATTTGACCCCGGGGTGAACCTGATTGTCGGACAGAACGCCCAGGGGAAAACCAATCTGCTGGAGGCCATCTGCTACCTTGGCAGCGGGAAAAGCTTTCGGGCCACCAGAAATTCGGAAATGGTGAAATTCTCCCAGGATTTTGGGGAGATAGAGGGAAAAATCTTCTCCCAGGAGCGGGAGCAGACCCTGCGGTGGGTGCTCTTTTCCGGCAGCCGCCCCAGGCAGCTGTGGCGCAACGGGGCAAAGAAGAAAACCGCCTCTGAAATTGCCGGGGTGCTGCCCACGGTGCTGTTCTGCCCGGAGGACTTGATGATTCTGAAAACCGGAGGAGCCCAGCGCCGCCGGTTTGCGGACAATGCGTTATGTCAACTTCGCCCCAATTATGAGGCGGCGCTGACGGAATACAACCGGATTCTGGAGCAGAAGGGCCGGATTCTCAAGGATCGCTTTGAAAATCCCCCGGTCTTGGAAATACTGCCGGAGTACAACGCCCGGCTCTGCCAGGTGGGGGCGCTGCTGATCTCCTACCGGGCCAGGTTTTTTCAGGCCCTGGCGGCGGCGGCAGCGGAATACCACAGCAGCTTTACCGGCGGAAAGGAAGAATTCCGGCTGGACTACAAGACGGTTTCCAGTGTTTCAGACCCCTTTGCTCCGGTGTCCAGCCTGACCGAGGACCTGACCGAGCACCTGGACCGCCACTACCGGGCGGAGCTGGAAACCGCCCAGTGCCTCACCGGGCCCCACAAGGATGATTTTGAAATCAGCCTTTCCGGCATCAATCTGAAATCCTACGGCTCCCAGGGCCAGACCCGCACTGCCGCCATCAGCCTGAAGCTGGCTCAGCGAGAGCTGATGAAGCGGGAGTGGGGAGAAGAGCCGGTGCTGCTGCTGGACGATGTGCTCAGCGAGCTGGACCCGGGGCGGCAGGATTTTGTATTGAACCAGATCGTCTCCGGCCAGGTGTTCATCACCTGCTGCGAGCCGGGGCGTTTTACCAAATTGGGAAAGAGTATGGAAATTTGCGATGGGCGGCTAAAGTAGCGGCAGCCTGTACCCCATAACCTTTATGGAGGATTTATATGTCAGAAGAAAAGATTACACAAGAATATGGCGCGGAGCAGATTCAGGTATTGGAAGGGCTGGAAGCGGTTCGGAAGCGGCCGGGTATGTATATCGGCTCTACCTCCTCCTCCGGACTGCATCATCTGGTCTATGAGATTGTGGACAATGCCATTGACGAGGCCCTGGCGGGATACTGCAAGCACATCACCGTCACCATTAACCCCGGGGACTCCATCACCGTCACCGACGATGGCCGGGGAATCCCCGTGGACATTCAGGCCCAGACCGGGCGGCCCGCTCTGGAGGTTGTGTATACGGTGCTCCATGCCGGCGGCAAGTTCGGCGGCGGCGGCTATAAGGTCTCCGGCGGCCTCCACGGTGTGGGCGCCTCCGTGGTCAACGCCCTGTCCGAATGGCTCCGGGTGCGGGTCCATAAAAACGGAAACATCTATGAGATGAAATTCTCCCGGGGCGCCATCACCCAGGAGATGAAAATTGTAGGCACCACCGACCGCACCGGCACCGAAGTCACCTTCCAGCCGGACCCGGAGATGTTCGACAGTTTGGTCTATGACTATGAGATTCTCCACGAGCGGATGCGGGAGGAGGCCTTCCTGAACGCCGGTCTGACCATTACCATCACCGATGCCAGGTCTGACGAGCGCAAGCAGGATACCATGTGCTTCGAGGGAGGCATCCGGGAATTCGTCTCCTGGGCCAACCGGAACAAGACCCCGGTTCACGAAGAGGTTATCTATATGTCCGGCAGCAAGGGGGACGCCTCCGCCGAGGTGGCCTTCCAGTATAACGACGGCTATAATGAATTCATGATGTCCTTCGCCAACGACGTCCGCACCCCCGAGGGCGGCATGCACGAGACCGGCTTCAAGACCGCCCTCACCCGTGCCCTCAATGCCTACGGCGAAAAGACCGGCATCATCAAGGGCGACGATAAGGTTTCCGGCGAGGACTGCCGGGAGGGCATTACCGCCATCATCTCCGTCAAGCTCACCGACGCTCAATTCGAGGGCCAGACCAAGGCCAAGCTGGGCAACGCCTACATCCGGGCGTTGGTTGACCAGATTGTCTCCGACCAGCTGGGAATCTATCTGGAGGAGCATCCTCAGGTGGCCAAGGTCATTCTGGAAAAGGCCATGATGGCCAACCGGGCCCGGGAGGCCGCCAGAAAGGCCAGGGAAACCATCCGCCGGAAAACCGGCCTGGAATCCGGCCAGATGCCGGACAAGCTCCAGGACTGCAACGAGCGCAACCCCGAGCTGTGCGAAATCTACATCGTGGAGGGCGACTCCGCAGCCGGTTCCGCCATTCAGGGCCGGGATTCCCGGTTCCAGGCAATTCTCGCCATGTGGGGCAAGATGCTCAACGTGGAAAAGGCCCGGGCGGACAAGATTTATGGAAACGACAAGCTCTACCCCCTGATCGTCGCCCTGGGCGCGGGAATCGGAGATGAGTTCGACTTGAACAAGCTCCGCTATCACAAGATCATCATCATGGCGGATGCCGATGTGGACGGCGCTCACATCCGCACCCTGCTGCTTACCTTCTTCTTCCGCTATATGCGGCCCCTCATCGAGAACGGCTATGTCTACTCCGCCGTGCCTCCCCTGTACAAGCTCACCCGGGGCAAGACCACCAAGGTGGCCTATTCCGATGAGCAGCGGGACCGGGTCTCCGCCGAAATGCGCAGCGACAACCCCAATGCCAAGGTGGACATTGCCCGGTACAAGGGCCTTGGCGAGATGGACCCCCACGAGCTGTGGGAGACCACCATGGACCCGGAAAAGCGGAGCCTGCGCCGGATCACCCTGGACGACGCCATGCGGGCGGACGAGATTTTCAACGTCCTCATGGGCGAGCAGGTGGAGCCGAGAAAAGAATGGATCGAGCGGAACGCCCGCTACGCCATGAATATTGACATTTAAGGAGGTGACGTCATATGGCACACAACAGAACCTATAAACCCGAGGACATTGCCTTTCCCGACCAGGTGATTACAGAATCCAAGCTGGTGGACGAAATGGAGAAGTCCTACATTGAGTACGCCATGAGCGTCATCGTGGGCCGCGCCCTGCCCGACGTGCGGGACGGCCTGAAGCCGGTGCACCGGCGGATTCTCTACACCATGTACGAAAGCGGCCTGACCTCGGACAAGCCCTTTAAGAAGTCCGCAACCTGTGTGGGCGATGTGCTGGGTAAATATCACCCCCATGGCGACGGTTCCGTGTACGACGCCATGGTTCGGCTGGCCCAGAATTTCTCCATGCGCTACATGCTGGTGGACGGCCACGGCAACTTCGGCTCCGTGGACGGCGATCCCCCCGCTGCCTACCGTTACACCGAGGCAAGACTGAGTAAGCTCTCCAACGAGATGCTTCGGGACATTGAAAAAGACACCGTAAACTGGGACCCCAACTTTGACGAAAGTCGGAAGGAGCCCCGGGTGCTGCCCAGCCGGTTCCCCAACCTGCTGGTAAACGGCTCCAGCGGCATTGCCGTCGGTATGGCCACCAACATCCCGCCCCACAACCTCACCGAGGTGATCAACGCCTGTGTAGCCGTGCTGGATGACCCGGAGTGCACCATGGCGGATTTGATGGAGCACATCACCGGCCCCGACTTCCCCACCGGCGGCATCATCATGGGCCGCACGGGCATCCGGGCCGCCTACGCCACCGGCCGGGGTAAGGTGGTGGTCCGGGCCCGCACCGAGTTCGAGGAATTCGGCAAGGACCGGCAGCGGATCATCGTCACCGAGCTTCCCTACCAGGTGAACAAGCGCCAGCTGATTAAAACCATCGCCGAGCAGGTGAAGGACAAGCGCCTGGACGGCATCTCCGATCTGCGGGACGAAACTGACCGCAACGGTATGCGCATTGTCATCGAGCTGAAAAAGGATGCCAACGGCCAGGTGGTGCTGAACAACCTGTTCAAGCAGACCGCCCTGCAGTCCAATTTCAGCATCATCATGCTGGCTCTGGTGGACGACCAGAAGCAGCCGAAAATTCTGTCCCTGCGGCAGATTCTGAATGAATATCTGGCCCATCAGATGGATGTTCTGACCCGGCGGACCCAGTTTGACCTGCGCAAGGCCCAGGAGCGGGCCCATTTGCTGGAAGGCCTGCTCATCGCCCAGGACAACATCGACGAGGTAATCCACATCATCCGCACCTCCTATGACAACGCCAAGCAGCGACTGATGGAGCGGTTCAATCTGGATGATGTCCAGGCTCAGGCCATCTGCGATATGCGGCTGATCGCATTGCAGGGACTGAACCGGGAGAAACTGGAAGCGGAATACAAGGAGCTGGAAGCGAAGATTGCCTATTATCAGGAGCTGCTGGCCGACCCCGTGAAGATGCGGGGGGTTCTGCGGGATGAGCTCCTTGAGATTCGGGACAAGTTCGGCGACAAGCGGAAAACCGAGATTCAGGAGATCGAGGACGAGATTGACATTGAGGATTTGATCGAGGAAGAGGTCTGTGCCTTCACCCTGAGCAACCACGGCTATATCAAGAGAATGCCCGTGGACACCTACCGCACCCAGAGCCGGGGCGGTCGGGGTGTGAACGCCCAGAATTTGAAGGACGAGGATTATGTAAAGTCCATCAACATCGCCTCCACCCACGATCACATTCTCTTCTTTACCGACATTGGCAAGGTCCACCACCGGAAGGGCTACCAGATTCCGGAGGCCGGGCGCACCGCCCGGGGCACCGCCATGGTGAATGTGCTGCCCCTGGAGCCCGGGGAGACCGTCACCGCCATGGTCGTCACCAGAGAATTCGACGATAATGAGTTCCTGGTCATGGCCACCCGGAAGGGCGTGGTGAAGCGGCTGCCCTTTGTGGCCCTGAAAACCAACCGCCGGACGGGCATCCGGGCCATCACGCTGGACGAGGACGATCATCTGATCAACGTGATTCGTACGGGCGGCAACGACAACATCATCCTGGCCACCGCCCAGGGCATGGCCATCTGCTTCAATGAAAACGATGTGCGCTGCATGGGCCGGGACGCTGCCGGTGTAAAGGGCATTACCTTGTCCGATGGGGACTTTGTGGTGGGCGCCCAGAAATGGGAAGAGGGCAAGACCCTGCTCACCGTCACCGAAAACGGCTACGGCAAGCGTACCGACCTGCCCGAGTATCTGCGCACCGGTCCCGACGGGGAGAGAGTGCCCCAGAGCCGGGGCGGCAAGGGTCTGAAGAACTACAACATCACCCCGAAAACCGGCAATGTGGCCGGATGTGTTGTGGTGGACGAGGGGGATGACGTGATGCTCATCGAGAATGGCGGCGTCATCATCCGGGTGCCCGCCGCCTCCATCAATGTGTACAAGCGGGACGTCCAGGGCGTGATCATCATGCGCCTGCCCGAGGGGAACAAGCTGGTCTCCCTGGAACGGGTGCCCAGTGACCAGGAGGAGGAAGCAGAGGAGCCTCAGGCATGAAAACGGTGACACTCTATACCGACGGGGCCTGCTCCGGAAATCCCGGACCCGGGGGCTGGGGCTGCATTTTGGAGTATGAGGGCCATGAGAAGGAGCTCTCCGGGGGCGAAAACAGCACCACCAACAACCGGATGGAGCTCACCGCCGTGATCCGGGGGCTGGAGGCCCTGAGAGAGCCCTGCACCGTGGAGCTCTACTCCGACTCCAAATATGTGATCGACGCTCTGGAAAAGGGCTGGGCCTGGGGCTGGAAAAAGCGGGGCTGGGTGAAAAGCGACAAAAAGCCCGCCCTGAACCCCGACCTCTGGGAGAAGCTCCTGTCCCTGACCCAAACCCATGAGCTTCACTACCACTGGGTCAAGGGCCACGCCCAGAATCCAAAAAATAACCGCTGCGACGAGCTGGCCGTAGCGGAGTGGAAGAAAATCAAGCAGCGGTGAGTCGGACAATCCGCACGGGGATTGTTTGTAATCGTTTTTGCTCTGACCTGCCCGGTAACGCTTTTGCAAAACACCAATTTGCCGGGCCGGTTTGCAAAATTTATTTTGAGAGGAGAAAAAACATGAAAAGAGTATTTACCCTGTTCCTGGCACTGGCCATGGTGCTGACCCTGGCCGGGATTTCCCCTGCGGCAAGAGCGGAGGACAAATTCAATTTTGGCAGCACCCAGGACAATACCTATTGGAACGAGACGCTGAAAATTGGCTGCACGCTGGATGAAAACTGGTATTTCCTCAATGAGGAAGAGATTCTCCAGGCCAACAGCATGACTGCAGAAAAGCTGGATGGCAAGCTGGCGGAGATGGTCAAAGAGGGCGGCAGCATGATTGACATGTTTGCCCAGAATCTGGAAACCGGGGCCACCGTGAATCTGGTGGTGGAACGGTTGAGTGTTGTTAACTCCCTGGTCATTGACGAGAAAAAATATTTGGATATTAGCCAGCCAACGCTGGACGAGGCAATGGCACAGATGGGCATCGAGGATGTTGAAATAACCCAGGAAAGCATGGATTTTCTGGGCCAGGAGCATCAGAGCATTGTGATTACCGGAAGCTTCAACGGCGTACCTGTCTGTGAGACCATGGTGGTGGTGAAATCCGGCAGAAATATGACCATCATTACCGTGTTTTCCGCAGTAGATGGGGAAGTGGAAGAGGTTCTGGCCAGCTTCTTCGACAGCCTGGATTAATCGGGGTAAAATCCAAGGCTTGACAGCAAAGCCCAATGAGACTATAATGAACATAGAAAAAGGGCGCTGCCGATAGACGGTTAGCCCCCTGAGTCACTTACAAGAAGTAACCGTGCAGGTGGGACTGTTGGCGGTTACTTCTTGTTATTATTAATGATCTGAGTAACAAGACCAATCAAGCTAAGGAGCGAATATGTACCTATCCATTGGCAATGACATGGCGGTGCGGGAGAAAAGCATCATCGGCATCTTCGACCTGGACAACACCACCACCTCCCGGCGGACCCGGGAATTTTTGGAGGGGGCGGAAAAGGAGGGGCAGGTGGTGCCCTGTGACGAGCTGCCCAAATCCTTTCTCCTCACCGCAGAATACGGCCTGCCCAGAGTGTATCTGACCTCCCTGAACGTCCAGACCCTGGGACGGAGACTGGAGGAAAAATAGAGGATGCCGTCAATTTAATGGTTTCTGGGTGTTCC
>CAZYWM010000059.1:0-11861 GCA_964651615.1 uncultured Oscillospiraceae bacterium | reverse complement strand
ACAAGAAAGTAACATCCCCCGCTTGGCACCGAAAGCAGCGAACCCGGCCGGTGTTCGTAAATTGTAAAGCTTTAGACTTTACAAGATACTTCTGTGTTAAAAGAAAATATCTCGATATTCATTCCTGACGGAATGAGCGATATGTGCCGCGCCCTCGATAGACCCGATGGGTTCGATATGCGCCGCGGCGCAAGAAGGAATGAATATCCAATCGAATGCGAACAACGTGAGCATCTCTCGAAATCGAAGATATTATCGAATTTTCCCGAGAGAGAAAATATATCGACTTTCGCCACAGACCCGGCAAATCCTGAATTTGCTGGGTGAAGCAAAAGGAAAGCAATATGGGAAAAAACGACAAAAACACCCCCCTGCGGTCGCCGGAGCAGCTGCGGGAGATTTCTGACTATTACAAGCTGAATACCAAGGCCGTGGAGGACCTGGCGAATGCCACTGCCGAAAACTCCCCGCAGGTTTCCCAGGAGGAGCTGAAAAAATACCGCTCCAGGTCGGGCATCCATCTGCCCAAATGGCTGAAGGCGGTGCTATTAAAGGCCTGGTTTGCCGGAGCGGTCTGTTTTTTCATCTTCTGGGGCCTGGGAATGTACCTGACCAATCTGCTGGATATGATGCTGGTCTTCGGCGTCGCCCTGGGGATGGTCATGGATTTGCTGGTGAACAGCATTTTCCGCTTTGCCGCCGCCACCCCCGGGGAGAACGACGGCTGGATGATGTTTCCCAAAAGGGGATTGGGCGCGTTCTTTGGAAACATTCTGTACGCTTTTTTACTGCTCTTTTGTGTGTATTCCCTGTATCAGCTGCTCAATACCGCCATTGTGAGCTTCACCGGACAGACTGATTCCGTGCCCGTTGGGGTGGAGCCCATTCTCTTTGGCCTGTTTTACATGGGCTTTGACCTGCTCTTTGTGGGAATGAAGCACCTGGCACGGCGGATTGTGGCCGATGCCAAAGCCAGTGTGAAGGAAAGGAAGGACTCAATATGAAGCTTCTCTTTGTCAGCGCGGTTTCCGCCTGCTTTGAGCTGGATAACAACGACCCCTACTACGCCCCGGAAAACTATACCGTGTGGCTGGACGGGCAGCGGCAATTTGAGGGAAGGACCAACGTGTTCTCCCTCTTCTCCCTCCGCCCCGGCACCCGCTATCAGGCGGCTGTCACCACAAGCCAGGGGAGGCAGGAGCTGGAATTCACCACCGCGGCCGTCACCGCCGGGGTGAATGTAAAGGATTTCGGCGCGGCGGGGGACGGCATTACCGACGATACCGCCGCCATTCAGGCGGCCATCCACTGCCTGCCGGAGGGGGGGCTGCTCCATTTCCCGGCGGGCCGGTATCTCACCGCCCCTCTGGCGCTGAAAAGCCATATCACCCTCTCTCTGGGGGAGGGGGCGGTGCTCCTGGGCACGCCCCAGCGAGACCGGTATCCCGTGATTCCCGGGGAGGCAGAGGACTTGTTTACCGGGCAGACCCGGGTGTTCGGCGCCTGGGAGGGCAACGCGGCTCCCATGTATCAGTCCCTGATTTTCGCGGAGCACGCCCGGGACATCACCGTGGTGGGCCCCGGCGCCGTGGACGGCAACGCCCAGAACAGCGATTTCTGGACCCATTTCAGGGAGTTCTCCGCTGGACGGCCCCGGCTGTTCTTCTTTGGCCACTGTGAAAGCATCGCCGTTCACGGCATCACCGCCCAAAATTCCGCCTCCTGGCAGTTCCATCCCTTCTTTTCAAGGAAGGTGGGGCTGTATGACCTGGCCATCAAGGCCCCCAAGGACAGCCCCAATACCGACGCCATCGACCCGGAATCCTGCGACGGCGTGGAGATCATCGGCTGCCGGTTCAGCGTGGGGGACGACTGCATCGCCATCAAGTCCGGCAAAATCGACCTGGGTCGGAAATACAAGCAGCCCGCCGACCACCACACCATCCGCAACTGCCTGATGGAGTTCGGCCACGGGGCGGTGACGCTGGGCAGCGAAATCGGAGCGGGGGTGCGCAACCTCTCCGTCTCCCAGTGCTGGTTCCGGGGAACCGACCGGGGACTGCGGATCAAGACCCGCCGGGGCCGGGGCAAGGACTGCGTGCTGGATCAGATTCTCTTCGAGAACATCCGCATGGAATCGGTGCTGACGCCCGTGGCCATCAACATGTGGTACAACTGCTGCGACCCGGACCGGTTCAGCGAATATGTGTGGAGCCGGGAGCAGCTGCCGGTGGATGAGCGCACCCCCCATCTGGGAGGCTTCACCTTCCGCCGCCTGACCTGCACCGATGTCCAGGTGGCCGCCTGCTACATCGACGGCCTGCCGGAGATGCCCATCGATGCCGTCCGCTTTGAGGATGTGTCCTTCACCTATGCCCAGGACGCCAGGCCCGGCAAGCCCATCATGAAGAATTTCGCCCGGGAGGAGTGCCGCCTGGGGCTGTATTTCGACAATGTGCGCCGGATTTCCCTGAAAAACGTCTCCCTGGAGGGGCAGGCGGGGGAAAAGGTGACGGCATCCCACTATGAGTCCCTGGAAACGGAGTGAGCGTATGTACGAAAAAATTGACGCCTACATCCACCGCCTTGTCCGGGAATCCACCCCCGACCGAACCGTCTGGAACATCGAGAAAATCCGGGAGGGGAAGAAGGGCAGCTGGAACTACATCGACGGCTGCATGATGACCGCCCTGCTCGCCATGGCGGAGATCACCGGGGAGGAGGAATACTTCCGGTTTGTGGAGGGCTTCCTGGACGACTACGTTTTGGAGGACGGCACCATCCGCACCTACCAGCCGGAAAAATACAATCTGGACGACATCAACGAGGGCCGGGTGCTGCTTCCGCTGTACCGGGCCACGGGAAAGGAAAAATACCGCCTCGGGGCGGAAAAGCTAAAGCACCAGCTGGACACCCAGCCCCGCACCTTCCAGGGGAATTTCTGGCACAAGGCCATCTATCCCAATCAGGTCTGGCTGGACGGCATCTACATGGCCCAGGTGTTCTATGCCCTGTACCAGCGCCAATTTGCCGGCGGGGATTATTCCGACATTCTGCGGCAGATCGAAACCGTGAGAAATCAGATGCTTGACCCGGAGAAGGGCCTTTATTACCACGGCTATGACGCCAGCCGCGCCGCCTTCTGGGCGGACCCGGTTACGGGCTGCTCCAAAAGCTTCTGGCTGCGGAGCATTGGGTGGTTCAGCGTCGCCCTGGCGGATTTGCTGGAAATCGTCACCGGCCCGGGCAGGCAGACGCTGGAGGATATTTTCACCCAGCTCATGGCGGGGATTGACCGGTATGCCGACCCGGAAACCGGCATGTATTACCAGGTTCCCGACCAGCCGGGGCGGGAGGGGAACTATCTGGAAACCAGCGGCAGCTCCATGATCGCCTATGCCATGCTGAAAGGGGCCCGCTTGGGAGTTTTGGATCAAAAATATGCCGCCAAGGGTCAAAAGACCTTCAGCGGCATTGGAGAAAAATATCTGTCCTTTACCGGCGATACCCTGAATCTGGGGGGCATCTGCCTGGTGGCGGGGCTGGGCCCGGAAAGCAACCGCCGCCGGGACGGAAGCTTTGAATACTACATCTCCGAGCCGGTGGTGGAGAACGACGCCAAGGGCGTGGCCCCCTTCATCCTGTGCTACACGGAGATCAAGAGGCTCACTCAAGCTTGATTTTCACGCTGTTCTCGTCCGGGTCTATCCGGGGCTTCTGCTGGGATTCCAGATAGTAGCTGGGGGCCACGCCGTATTTCTTCTTGAACATCCGGGAGAAGTACAGCGGCTCCCGGAAGCCGCACTGCTGAGAGATTTCGGCGATGTTGTGGCTGTCGGTGTAGCCGTAGGAGAGCATGTCCGCCGCGGTTTGCAGCCGCTTGTCGGTGAGGTATTTGTGGGGAGTCACCCCCAGCTCCTTCTTGAAGAGCTTTCGCAGATAGTCGTAGCTGAAAGGGAAGGACTGGAGGAATTTGTCCAGCTCGTAATTGCAGTCCGGGTAGTTCTGGATGATGTTGCTCTCAATTTCCTCCACCACCTTGCTCACCGGCTGAGTCTTGTGGTAGCAGATCAGATAGCAGTAGATCAGGTCGCCGTAGGGGGACAGCAGCAGCCGCCGCCGGTCCGAATCCCCGTTGAAGTGGTAATAGGCCGCCTGGAAGGCTTGCAGCAGGAACTGGTTGCTGTCATCCTGGACGATCACCGGGGACTTGAAGGGAAGCGCTGTTTCGGTGAGGTTGATGTGGATATTGGTAAACCCGTCGCTGCTGTTGTTGCGGTGGGGCACCAGGGGAGGCACCACCACAATGTCGCCCTTTTTATAGTTCAGGTCGAAATCGTCGAAGTGGAAGGTTCCGCTGCCCTCGGTGCAGTATACCAGCTCCCAGCTGCTGTGGGCGTGGCGGCTGACGTTCAATGTGAGAAGATGCTTGCCAACATAGACGATGTTATTCAAATCATCACACCCCATTTGCTTTTTCTGCAATTATATCAAAAATTCGCTGCCTTGTCCATGGCTTTTTCGCCCGCCCCTTCTCCCGAAGGGAAAAAGACGCCGTGAAAAGAGCTTTTTGAAGCGCCTGACCCGGTTTCATCCGTTTTGTGTATAAAGAAAGTCGTTTTTGATGTGGCAAAGCGGGGGTGGGTCAATTATACTTATCTTGTATAATATGTGCGGATTTCGGGGGGCTGAGCCCCTCGCCATTGGATAGATTCCATCATAAAGGGAGCTCGGAGTCAATTTCCGATTCCGTCAGAGATTCCCAAATTCTGTCAGAGGGGGCATCAATTTGGCTTACTTAACTCTAAAGGACGTTAACAAAATCTACCCCAACGGCTTCCACGCCGTCCACGACTTCAACCTGGAAATTGAGAAGGGCGAGTTCATTGTCTTCGTGGGCTCCTCCGGCTGCGGCAAGTCCACCACCCTGCGGATGATTGCGGGGCTGGAGGAGATCAGCAAGGGAGAGTTCCTCATCGACGGCAAGCGGGCCAACGAAATGGGGCCCCGGGAGCGGGGCATCGCCATGGTGTTCCAGAGCTACGCCCTGTACCCCCACATGTCCGTCTACGACAATCTGGCCTTCGGCCTGACTTTGCAGGGCGTGGACGAGGACGTGATCGACGAGAAGGTCCGCCGCACTGCCGCGGTGCTGGGCCTGACGGACTACCTGGACCGGATGCCCCGGGCCCTTTCCGGCGGCCAGCGCCAGCGTGTGGCGGTGGGCCGGGCCATCATCCGCAAGGTGGGGGTGTTCCTGATGGACGAGCCCCTTTCCAACCTGGACGCCAAGCAGCGAGTGACCATGCGCTCCGAAATCACTCAGATTCACCGGGAGACCGGCGCCACCACCATCTACGTCACCCACGACCAGACCGAGGCCATGACCATGGCCGACCGGATTGTGGTCATGCGGGACGGCCGGATTCAGCAGATGGGCACCCCCTACGAGCTGTATTTCCGCCCCGCCAATGTGTTCGTGGCCGGGTTCATCGGGGAGCCGCCCATGAACTTCATCCGGGGCACGGTGACAGCTGGCTGCATCCGCTTCGGCGGCGCGGAAATCGACCTGAAGCCTGTGCTGGGAGAGAAGCTGCGCCAGTATGAGGGCAAGCCCATTGTCTTCGGCTTCCGCCCCGAGGCCATCCGGCTGGAAGCGGGGGAGGACGCCTACCGGCTGCGCTGCCAGGTGGAGCTGACGGAGATGCTGGGAGACAACACCAATGTCTACATCAACGCCGGCGAAGACCGGGCAATTCTGAAGGTGGACCCCCACAATACCCCGGCCATGGACGCGCCCTTTGAATTTTCTGTTCCCTATGAGAGTGTCAGCCTGTTCGATGGTGAAACCGAGCTGGCTGTCCCCACCAAATATTCCAAATAAGAAAGGAAACATGCAGTATGGATATTCGCTATTCCGCCAATCCCAGAGATGTGGCCCGCTATACCACCGAGGAGCTTCGCAAGGAGTTCCTGATTACGGACCTTTACCAGCCTGATACCGTCCAGGCCACCTATTCCCATGTGGACCGGATGGTGGTGCTGGGCATCATGCCGGTGGAGGAGACGGTTCCCATCAACAAGGGGATTGACATCTGGGCCAATTTCGGCACCCACTATTTTCTGGAGCGCCGGGAGGCCGGTGTGTTCAACCTGGGCGGCCCGGGCTGCATCGAGGCCGACGGGGAGAAGTTCGACCTGAACTTTGAGGACTGCCTGTACATCGCCAAGGAAACCAAATCCGTGACCTTCCGCAGCTTCGATAAGCAGAATCCCGCCAAATTCTACCTCTGCTCCACCCCCGCCCACAAGGTGTGCAAGACCACCTTCCTGTCCTTTGCCGACGCCAACAAGCGGCCCCTGGGCGGCGAGGAGCATTCCAACAAGCGGGTCATCAACCAGTTCATCCACCCCGACGTGCTGGAAACCTGCCAGCTGTCCATGGGCCTGACCCAGCTGGCCCCGGGCAGCGTGTGGAACTCCATGCCCTGCCACACCCATGAGCGCCGGATGGAGGTCTATACCTACTTCGGAATGCCCCAGGAGGATGTGGTGATGCACTTTATGGGCCAGCCCACCCAGGTGCGGCCCCTGGTGATGCAGAATTTTGACGCGGTGATCTCTCCCTCCTGGTCCATCCACTGCGGCTGCGGCACCAGCAACTATACCTTCATCTGGGCCATGGGCGGCGAGAACCAGGCCTTTGACGATATGGACAATCTGGTTCCCAATCAGCTGAGATAAGGAGAAAATACAATGAGCTTTGATTTGAGCAGCTTCTCTCTGGAAGGCAAGGTGGCCCTGGTCACTGGCGCTGCCTATGGCATCGGCTTTGCCATTGCGGAGGCTTACGCCAAGGCAGGTGCCAAAATCGCCTTCAACTGCCGGGGCAAGGAGCATATGGAAAAGGCCCTGGCCGACTACGCCGCCAAGGGCATCGACGCCAAGGGCTACTTCTGCGACGTGACCAAGGAGGACGAGGTCCGGCAGATGGTGGCGGACATCCAGCGGGATTTGGGCGCCATTGACATTCTGGTGAACAACGCCGGCATCATCAAGCGCATCCCCATGACCGAGATGGCGAGTGAAGACTTCCGGCAGGTTGTCGACATTGACCTGGTGGCTCCCTTCATCATGGCCAAGGCCGTGATTCCCGGCATGATTGAAAAGGGCCATGGCAAGATCATCAATGTCTGCTCCATGATGAGCGAGCTGGGCCGGGAGACCGTCTCCGCCTACGCCGCCGCCAAGGGCGGATTGAAAATGCTCACCCGGAACATCTGCTCCGAGTACGGCGGCTATAACATCCAGTGCAACGGCATCGGCCCGGGCTACATCGCCACCCCCCAGACCGCCCCGCTGCGCCAGGTTCAGAGCGACGGCAGCCGCCATCCCTTCGACAGCTTCATCCTTTCCAAAACCCCTGCCGGACGCTGGGGCGACCCGGAGGACCTGGCCGGCCCCGCCGTGTTCCTGGCCTCCGACGCCTCCAATTTCGTCAACGGCCACATCCTCTATGTGGACGGCGGCATCCTGGCTTACATCGGCAAGCAGCCCTGAGCACCAAATCCCACCCGACCCCCGGGTGGGATTTTTCTAACGGAGGGGCTGGGGAAAGTTCTCTTGTAGAAAACAGTTTTTTCTGTGAAAAAGGGTTGAATTTCTGGCCTACTTGTGATACGATATGCTTGTATCGATATGGGGTCAGTGCGCCCATTCGGTATCCGATGCTTTCGGGAATGGGTTTCCCGGGAAAAATCGGCATGACTATCTGCAAAGGGAGTATTTACTATGGCTATACCTCATACCATCGCAGTTGCCGGAAAGGGCGGCGTGGGCAAAACCACAACCTGCGGTATGATTATTGATTATCTGTGCAAGAAGCACGTTGGTCCCGTCCTGGTGGTGGACGCGGACGCCAACTCCAACCTGAACGAGGTGCTGGGGGTGGAGGCGGAGACCTCCCTGGGTCAAATCCGGGAAGAGATGGCCCAGGCGGAGCTGAAAGGCACCATCCCCAAGGGCATGACCAAGGCCGACTACGCCGAAATGAAATTCAACGACGCCCTGATTGAGGAAGACGACTTCGATATGATCGTCATGGGCCGCACCCAGGGCAAGGGCTGCTACTGCTACGTCAACGGCGTGCTCAAGGCCCAGGTGGACAAATACGCCAAGAACTATTCCTATATCGTCATGGACAATGAGGCGGGGCTGGAGCACGTGGCCCGGGGGACCCTTCCCCATGTGGACACCATGCTGCTGGTTTCTGACTGCTCCCGCCGGGGCATCCAGGCGGTGGCGAGACTGGCGGAAATGATCGGCGAAATGGAATTGAATCCTGCCCAAATGGGCCTGATTGTCAACCGGGCGCCCGGCGGCGTGCTGGACGACGGGGTGAAGGCGGAGATTGAAAAGCACGGCCTGACGCTTTTTGGCGTGCTGCCCCAGGACGAACAGGTCTACCGCTGCGACTGCAACGGAGAGCCCTCCGCCCACCTGCCGGAATCCGACGAAATGAAGGCCGCGCTGAAAGAAATCCTGCAAAACCTCGGCCTCTGAAGCGGGAGATAGAAGATATGAGATACAAGATAGTTCTTGTTTCAATTATCTCATATCTCGTATCCCATATCTTATATCTATCTCTTAACGTTGTGTATTGCGCGGTAAGCGGCTGGAAGGGGGCTTGCGGCTTCCAAAGGTACGATTTTCAAGTTTCTCCGGGTGGGAAATTTGAAAATCGTCCCTGGGGAGCGGTGTGCCACGTCCCTGCCGGGCGATTCCCGTGTGATCAATATCTCTAAGAAAAAACAAGGGGGAAACATTACAATGGCTTTTACACCCAAGAAGGTAGCCTACCGCGGCGCCATCAACGCCGTTACCCTGGGCACCGGTGACAAGGCAATCGTCATCGGCGGTCAGAACGTGCTGCCCTTCTACACCTTCGACGCGCCCATTGAGAACGCACCCAAGATCGGTGTGGAAATCTCCGACTGCGCCGGTGAGTGGACCGCTCCCGCGCTGAAGGAATTCTATGCCGGCTGCACCACCATGGTTGACTACGCCAAGAAGGCGGAGACCATGCCCGGCGCCGACTTCCTGTGCCTGCACTTCGAGTCCGCCGATCCCAACGGCGCAAACCGCTCCGTGGCCGACTGCGTGGCCGATGCCAAGGCAGTGGCCGAGGCCGTGTCCATGCCCATCGTGGTCATGGGCTGCAAGAACATCGAGAAGGACGGCGAGCTGTTCAGCAAGATCGCCGAGGCCCTCCAGGGCAAGAACATCCTGGTGCTCTCCGCCCGCAGCGAGGACTACAAGACCGTTGGCGCTTCCGTGGCCCTGGCCTACGGCCAGAAGGTGGGCGCTGAGACCGCCGACGACATCAACCTGGCCAAGCAGCTGAACATCATGCTCAAGGGCCTGACCGTGGCTCCCACCTCCATCGTCATGAACGTGGGCACCGCCGCCGTTGGCTACGGCTATGAGTACGTGGCCTCCACCCTGGACCGTGTCCGCCTGGCCGCTCTGGCCCAGTCCGATGCAGATCTGCAAATGCCCATCATCGCCCCTGTGTCCTCCGACACCTGGAGCGTGAAGGAAGCCACCGCCTCCGAAGAGGACGAGCCCGCCTGGGGCAACGCCGAGGATCGCGGCGTCAGCATGGAAGTTGCCACCGCGGCTGCCAACCTGACCGGCGGCGCCGATGCCGTTATCATGCGTCATCCGGCGGCCATCGCGGCGGTTAAGCAGTTCATCACCGAGCTGGTCTGATTGGAAGGAGGATACATACCATGGCTTTGAAAGGTCTTGACATTTTTAAGCTGTCTCCCAAGAAAAACTGTAAGGAGTGCGGCAGCCCCACCTGTATGGCATTCTGCATGAAGGTGGCCCAGGGCGCTGTGTCCATCGACAAGTGCCCCTACTTCTCCGATGACGCCAAGGCGATGCTCAACGAGCAGACCGCTCCTCCCATGAAGACCATCACCGTGGGCGATGGCCTGAAGCTGGGCGGCGAGACCGTGCTGTTCCGTCACGAGAAGACCCTGGTGAACAAGAACCTGTTCGCCGTTCCCGTGTGCACCAAGATGAGCGGCGACGACGTGGACACCAAGCTGGCTGACATGGCCAAGGTGGACTACGAGCGTATCGGCGAGCGGATGTACGTGGAATTTGTCTACGTCAAGAGCCACGGCGGCGACAGCGATGCCACCGTGGAGCTGGTCAAGAAGGCAATGGCCACCGGCCGTGCCCTGGTGCTGGATATTAAGGATGTGGATGTGGCCAAGGCGGCTGTGGAAGTCTGCAAGGCTGGCAAGCCCATCCTGAACGGCGCCACCCCCGAGAACTGGGAGGCTATGAACGCCGTTGCCACTGCCGCCGGCGTGACCCTGGGCGTTTCCGCTCCCAACGTATCCGATCTGTATGACCTGGTGAAGAAGCTGGAAGGCGCTGGCAACAAGAACCTGGTGCTGGATGTCACCGGCGAGAATGCCAAGCAGACCCTGGCCACCGCTGTTCAGGTTCGCCGCACCGCTCTGGTGGATGGCGACCGCAGCTTTGGCTACCCCTCCATCGTCAACGTGGCGCACCTGGCCAAGGGCAACAAGCAGCTGCAAATTGCCTATGCCGCCATGTTCACCGAGCGTTACGCCTCCATCATCGTCATGGAGCAGATGGACTACACCGCGGCCCTGCCTCTGTACGGCCTGCGCCAGAACATCTACACCGATCCTCAGAAGCCCATGAAGGTGGAAGCCAAGATCTACCCCCTGAACGGCGCCGACGAGAACAGCCCCTGCGCCCTGACCGTTGACTTCGCCCTGACCTACTTCCTGGTCTCCGGCGAGCTGGAGCGCTCCAACGAGCCTGTGAACCTGATCATCTCCGACGCCTCCGGCATGTCCGTTCTGACTGCCTGGGCTGCCGGTAAGTTCTCCTCCTCCTCCATCAAGAAGACCTTCGAGACTCTGGACATTGAGAACAAGATCAAGAACCGCACCCTGATCATCCCCGGCAAGGTTGCCGTGATGAAGGGCGAAATCCAGGAGAAGCTGCCCGGCTGGAATGTGGTGGTCGGACCCACCGAGGCTGTCCAGCTGCCCAAGTACATGAAGGACAAGGAGTACGAGGCTGCCGCCAAGGCCGCCGCTGCTGAGGCCGCCGCCAAGGCTTCCACCACCGTGGAGACCAAGGAGCTGACCTTCGACGAGCTGCTGGCTACCAAGGTGCCCGCCATTGAAGTGGTGGACATGGGCGTCAAGTACGGCGGCTACAACCCCGAATCTTCCACCTTCGTCACCATCGGCGAGCGGATTCACTGCATCTCCCCCGTCATCCGCAAGGCTATGGACGAGCGCGACCCCGCTCCCATCCTGAAGCGTGCCGCCGAGCAGATCGCCGCCGGCGCCACCTACCTGGATGTGAACATCGGACCTGCCGAGAAGGACGGCCCCGAGCGCATGATGTGGGCAGTCAAGCTGCTGCAGGAGAACTTCAACAATGTGCCTCTGGCTCTGGATACCGCCAACAAGAAGGCCATCGAGGCCGGTATTAAGGTGTACAACCGGACCAACGGCAAGCCCAGTGTGAACTCAGACGACGCCGGCTCCCGTATCACCAACATCGACCTGGCCGCTGCCAACGACGCCATCGTCATCGCCCTGTGCTCTGCCGACGGCATTGCCAAGGACAACGAGGAGCGGATGAAGCACTGCCACAACATGCTGGAGCGTGGCCTGAGCCTGGGCATGGAGGCCACCGACCTGTGGTTTGACCCCCTGTTCCTGGTGGTCAAGGGTATGCAGGAAAAGCAGATGGACGTGCTGAACGCCATCAAGATGTTTGCCGACGAGGGCCTGAAG
>CAZYWM010000058.1:7642-12012 GCA_964651615.1 uncultured Oscillospiraceae bacterium | reverse complement strand
TCATATCTCACTCAGTGGTTCTCCCTGGTATAGGCGAGCAGGCCGCCGGACAGGAGGATGGATTTCTGGCGGGGAGTAAGGGAGCAGTTCAGCTTGGCGGTGACGCCGGAGGCGGTGTCGGTGAGGGTGACGGTGCCTGTGTCCATGCCCTCCAGGATACCGGTGATGGCGAGGTTTGCCCCCTGGGAGAACTTGTCGTAATCCCCCTCGTCCTGGAAGGTCAGAGGCAGGATGCCCGCGTTAATCAGGTTGGCCACGTGGATTCTGGCGAAGCTCTTGGTGATCACGGCCCGAATGCCCAGATACATGGGCACCAGGGCGGCGTGTTCCCGGGAGGAGCCCTGGCCGTAGTTGCTGCCGCCCAGGATGATGCCCTGCCCTGCCGCTCTGGCCCGGGCGGGGAACTCCGGGTCGCAGACCTCGAAGCAGAATTCGCTCATCTTGGGGATGTTGGAGCGGTAGGGCAGCACCTTGGCTCCGGCGGGCATGATGTGGTCGGTGGTGATGTTGTCCCCCACCTTGAGCACCAGCTGGGCGCTGATGGTGTCGGACACCGGCACCCCCTTGGGGAAGGGCTTGATGTTGGGCCCGCGGAGGACTTCGGCGCTTTCCGCCTCCTCCGGGGGCAGGGGCTGGAGCACGGCGCTGTCGTCCACATCGAAGCGCTCCGGCAGCGTGATCTCCGGAATGGGAGGCAGGGTGGTGGGGTCGCAGATGAAGCCCGCCAGAGCGGAGGCAGCGGCGGTCTCCGGGGAGACCAGGTAGACCTGGGCATCCTTGGTGCCGCTACGGCCCAGGAAATTCCGGTTGAAGGTCCGCAGAGAGACGCCGCCGGAGTTGGGAGAGAAGCCCATGCCGATGCAGGGCCCGCAGGCGCATTCCAGCAGCCGGGCGCCGGAGGCGAGAATGTCGTTCAGCGCCCCGCAGGAGACCAGCATACTCAGCACCTGCCGGGAGCCGGGGGAGATGGACAGGTTCACCCCGGGGGCGATGTGCCTGCCCTTCAAAATGGCGGCGACCTTCAGCATATCCATCAAAGAGGAATTGGTGCAGGAGCCGATGCAGACCTGATCCACCTTCACATCCCGCAATGATGCGGCCTCCACCACGTTGTCCGGGCTGTGGGGGCAGGCGGCCATGGGCTTGAGGGCGCTCAGGTCAATGGGAATGATCCGGTCGTACTGGGCGTCCGGGTCGCTTTCCAGGGGGATGAAGTCCTCCTCCCGGCCCTGGGCCGCCAGGAAGCGCCGGGTCTGCTCGTCGGAGGGGAAGATGGAGGTGGTGGCGCCCAGCTCCGCCCCCATGTTGGTGATGGTGGCCCGCTCCGGCACCGTCAGAGTTTGGACCCCGGGGCCGCCCCACTCGATGATGGCCCCCACGCCCCCCTTGACGGAGAGGATTTCCAGCAGCTTGAGCGCCGCGTCCTTGGCGGAGACAAAGGGGTTCAGCTTGCCCGTCAGCTCCACCTTGAAGAGCTTTGGCATATTGATGTAGTAGGCCCCGCCGCCCATGGCCACGGCCACGTCCATGCCGCCGGCGCCGAAGGCCAGCATACCCAGGCCGCCGCCGGTGGGGGTGTGGGAGTCGGAGCCGATGAGGGTCTTGCCGGGCTTGCCGAACCGCTCCAAATGGAGCTGATGGCAAATGCCGTTGCCGGGCCGGGAGAACCGGACGCCGTGCTTGGCGGCCACGGTTTGCAGATAGCGATGGTCGTCGGCGTTCATAAAGCCGCATTGCAGGGTGTTGTGGTCCACATAGGCGATGGAGAATTCGGTTTTCACCTGGGGGATGCCCATGGTCTCGAATTCCAGGTAGGCCATGGTGCCGGTGGCATCCTGGGTCAGGGTCTGGTCAATTTTGAGGCCGATCTCGCTGCCCCGGGTCAAGCTGCCGGAGAGCAGGTGGGCGCTGATGATTTTTTCCGCGATTGTCTTACCCATTTTGGCTGAACCTCTCAATCATGGTGTGTTTGGCGTTTTCGATGTGCTGGCTCACCAGCTTTTCCGCAAGGCGCGCATCCTGGGCGCATATAGCCTGACAAATGGCCTTGTGCTCATTGATGCTCTTCTGCCGCCGGTCGGGGATGGAATAGGAGCTGCGGCGGTAGCGCTGGGTCTTCCGGTGCAGGGGCCGCAGCGTGTCCATGAGCACGGTGCGGCGGCTGAATTCATAGATGCTCTCGTGGAATTCGTCGTCCAGCTCCCGCAGATGGTCGTAGTCTCCCTTTTCAAAGTAAAAGTCCTGCAATTCGCTGAGCTGCTTCAGGCGGTCGGCCTCCTCCTGGGTGCGGTTTTGGGCGGCATGGAAGGCGGCCAGGCCCTCGCAGCGCAGGCGGATGTCCATAATGTCCTCCAGGTCCTCCAGGGTGATGCCCAGCACCACGCTGCCCTTGCCGGAGTCCCGGATCAGCCGCTCCTGCTCCAGCCGCCGCAGCGCCTCCCGGATGGGGGTGCGGCTGACGTTCAGCTGCTCCACCAGCTTCAGCTCGGTGAGCACCTCGCCCCGGGGATAGACCCCGGAAATAATATCGCTTTCCAGCTTCTCAAACACCTGATCCGCCAGAGAGATGGATTTTAATACTGCCATAGTATCCCTCCTCCTTTAGTCCTGCGGGAACCGTCCCGGGGCAAATTCCTGAATCTTTTCCAGCAGCTCGCTGTGGGCAATCATCGTGACCCGGCCGGATTCATACTCGGCGTCCACCCACTGCTTGATTTCGGCCACCAGAGGATCGTTCTTCCCGATCTGGGCCTCCCCTTTCAGCCGGTAGTGCTGGTTGATCCAGTAGGCGATGCCCGCGGCGCCGGAGGTCTTGCCCACCTCCACCGTGGCGGGGCGGTTCAGAAGCTTCTCGGTGTCGAAGATGGTGTAGATTTCCGCGTCCTTCATCAGCCCGTCGGCGTGGATACCCGCCCGGGTGGAGTTGAAGCTGGCCCCGGCGAAGGGGGTCATGGGGGGAATCTTGTAGCCGATGTCCTTTTCAAAGTATTCAGCAATCTCCGTGATGACGGTTGGGTCCATGCCGTCCATGGAGCCCCGGAGGGAGGCATACTCAAACACCATGGCCTCCAGCGGGATGTTGCCGGTGCGCTCGCCGATGCCCAGCAGGCTGCAATTGACGGCGCAGGCGCCGTAGAGCCAGGCGGTGGAGGCGTTGGTCACGGCCTTGTAGAAGTCGTTGTGGCCGTGCCACTCCAGGCACTCGCTGGGCACGTCGGCGTAGTGCTGCAAGCCGTAGATGATTCCTGCCACCGACCGGGGCAGAGAGGCCTCGGTGTAGGGCACGCCGTAGCCCATGGTGTCGCAGGCCCGGATTTTCACGGGAATTCCCGCCTCCCGGCTGAGGGTCTGGAGCTCATTGACGAAGGGCACCACAAAGCCGTAGAAATCCGCCCGGGTGATGTCCTCCAGGTGGCAGCGGGGAATGACCCCGGCGTCGAAGGCATCCTTCACTGTGCCCAGATAGTAGTCCAGCACCTGGGAGCGGGTCATTTTCATCTTTTTGAAGATGTGGTAGTCGGAGCAGGAGACCAAAATGCCGGTCTCCTTGAGCCCCAAATCCCGGACCAGCTTGAAGTCCTCCTTGCTGGCGCGGATCCAGCTGGTGATCTCCGGGAATTTCAGCCCCAGCTCCATGCACTTTTCCAGGGCCTGGCGGTCTTTTTTGCTGTAGATGAAGAACTCGGTCTGCCGGATGATGCCGTAGGGCCCGCCCAGCTTGCTCAGCAGCTTATAAATGTTTACAATCTGCTCCACGGTGTAGGGCTCCACGCTCTGCTGCCCGTCCCGGAGGGAGGTGTCGGTGATCCAAATCTCCTCGGGCATGTTCAGCGGCACCCGCCGGTGGTTGAAGGCCACCTTGGGCACGGTGCCGTAGGAGTAAATCTCCCGCTGCAAATTGGGCTCTGCCACATCCTGCAGGGAGTATTTGTAGGAATTTTTCTCCAACAGATTGGTTTTGCTGGAAATCTCTAACATGGGAAAGTCCCCCTTCCTGTTTTGCTGCATTTTTGTATACAATTATACTTACGTATTCTAAAATGTCAAGAGCTTTTTTGCGCCCCCCGCAGGGAGAGATATAAGATATGGGATGCAAGATAGGAGATAGTTAGGAATGAGGAATTGAGCGGGGGCACCATGCTCTGTAGGGGCTTTGCAACCGCAAAACGTTCCCGGGCGGGTCAGGGAAAAAACGATGACAGACCATCCCGGTGCGAAATTGGCTCCCGGCCCTGCCATATATTCACTAACTTATTTCCGCAAAATCGTCACCGGGCGGATTAGGGAAGAAGCGATGACAGACCACCCCCGTGCGAATTGGCTCCCGGCCCTGCCATATATTCACTAACTTATTTCCGCAAAATCGTCAC
>CAZYWM010000058.1:0-7542 GCA_964651615.1 uncultured Oscillospiraceae bacterium | reverse complement strand
AATTGGCTCCCGGCCCTGCCATATATTCACTAACTTATTTCCGCAAAATCGTCACCGGGCTGAGCTCGGGGGTGGCGGCCACAGACCATCCCGGTGCGAAATTGGCTCCCGGCCCTGCCGGGAAGTTGTAAACTTTTTTTGCTCCTGTTGAAATGCACAAGGAAAATGCTATAATAAGTAGGAAACACCGGAAGGAGTGTGAAATCATTGAAAACCTCCTTTGGCCGCATTTTTTACACGGCGGCGCTGATTCTCCTGCTGGCCCTGACCATGCTGGGGGCCTCCTTTCAGCAGCTGGTGAAGGACTACCTGACCGAGACCACCTTCACCCGGCTGGACCAGAACGCCCAGATCATTTCCCACCTGGCCGCCTCCTACGCGGCGGGGGACGCCGGTTCCAGCCAGGATTTCCTGCTGAATCTGGACGTGGCCGCCAAGCTCTCCGATACCGACATCATCATCTGCAACGCCCAGGGCAAGGTGATCCTCTGCTCCGATTCCCCCTTCGGCTGCAAGCACCTGAAACTCCAGCTGAACAGCGACTATCTGAACAAAGTGATCTCCAACGGGATGGACCGGGCCACCGGCATCATCCGGGGTCTGTACGACGATTCCCGCTTTCTCATCGCCATGCCCATTCAGAACGAAACCGACGGGGAAGTTCTGGGCATTGTGATCGTATCCGTGCCCACCGCCTCCACCAACGCGGTGCTGAAGCGGCTTGCCACCTTCTTCCTGAACGCCGCCCTGGTGGTGGTGCTGGTGTCCATTCTGGGAATGCTGGCCTACGCCGGGCGCTCCAGCCGCCCCCTGCGGGAGATGGCCAAGGCCGCCAACGATTTCGGCCACGGCGACCTGGAGGCCCGGGTCCGGGTGGAGGATTCCTACAGCGAGGAGGTCCGGGACCTGGCGGTGGCCTTCAACAACATGGCCTCCTCCCTGCAAAAGAGCGAGTATCAGCGCCAGGAATTCGTGGCCAACGTGTCCCATGAGCTGAAAACCCCCATGACCACCATCTCCGGCTATGTGGACGGCATCCTGGACGGCACCATCCCCCCGGAGCGCCGGGACCACTATCTGCAAATCGTCTCCGATGAGACCAAGCGGCTTAGCCGATTGGTGCGCAGTATGCTGGACATCTCCCGGCTCCAGGACCAGAAGGGGATCCCGGACGAGAAGAAGATGAACTTCGACATGGAGGAATGCGCCGGGCTGGCCCTGGTGAATTTCGAGAAGAAGATCAACGACAAGCATATCAACGTCCAGGTGGATATGCCGGAGCACCCGGTGTACACCTTCGCCGCCCAAGACGCCGTGACCCAGGTGGTCTACAACCTGGTGGACAACGCCGTAAAGTTCTGCCCCGAGGGAGGCACCCTGGGCCTGACCATCAAGGAGGGGGGCAGCAAGGTCTATGTCTCCGTGTCCAACGATGGGGACACCATCCCCCCGGAGGAGCTGCCCCTGGTCTTCGACCGGTTCCACAAGCTGGACAAGAGCCGCTCCCAGAACCGGGACGGCTGGGGCCTGGGGCTCTACATTGTGAAGACCATTGTTTGCAGCCACGGCGAGAACATCAGCGTCACCAGCCGGGACGGAAAGACCGAGTTCACCTTCACCATGCCCCTGGTCAATTGATTTATAATATAAGAGGTAATCGTTATGCCAAAATATGAAGAACCCGCTCCCTGGGACGACGGGGAATATGGCACCGGGCGCACCCGGCCCCCCAAAAACCACAGCGGCGTCATTGCCATTTTGCTCATTGCCGTGATTTTCCTCACCGGCACCATTACCCTGCTGGGCTTCATGAACATTCGGATGTTCCAGCAGCTGAGCCACCAGGAAGGTGAGCAGGATGCGCCCATCTGCTTCAACACGGAGCAGACCGAGGAGGCGCCCGTCAGCTCCAGCGGCCTGGTGCAGATCGACGCGGTTCAGGCCACCACCGCCCCCCTGCCGCAGTTTCCGCCCCTGGCCGCGGAGAGCGTGGGGCTGAGCTTGCAGGAGATTTACGTCAAGTGCATCCCCTCGGTGGTCTCCATCACCACCCAGAGCCGCTCCGGCACCAGCACCGGCACCGGGGTCATCCTCACCGAGGACGGCTATATCGTCACCAACCACCACGTCATTGAAAACGGAGAGCGGATCACCGCCCAGCTCACCGACGACCGGGTCTGTGCCGCCCGGCTGGTGGGGGCGGACCCGGCCAGCGACCTGGCGGTGCTGCAAATCAGCGCCGACGGCCTGACCAGCGCGGAATTCGGCAATTCCGACGCGCTGCGGGTGGGGGACAGCGTGGTGGCCATCGGCGACCCCCTGGGGGTGGAATACCGGGGCACCATGACCGACGGCATCGTCTCCGCCATCAACCGGAACGTGAATGTGAACGGCCGGTCCATGAACCTGATCCAGACCAACGCCGCTCTGAACTCCGGCAATTCCGGCGGCCCCCTGATCAACAGCTGCGGCCAGGTCATCGGCATCAACACCATCAAGATCGGCGCCTTTGCCGACAGCGCCGGGGTGGAGGGCCTGGGCTTTGCCATCCCCAGCACCACGGTGAAGGACATTGTGGAGCAGATCATCTCCCAGGGCTATGTGTCCGGCCGCCCCTGGCTGGGCATCACCGGCGAGAGCATTTCCCTGTTCTACCAGCGCTACTACCGGCTCCCCGCGGGATTGTATATTTCCGAGGTGGCCCCGGACAGCAACGCCGCCCGCACCGGGCTGCTGGAGGGGGACATCCTCATCAGCTTGGACGGCACCAAGGTCTATTCCCAGACAGACCTGGACACCCTGCTGTACAACTACTCCGCCGGAGATACCGTGACCGTCATCATCTACCGGGGAGGCTATACCATGCAGGCCGAAATCGTGCTGGAAGAGGCCCGCTCCAGCACAAGCCAATAGCAAGATATGAGATATAGGATATAAGATACAAGATAGTTAGGAGTTAGGAATTTTTTCCCGTACCTGTAGCTGCGAGTCTTGACTCGCCCCTACGGTTAAAAAAGCAGTAAACCATCTCACCACCCGACTGTGGGAAAGGAAGTAATACCATGGAACCGATTTATGTTCAAAATTTTACTGTTGAGGATGCCTGGGTGGACCGCTACGGGCGGATGAAGCCCTCGGCCATTTTGTACCTGGCCCAGGAGATGGGCGGGCGGCACAGCGCGTTGATGTCTCTGGACTATGACTCCCTGGCCCGGCGGAACCTGTTCTGGGCCGTCACCCGCCACCGGGTTCAGGTGACGAGGCTCCCGGCGCTGGGGGAGAAGGTGCGGGTGGAAACCTGGCCCCTGCCCACCACCCGGGCAGCCTTCCCCCGGAGCGTGGTGGCCTATGATGCCCAGGGCAACGAGGTTTTCCGCTGCATCACATTGTGGGTGCTGATGGACCTGGACACCCGGAAGATGATCGTCCCCGGCAAGAGCGGCATCATGGTGGTGGGCACCATCCGGGGCAACGAACTCCCCGCCCCCGCTGGACTGATTCCCAAGCCCCTGGGCACCCAGAGCCTTCGTACGGTGGCCTTCACCGACCTGGACCGGAATGGACATATGAACAACACCCGCTGCATGGACTGGATTGCGGACCTGCTCCCCAGCCGGTTCCATGAGCGCCACAGCGTGACGGACTTCACCGTCTGCTACCTGGCGGAGGCCAGGGAGCAGCAGGAGCTCCGCCTGAACTGGAACCTGGCCGACGGCTGCACCCTCCAGGTGGACGCCTCCACCGGAGAGGGGGAGGATGCCCACCGGGTCTTCTCCGCCAAGCTCTTCTTTGAAAATAACGGTGTTCTGTAAACCCAAAAATTCCCCACAGCTTTTGGAAGGCTGTGGGGAATTTTCACGTCAAAGGGGGAAAGTCCTTGCTGGGCAGTCGCTTTTTTGCAAACCCGGCCTGTGGAAAAACCTGTGGAGAATGTGGATAACTCGGTGGATAAAGTGGATACCCCTCCACAGTCCCTGCTTATGTCAACCCTGGCAGGAAAGATATGAGATACAAGATAGTTAGAAATGAGGAATTAAAAGGCCCGTAGCCGGTGAATGGAACCTGGTGCCGGTTTCTGGGCACAAGCCCCCCTTGTGTAAAGGGGGAAGGGGGGATTGGGCAGCAGGCACCCAAATAACGGTACAATTCAATGCGGGGAGGTACGCCTCCGCTCATTGCCAAAGGCGAAATTGCCTTTTCCGTTTTTCATAGACCGGGTGCTCCCCGACCCCTGCCGGGGGCCTTCCTTTCTTGTCTCGGCAAGAAAGGAAGCAAAGAAGCCGACCGGGGAGGCGCTGAATGTCGTGCTCCCGCACGCCAAAGCCGCCCTCCCCGGACTCCTTCCGGCGCGCACTTGGCAACAGGGAGAAAGCTTTCAGACAGGATTTGACACTGAAGCGTCACCGGGTGGAGCAGGCGGGTCAGGACCCGCTATTGCAGTCAAAAGGACAGTGCCAGGGGTAGCGGCAATCGGGCAGATCAGCGGGCTTTGCCGGCTTTGGCGGCGGCCTCCCGCTGGCGGCAGGTCTCGGCCCAGCTGGGGATGGTGGTCAGTCTTTGGGCCAGGTCCTTCAGCGCAGCGGGAATGTCGATGTTCTGGGGGCAGCTCCGGGCGCATTTTCCGCAGCCGATGCAGGCGGTGGGCTTCTTGTCCTCGGGCAGGAACTCCACCCGCATGGCGCAGTTCACCACGGGGGCGACCCGAATCTCATTGTAGACGGCCAGCAGCGCCGGAATGTCCAGCCCCTTGGGGCAGCCCTCGCAGCAGTAGCGGCAGGCGGTGCAGGGCACGGTGTCCATCATTCCCTGGGCAATGTCCAGCATCAGCCGGTTTTCCGCCGGGCTCAGCGGCTCCCGCTGGGCGAAGGTGGCCAGATTGTCCCGCATCTGCTCCAAATTGGACATGCCGCTGAGAATCATCTTCACATTGGGCAGGCCCTGGAGGAAGCGGAAGCCCCAGGAGGCGTCGGAGGCGTTGGGCCGGATGGCCTTCAGCTTGGCGGAGTCGGTTTCGCTCAGGGCCGCCAGCTTGCCGCCCCGAACCGGCTCCATCACCCACACCGGGATGCCCCGGGCGGTGAGCAGCTCGTATTTTTCCCGGGCCTTTTGCAATGTCCAGTCCATGTAGTTCAGCTGAATCTGGCAGAACTCCATGTCCTGGCCGTAAGCGTCCAGGAATTTTTCCAGCCCCTCCACCTGGGCGTGGCTGGAGAAGCCCAGATGGTGGATGCGGCCCAGCCGCTTCTGCTCCTTGAAATAGTCCACGATGCCCCACTTGGGGTCGGTGTAGACCTCCATGGATTTTTCGTTGACGTTGTGCAGCAGGTAGAAATCGAAGTAATCCACGCCGCATTTTTTCAGCTGCTCCTCGAAAATCTCGGCGGGGTTATAGCCGCTGCTGAGAATCTGGTGGCCGGGGTATTTGGTGGCGAGATAGTAGCTCTCCCGGGGGTATTTGGACAGCACCCGGCCCATCACTCGCTCGGACTGGCCGCCGTGGTAGGGGTAGGCGGTGTCGAAATAGTTCACCCCCGCCTCCATGGCCATCCGGGTCATCTGGGCAACCTGCTCTTCGTCGATGGAGCCGTCGGCCAGGCAGGGCAGCCGCATGGCGCCAAAGCCCAGCAGGGACAGCTGCTTTCCCTGAAATTCACTGTAAATCATGGTGGGTTCCTCCTTTTTAGAAAGGGGATGCCCCGCTTGAGGCATCCCCGGATGTTTCCCTTTGGTTATTTGCCGCAGAAGTCCTTGGCAACCTCCACGATGTGCTCCGCGCTGAGGCCGAACTGTTTCAGCAGGGCGGCGGCGGGGCCGGAGTGGCCGAACTCGTCGTTGACGCCGATGCGCTTTACCGGGGTGGGCAGCTTCTCGCTGAGCAGGCTGCAAACCGCCTCGCCCAGGCCGCCGATGACGCTGTGCTCCTCGCAGGTGATGACCTTGCCGCACTTCCTGGCGGCGGCGAGCACCAGCTCCTCGTCCAGGGGCTTCACCGTAGCCATGTTGATGACCATGGCGTTGATGCCCTGCTGGGCCAGCTGCTCCCCGGCCTGGATGGCTTCATACACCAGCAGACCGTTGGCGATGATGGCCACATCCGTGCCCTCCCGGAGGATTTCGCCCTTGCCGATCTGGAACTGGAAGCCCTCCTCGTGGAACACAGGGATGGCCAGGCGGCCAAAGCGCAGGTACACCGGGCCCTCCATCTCATAGGCGGCCTTCACGGCAGCCTCGGCCTCCACCCCGTCGGCGGGGCAGATAACGGTCATGCCGGGAATGGAGCGCATGAGGGCAAAGTCCTCGCAGCACTGATGGCTGGCGCCGTCCTCGCCCACGGAGATGCCGCCGTGGGTGGCGCCGATCTTCACATTCAGGTGGGGATAGCCGATGGAGTTGCGGACCTGCTCAAAGGCACGGCCGGAGGCGAACATGGCGAAGCTGGAGGCAAAGGGCACCAGCCCGGTGGTGGAAAGGCCCGCGGCCACGCAGATCATGTTGGCCTCGGCGATGCCGCAGTCAAAATGCCGGTCGGGGAAGGCCTTTTGGAAGGTCTGGGTCTTGGTGGCGTTGGCCAGGTCGGCATCCAGCACCACCAGATTCTCGTGCTCGGCGCCCAGAGCGGCCAGGGCCTTGCCGTAGGCATCCCGGGTAGCAATTTTCTTTACGTCTGCCATATCACTTACCCTCCAATTCTGCCAGTGCGGCCTTCAGCTCGCCCATGGCGATGGCGTATTCCTCGTCGTTGGGAGCCTTGCCGTGCCAGGAGGCCTGGCCCTCCATGAAGGAGACGCCCTTGCCCTTGGTGGTGTGCATGACGATGGCGGTGGGTTGGCCCTTCACGGTCTTGGCGGTGTTCAGAGCGGCCTCAATCTGGTTGTAGTCGTGGCCGTCGATGACCTCCACGTGGAAGCCGAAGGCCTTCAGCTTCTCATCGATGGGATAGGGGCTCATGACCTTGTCCACAGGGCCGTCGATCTGCAGGCCGTTGTTGTCAACAATGACGCAGAGGTTGTCCAGCTTGTAGTGGGCAGAGAACATGCAGGCCTCCCAGACCTGGCCCTCCTGGATCTCGCCGTCGCCCAGCAGGGTGTAGACCCGGTAGGTTTTCCCCTGATGCTTGGCGCCCAGGGCCATGCCGGCGGCCACGGAGATTCCCTGACCCAAAGAGCCGGTGGACATATCCACGCCGGGAACGGTGTTCATGTTGGGGTGGCCCTGCAAATAGCTGTCGATGTGGCGCAGCGTGGGCAGGTCCTCCACCGGGAAGAAGCCCCGGTTGGCCAGGGTGGCGTAGAGGCCGGGGGCGGTGTGGCCCTTGCTCAGCACAAACCGGTCCCGATTCTCGTTCTTGGGGTCGGCGGGATCAATGTTCATTTCCTTAAAATAGAGGTAGGTAAACATATCCGCCGCGGACATGCTGCCGCCGGGATGACCGGCTTTGGCGCCGTGGGTGCCCTCAATCACACCCATGCGCACCTTGCAGGCGATGGCCTGTAAGGATTTGATTTCCTGTTCAGTCATTTGACTTCTCCTTTAATTATTTCA
>CAZYWM010000057.1:0-12367 GCA_964651615.1 uncultured Oscillospiraceae bacterium | reverse complement strand
GTGGCGGAGATGCACCGGGGATTGTGGCACACCAGGTCATAGCGAAGGTTGGAGGTGTCGATCTCCTCCCGGAGGGGATTCCGCTCCGCCTCCTTCAGCAGCATGAGAATCAGAGCCATCCGCATGTACTTGCCGTTCAGGGCCTGGCGGAAATAGGCGGCTCTGGGATCGTCGTCCACTGCCACGCTGATCTCGTTTACCCGGGGCAGGGGATGGAGCACACTCATCTTTTCCTTGGCAAGCTTCATCTTGGCGGTGTCCAGCACATAGCTGTCTTTCAGCCGCTCGTACTGCCAGGGATCGTCGAACCGCTCCCGCTGAATGCGGGTCATATACAGCACATCCAGCTCCGGGAGCGCCTCCTCCAGAGAGGTGAGCTCGGTGTAGGGAATGTGAAGTTTTTCCAGAATGTTGAACCGAACAAAGCCGGGGAGCTTCAATTCCTCCGGAGAGATCAGAACAAATTTGATGCCGGGATAGCGGCTCATGGCCTCAATCAGGGAGTGGACGGTGCGGCCGTATTTCAGGTCGCCGCAGAAGCCGATGGTGAGATTGTCCAGCCGCCCCATCTCCCGGGAGATGGTCAGCAGGTCGGCCAGGGTTTGGGTGGGGTGGTTGTGCATTCCGTCCCCGGCGTTGATGACCGGCACTGTGGCGTTCCGGGAGGCCACATAGGGAGCCCCGTCCTTGGGATGCCGGATGGCCATGATGTCGGTGTAGCAGCTGAGAATTTTGGCGGTGTCGGCCATGCTCTCACCCTTGGAGGCGGAGGAGGAGCTGGCCTGGGAGAAGCCGATGACGCTGCCGCCCAGCTCGATCATGGCTGCCTCAAAGCTCAGCCGGGTCCGGGTGGAGGGCTCAAAGAACAGCGTTGCCAGCTTTTTGTGCTTGCAGGCGTCCCAGTAATTTTCGGGATGGGCGATGATGTCCTTGGCGGTGGCGATTAAACCGTCCAGCTCCTCCACGGACAAATCCAGAATACTGTTCAGGCTTCTCATGCTTTCGCTCCATTCACGGCCAGGTAATTCTTGATTCTCGCCACATTTTCGGCGTTGGCGGGATTTTCTTCCAGGTATTCGATGATGTCGTATACATCCACCACAGAGTACACGGGGAAGCCAAACTCCTCCTCAACCTCCTGCATGGCCAGCTTTTCACCCCGGCCCCGCTCCTTCCGGTCCACCATGATGAAGGTGGCGGCGACCTTGACCCCTTCCAGGTGGCTGAGAATTTCCATGCTCTCCCGGATGGCAGTACCGGCGGTGATCACGTCCTCCACAATCACCACGTCCTCGCCGGCCTGGGGCACATAGCCCACAAATACGCCGCCCTCGCCGTGGTCCTTCACTTCCTTCCGGTTGAAGAAGAAGGGGACATTGATTCCCCGCTTGCTCAGAGCCACAGCGGCGGACACGGCGATGGAGATGCCCTTGTAGGCAGGGCCGTAGAGCACGGCCTTTTTATCGCCCAGCTTTTCCTGATAGGCCCGGGCATAGAATTCGCCCAGGGTGGCGATTTCCTCACCGGTCTTAATCATACCGGCGTTGATGAAATAGGGAATCTTCCGGCCGGATTTGGCGGTGAAATCACCGAACTTCAGCACACCGGCCTTTTCCAGAAATTGGATAAACTCTCTCTTGTAGGCTTCCATGATGTTCCTCCGTTTTATGAATTAGGAATGAGATTGCGCTTGTTGGCCTTACTCAGCAACTCATTGAGTGGTGCCGCAGACATCAGTGCAACCAATTGGCGCGCTCACTCCGCTATCTTATATCTTGTATCCTATATCTCATATCTCCGGGGCGGGTATCCCTGCCAATCCGTGTTTTCTTACCCGTGCAGGCCCCGGGATTGGCGAACCATATCTTCCACCACAATGTCGTAGATTTCTCCCAGGCTGGCGCAGTATTCCAGCACACGCCAGGGCTCGTTGGTGTGGTAGTGGACTTTGATCAAGTCCTCGTCCCCAACCGTCAGCAGGCAATCGCCCTGAAAATGGGCCCGAAAATAGTCGTTGATGGCATCCTCGTCCAAATCGGTGCCTTCGATCAGCAGCTGGGTATCATAGCGAAATTCTTCCATACGCGCCTCAGCCCACGAACTCGGCCACGCAGCGCTCATAGGCGGCTACGGGGTCGGCGGCAGCGGTGATGGGGCGGCCCACCACGATGTAGTCGGAGCCGATTTCCTTGGCGGCGGCGGGGGTCATGACCCGCTTTTGGTCGCCCACGTCTCCGTCCGCGAAACGAACGCCCGGGGTAACGGTGAGGAAATCCCTGCCGCAGCGCTCATGAACCTTTCCGGCCTCCAGGGGGGAGCAGACAATGCCGTCCAGACCGGCATTTTTGGCGGTTTCGGCGTAGTGCATCACCACCTGGTCCATGGGGGCATGAATCATCAGGTCATTTTCCATGGCGGCCTGATCGGTGGAGGTCAGCTGGGTCACGGCAATCAGCAGGGGACGGGTGCCGTCGGGGCGGGTCAGACCCTCCAGAGCTGCCTTCATCATGGCGGTGGTGCCAGCGGCGTGGAGGTTGCAGATGTCCACATCCAGGTTGCTCAGCACGGCCATGGCCTTTTTCACGGTGTTGGGAATGTCGTGGAGCTTCAAATCCAGGAAAATCTTGTGGCCCCGGGCCTTGATCTCCCGCACAATGGCGGGCCCCTCGGCGTAGTATAGCTCCATGCCGATTTTCACAAAGGGCTTTTTGCCCTGGAACTTGTCCAGGAAGGTGAATACCTGCTCCGCGCTGGAAAAGTCGCAGGCGACGATGACATCTTTACCCATTAGTGTGCGCCTCCTATTATATCACTCAAATTTTCAATTCCATATTTTTTCATTGCCTCCGGCAGAGAGCGGACAATGTCCAAACTTGCGTAGGGATTTACCAGATTGGCGGCGCCGACTTCCACGGCGGTGGCCCCCGCCAGCATCATTTCGATTACATCCTCGGCGCTGCTGACGCCTCCCATGCCCACCACGGGGATGGACAGGGCCTTTGACACCTGGTAGACCATCCGCAGAGCCACCGGGAAAATGGCCGGGCCGGAGAAGCCTCCCATGGTGTTTGCAATGACAGGCTTTCTCCGCCGCAGATCGATGCGCATGCCAAGCATGGTGTTAATCAGGCTGATGCCGTCGGCACCAGCCTGCTCACAGGCCTTGGCAATGGAGACAATGTCCGTCACATTGGGGGAGAGCTTGATGATGACGGGCTTTTTTGTCACCGCCTTCACGGCTCTGGTGACTTCCGCGGCGGCCTTCGGCTCCGTGCCGAAGCTCATGCCGCCGCCGTGGACGTTGGGGCAGCTGACGTTCACTTCCAGCCAGCCCACCTGTTCCTCCGCGTCCAGCTTCTGGCAGGTGTAGGCGTAGTCCTCCACGCTGAAGCCGGAGACGTTGGCCATCACCGGCTTGTGGAAGCACTCTTTCAGCCTGGGAAGCTCCCGGCTGATGACAGCCTCCACGCCGGGGTTTTGCAGCCCCACGGCGTTAATCATTCCACCGGTGCACTCGGCGATCCGGGGGGTGGGGTTGCCGAACCGGGCATCCCGGGTGGTTCCCTTGAAGGAGAAGGTGCCAAGCTGGTTGATGTCGTAAACTTCCGCGAATTCATAGCCGTAGCCGAAGGTGCCGGAGGCGGGAATCACCGGATTGTCCAGCGTAATCCCACACAGATTTACTTTTGTGTTCAATAGAATACCTCCTCCCGGACGAAGACCGGGCCGTCCTTGCAGACCCGCTTTGCCCCGCTCCTCGTCTGGATGGAGCAGCCCATGCAGGCGCCGAAGCCGCAGCCCATCCGCTCCTCCAGGCTGTATTGGCCGGAGGTGGTGACTACAGCCTCCATGGCCCGGAACATGGGCAGGGGCCCACAGGAATAGAAGTAGGAATAGTCCAGCGTTTTCAGCACGTCGGTGACAAAGCCCCGGGTTCCCACGCTGCCATCAGCGGTGGCGATGTGGGTGGGGACGCCCAGCGCCTCAAACTCCTGTTTCAGAAAAATCTCGCTTTCTCTGTTGAAGCCCAGAATCACGCTGGGCTTCTTTCCCTGTTCCAGCAGCTTTTTGCACAGAGCGTACAGGGGAGGCACCCCCACGCCGCCCCCCACCAGAACCGGGGCGTCCCCGCTGAGGGAGGTGTCGTAGCCATTGCCCAGGCCGGTGAGCAGATCCAGCTTGGTTCCGGCGCTCAGGCTTGCCATCTGCTCGGTGCCGTGACCCACCACTTTATAGATGAGGGTCAGGCTGTTTTCCGTCCAGTCGTTGACGGAGATGGGCCGCCGGAGAAATTTCCCCGGCAGGGCGATCTCCACGAACTGCCCCGGCCGGCTGATGGCGGAGGTGTCGCCGGAGAGAACCATGCGGTAAACCTCCGGAGTGAGGGCCTCATTGGACTGTATTTCAAAAATTACCTGTTTCATATGCAAACTCTCAGGCGTCAATGGTGGAGATGGTCAAGGTGATCTCTTCCAGCACGTCCAGCAGCACCTTCACGGTGTCCAGGGAGGTGAAGATGTTCACATTGTACTCCGTGGAAATCTGACGGATGATGATGCCGTCCTTCTCGTCGGCGCCGGGGGTCCGGGTGTTGATGACATAGGCGATGTGTCCCTGACGCAGTGCCTCGGGGATTTCGTTGGGGTCCTCGCTGATTTTTTTCAGGGTATGGGTGCGGATGCCGTGCTTCTTCAGGAATTCGGCGGTGCCGGGGGTGGCCTCAATGTTGAAGCCCAGCTGATAGAACCGGCGAATCAGGGGCAGAGCCTCTTCCTTATCGCCCTGGGCAATGGTGGCGAAGACGGTGCCGTAGTTTTGCAGCTTCATGCCGGAGGCCTGCAACGCCTTGTACAGGGCACGGGTCAGGGTCCGGTCATAGCCGATGGCTTCGCCGGTGGATTTCATCTCCGGGGACAGGTAGGCGTCCAGACCGCGAATCTTGTTGAAGGAGAACACGGGAGCCTTGGCGTACCAGCGCTGCTTCTCCTCGGGATAGATGTGGAAGATGCCCTGCTCCTTGAGGCTCACGCCCAGAATGACCTGGGTGGCAATGTCTGCCAGGGAGTAGCCCGTGGCCTTGCTCAGGAAGGGAACGGTGCGGGAGGAACGGGGATTGACCTCGATGATGTAGACCTTGTCATTCTTGTCCACAATGAACTGGACGTTAAACAGGCCCACAATGCCGATGCCCAGACCCAGCCGCTTGGCATATTGCAGAATGATGCCCTTGACCTTGTCGGAGATGGAGAAGGTGGGGTAGACGGAGATGGAGTCGCCGGAGTGGACGCCGGTGCGCTCCACCAGCTCCATGATGCCGGGGACGAACACATCCCGGCCGTCACAAATGGCATCAATCTCCACCTCACGGCCCTGGATGTATTTGTCCACCAGAACCGGCTTGTCCGCATCGATCTCCACAGCGGTTTTCAGGTACTGCACCAGCTGGGCCTCGTTGGACACAATCTGCATGGCCCGGCCGCCCAGCACAAAGCTGGGCCGCACCAGTACGGGATAGCCGATCCGTGCCGCGGCGGCAACACCGTCCTCGATCCGGGTCACGGCCTTGCCCTCGGGCTGAGGAATGTCCAGCTCCTCCAGCAGCTTTTCAAACAGGTCCCGGTTCTCCGCCTTGTCGATGGCGGCGCAGTCGGTGCCGATGATCTTGACGCCCCGCTCCATCAGCGGCTGGGCCAGGTTGATGGCGGTCTGGCCGCCCAGGGTGGCGATGACGCCCTCGGGCTTCTCGAAGTCGATGATGTTCATCACGTCCTCGGGGGTCAGAGGCTCAAAATACAGCTTGTCGGCGGTGGTGTAGTCGGTGGAGACAGTCTCGGGGTTGTTGTTGACGATGATGGCCTCGTAGCCCATCTGACGGATGGTGTTCACCGCGTGGACGGTGGAATAGTCAAATTCCACGCCCTGACCAATGCGGATGGGGCCAGCGCCCAGCACCAGGATTTTCTTTTTCCCGGTCAGGATGGAGTCATTGCAGCCGGTATAGCTGGAGTAGAAGTAGGGGATATAAGCCCCGGTGTGGCAGGTGTCCACCATGCGGAACACGGGGGACACATTTTCCCGCTTGCGCAGATTCCAGACCTCCAGTTCCTTCTGCTTCCACAGCCGGGCGATATAGCGGTCGCTGAAGCCAATTTTTTTGGCCTCCTTCAGAACCTCCAGGCTGCCCACGTTGGCGGAGAGCTTGTGCTCCATGTCGATGATGTGCGCCACCGCTTCCAGGAAGAAGGGGGCAATTTGAGTGATTTCCGCAATCTGCTCCACAGTGATGCCCCGGTGAATCAGCTCGGCAATGGCAAAGAAATTGTCGTCCCGGAAGACGCTGATGTAGCGGAGCATGTCCTCTGTGAACATGTTGTCGAATTTGGGCAGATAGAAGTGGTAAGCGCCATTTTCCAGGGAACGGACGGATTTCAGCAGGCATTCCTCCAGATTGGAGCCGATGCCCATGACTTCACCGGTGGCCTTCATCTGTGTGCCCAGGGTGTTGGGGGCGGTGGTGAACTTGTCGAAGGGGAACCGGGGGAGCTTTGCCACCACATAGTCCAGCTTGGGCTCGAAGGCGGCGTTGGTGTTGGCAATCTTGATGTCCTCCAGGGCCATGCCCATGGCGATTTTGGCAGTGACCCGGGCGATGGGATAGCCGGAGGCCTTGGAGGCCAGGGCGGAGGAACGGGACACCCGGGGATTGACCTCAATGAGGAAATATTCAGAGGAGTTGGGATTCAGGGCAAACTGGACATTGCAGCCGCCCTCTATTTTCAGCTCCCGGATGATCTTAATGGCGGAGTCGTTGAGCATTTTCAGGTCGTGGTCGCTCAGGGTCATGATGGGGGCCACCACCAGGGAGTCGCCGGTGTGGACGCCCACGGGGTCGATGTTTTCCATGCCGCAGATGGTGATGGCGTGGTCGTTGGAGTCCCGCATGACCTCAAACTCGATCTCCTTGTAGCCCTTCACGGACTTTTCCACCAGCACCTGGTGGACAGGGGAAAGGTTGAAGGCGTTCAGACCCACCTCAACGAGCTCTTCCTCGCTGTAGGCAAAGCCGCCGCCGGTGCCGCCCAGGGTAAAGGCAGGCCGCAGCACCACAGGATAGCCAATCCGCTTTGCCGCTTCCTTGGCCTCTTCCAGGGAATAGGTGATCTCGGAGGGAATAACGGGCTCGCCGATGGACATGCACATCTCCTTGAACAGCTCCCGGTCTTCGGCCCGCTCAATGGAGGAGAAGCTGGTGCCCAGCAGCTCCACCCGGCACTCCTTCAAAATGCCCTTCTTTTCCAGCTGCATGGCCAGGTTCAGGCCGGTCTGGCCACCGATGCCGGGGACGATGGCGTCGGGCCGCTCATAGCGGATGATTTTGGCAATGTATTCCAGAGTCAGGGGCTCCATGTACACCTTGTCAGCGATAACGGTGTCGGTCATGATGGTGGCGGGGTTGGAGTTGGCCAGGATAACCTCGTAGCCCTCCTCCTTCAGCGCCAGACAGGCCTGGGTGCCGGCATAGTCAAATTCTGCTGCCTGGCCAATCACAATGGGGCCGGAGCCAATGATTAAAACCTTCTTAATGTCCGTTCTCTTTGCCATGGGTGCAATCCTCCAAATTTAAGATATAAGATAGAAGATATGAGATATGAGATAACGGATACATGACATAGGATAGATTTTACATTTGAATTGTAAGGCTATCTTATATCTTGCATCTTATCTCTCATATCTTTTATGTGGTTTGGTATACGATCTTTCCGTCGCACACGGTGGCCATACATTTACCGCTGACCTCCCAGCCGGTGAAGGGAGTGGATTTTCCCGTGGAGAGGAACTCCGAGGGAGTGATTTTGGAAACGCAATCCAGGTCCCACACGGTGAAATCCCCCCGGTACTGGATGCCGAAGCGGCTTCTGGGATTCACCGTCAGCAGCGCTGCCAGATGCTCCAGGCTGAGAATTCCGGGCTTCACCAGATAGGTGTAGAGCAGGGGAAAGGCGGTCTCGATGCCCACGATTCCAAAGGCGCTTTTTTGCAGCCCCTTGCTCTTTTCCTCGGCGCTGTGGGGGGCGTGGTCGGTGGCAATCATGTCGATGGTGCCGTCCAAGAGCCCCGCAACCAGGGCCTCCCGATCCTCCTTGCTCCGCAGAGGCGGATTCATCTTGAATCGCCCGTCCTCCCGCAGAAAGCTGTCATCCAGAATCAGGTAGTGGGGGCCGGTCTCACAGGTGACGTTGACACCCTCTGCCTTGGCCCGGCGGATGATGTCCACGCTCTCCTTGGTGGAGATGTGGCACACGTGGTAGGCGCAGCCGGTCTGCTTCACCAGCTCCAAATCCCGGGCAATCTGCATCCACTCGCTTTCGGAGCAGATGCCCTTGTGGCCGTGCTGCTTTGCATAGGCCCCGTCGTGGATGTAGCCGCCCCGCAGCAGGTCGTTGACCTCGCAGTGGGCTACGATCATCTTGTTCAGTTTTTTCGCCTCCACCATGGCCTGACGCATCAGCTCCTCGCGCTGTACGCCCCGCCCGTCGTCGGAAAAGGCGATGCAGTCGCCTGCCATGCCGGCCAGGTCGGCAAGCTTATCTCCCTGCTGCCCCAGGGTGATGGCGCCATAGGGGTGAACGTGGATGCAGGCGTCCCGGTTAATCAGCTCCTGCTGGCGGCGCAGATGCTCCGGGGTGTCGGGCACGGGATTCAGGTTGGGCATGGTGCACACGTCGGTGTAGCCCCCCCGGGCTGCCGCGCGGCTGCCGGTGGCGATGGTCTCCTTATAAGAAAATCCCGGCTCTCTGAAATGCACATGCACGTCACAGAAACCGGGAAAAACGGCGAATCTGGGAGAATTGAAAACACTGAGCTCGCCGCCGCAGAAAAAGGAAACAAGGCCCTGAGTGAAAGAAGCGTCCAGGGAAGGGGAAATCACCTTTGCCTTGATACGTTCAGTCATAACGGTCTCCTTTCGGTAAAGTCTTGCCGGAATGCGGCAAGCCCCAGCTGACACGCTGAAAATCGCCGCATTTCGGTGCATTATACCATGCGCCAGGTTTTGTGTCAAGCGGGTTTGGGCCGCCAAAACCACAAAACGGCAAATGCAACAAAATCAAAAGGGGCGGGGAAGGCCCCTTTCTACAAAACGCTACACGGCGGAAATGAATGTCTCCAGGTTGATGCCGTGGTGGTATTTTTCGGCTGCGTGTCTGTCCTTGCCCAGAATATCGGCGCGTCCCGTTATAAATCCAGCACCAGCTCCACCGGGCAGTGGTCGGAGCCGAAAATCTCTGAGCGAATTACAGCCTCCCGAATCCGGGGCGCAATCCGGCTGGACACCAGGAAGTAATCAATACGCCATCCGGCGTTCTTCTCCCTTGCGTGGAACATGTAGCTCCACCAGCTGTAGGCGCCGGTGACGTCGGGATAGAGGTATCGAAAGGAGTCTGTAAAGCCCAGGTCCAGGGTTTTCTGAAAGCTCTCCCGCTCCTGGTCGGAGAAGCCGGCATTGCCCCGGTTGGAGGCGGGATTTTTCAGATCGATCTCCTTGTGGGCAACGTTCAGGTCGCCGCAGATGACCACCGGCTTCTTTTCATCCAGATTGGAGATATACGCTCGGAAGGCCTCATCCCATTTCATCCGATGCTCGATTCTCGCCAGCTCCCGCTGGGCGTTGGGGGTATAGCAGGTGACAAGGTAAAAGCCTGGATATTCCAAGGTGATCAGCCGCCCTTCGGTGTCCAGCTCCGGGATGCCCACACCCCAGGCGACCCGGAGGGGTTCCTCTCTGGCAAAGATGGCGGTGCCGGAATATCCCTTTTTCTCGGCGTAGTTCCAGTAGGCATGGTAGCCGGGCAGGGGAAGGGAGAGCTGGCCGGCCGAGAGCTTCGTCTCCTGCAGACAGAAAAAGTCCGCATGGGCCTTCTCAAAAAAGTCCTGGAAACCCTTTCCGAGACAGGCGCGCAGACCGTTTACATTCCAAGAAATCAATTTCATCTGTGTTTCCTCCGCGTGATATTCATTGACTGGAAGGGAAAAAGCTGGTATAATAACGAATAATCCGTTTCAAACCCCATGGGAACAGGTCGGAAAAATTCCCCAAAGCTGATGCCGAAGGGGCCGCCGTGTTTCCAAAAGCCATTATACACGATTTTTCTCCCCTGGGCAAGTCCAAGGGGAAGATCATGAGGGAGAATTATGAAAAAACATTCCGTTCTTGTTCGTCTGGCTGCCCTGCTGACGGTGGTTTCCTGCCTGCTTCCCGCCGCTTTGGCGGAGCAGGGGGAAACCCAGCAGGAAGAGACCCAGTATATCGTCACCGACGGTCCCTCGGCCAATTCAGATTTGGCCTTTGGCAGTGTGAGCATTCTCAATGGGTGCCGCACCATCGACGGCTTTGTCCCCCTGGGAGGGTCGGACCGCCGCCTGGACACCGCTCAGGCGGCCATTGCCTTTGAGCGAAACACCGGCACGGTGGTCTATTCCTACAATCCAGATTTGAAAATCGGCCCCGCCGGCCTGACCAAAATTGTCACGGCGCTGCTGGCCATTGAATACTGCGAGCCAGAGGATATTGTCACCGTCAACAGCCTTACCATCCGCAGTGTGGCCGGTTCCCGTAACATCTACCTGAAGGAAGGGGAGCAGCTGACGGTAAACGATCTGATTCACAGTATGATTATGCGGGGCGCCAATGACTCCGCCGTGGTTCTGGCTGAGCACATTGCCGGAAATCAGGAGGCCTTTGTTTCCATGATGAACAGCCGGGTTCGTCAGATGGGCTGCACCAATACCGCTTTTGTCAATGCCCATGGCCTGAACGCGTCCGGTCAGTATACCACGGCCCGGGATATGGCCCGAATTGTTGTAGAGGCCACCAAAAACGAGGAATTCCGCAAGGTGTTCTCGGAAGTTTCCTATACCATCCCGGCTACCAATACCTCCGAAGAGCGAAAATTCGAGTCCGAAAACTACTTTGTGGACAGCAAAAACATTCAGAAATTCTATGATCCCCGGGCTACCGGCGGCATGCAGCACAACGACAATTCCATTGGCGCCAACATTGCGTTCACTGCGGAATATCGGAATATGGACATGGTCTTTGTGGTGCTGGGCTGCACCCGTGTGCTCTACGATAACAACTGGCAGGTTAAGGTCTATGGTAACTTTGAAGAAGGCCAGAGTCTGATGAATTTTGTGTTTAATACCTTTAAGTCCAATCGGATTATCTATAATGGACAGGCGTTAAAGCAGTTTAATGTCTCCGGAGGGGAGAGCAATGTGGTGGCGGAGCCCCACCTGGATTTGGACAGCGTGCTTCCCTCCGATGTGCAGATGAGCAATTTGCTTTTTGAATATCACGACAAGGGCCTTACCGCCCCCATCAGCAAAGGAGATATGGTGGCCACAGTGGAGGTGTGGTATCGCAATACCTGCCTTCATGAGGCGGAGCTCTATGCCATGAATGATGTGCGCGCCGTCTCTCAATCCGGCCTGACAGTGCTGGGCGGTGCGGACAGGAGCGGTTCCGAGTCCCGGCTTTCCCGATATGCCCTGATTATCTGCCTGGTGGTTCTGGTGCCCACTGTGGGGTATCTGGGTATCAATTCCTACCTCCGTGCCCGCCGCCGTGCCAAGATTCGCCGCCGCAGAGGCAAACAGGGGAGGCGGAGCTACTGATGCTGACCTGGAAGGAACTGGAAGAAAAATGCCAGAGCTGTACCGCGTGCCCCCTTTGTGAAACCAGGCACAATGTGGTTTTTGGGGTAGGGGACCGGGAGACCGACCTGATGTTTGTGGGAGAAGGCCCCGGCGAACAGGAGGACCTGAAAGGGGAGCCCTTCGTGGGCCCCGCCGGGCAGCTGCTGGATGATATGCTGTCCATCATTGACGTGGACCGCACCAACTGCTATATTGCCAACATTGTCAAGTGTCGTCCGCCTCGCAACCGGGACCCTCAGGAGCCGGAGCAGGATGCCTGCATCGGCTACCTTCGCAATCAGTTTGCCCTGATTCGGCCAAAAGTTGTGGTCTGCCTGGGCCGGATCGCCGCCCTGCGGCTGATCAACTCCAACTACCGCATCACCCGCAGCCACGGCCAGTGGGTTCAGCGAAACGGCGTCTGGTTTACCGCCATCTATCACCCCTCCGCCCTTCTCCGTGACCCCAGCAAGCGCCCCGAAACCTTTGACGATTTGCTCTCCATTCGAGAAAAACTCAGGGAGTTGGGCTTGCGTTCATAAAAAAGGATTGACTTTTCTCCCATTTGCCGGTATAATCATAGGGCACTGAGAGAATGCTAGTGTAGCACAGTCGGTAGTGCATCTCACTCGTAATGAGAAGGTCGCCTGTTCGAGTCAGGTCACTAGCTCCA
>CAZYWM010000056.1:0-12880 GCA_964651615.1 uncultured Oscillospiraceae bacterium | reverse complement strand
CGGCGCTCTCGGCGGCGATGCGGCCGAAGACCACGAAGTCGGCCACGGCGTTGCCGCCCAGACGGTTGGCACCATGGACACCTCCGGTGACTTCACCGGCGGCGAACAGGCCGGGGATGGCAGTGCCGTCCTCGGTGAGGACCTGAGTCTCGGAGTTGATCTTCAGGCCGCCCATGGTGTGGTGCACACCGGCAGTGACCTTGATGGCGTAGTAGGGAGCGGTGTTCAGGGGAGAGGCGAAGCTGGTGCGGCCGAACTCCTCATCGCTCTTGGCCTCTACGCAGGCGTTCCAGGCGTTCATGGTCTCGGCAAAGGCAGCCTCGTCCATGCCCAGCTCCGCGGCCAGAGCCTCGTAGGTATCGCCCTGGGTGGTAAAGCCCTTGGAGATGTAGCCCTGGATAACGTTGGAGGCATCGGCCATGGCCTGGTCCACGATCAGGTAGCTGTAGCTGCCGGTCTGAGCGATCTCAGCGGCGGAAACCACGTCACGGGTGCCCACCTCGTCGATGAAGCGCTTGCCCTCGGCATTGACCAGGATGGCGCCGTCGCCCCGGAGGCCTTCGGTGATCAGGGAAGCGGTGTTGGCCTCCACAGTGGGATGAATCTGAATCTGGCCCATGTCCACGGTGGCAGCGCCCAGCTCCTGAGCCATCAGGATGCCCTGGCCCTGGATACCGGCGGCGTTGGTGGTCATGAAGCCTTCCAGCTCGGGCTTGTAGGAGACAACCATGTCCAGGTTGGCGCCGAAGCCGCCGGTGGCCAGGATCACAGCGTCAGCGTTCACGGTGAGCTTGGAGCCGTCGCTGCCCACGCCAGAGACGCCGCACACGGCGCCGTTGGCATCGGTGAGGATGGTGTCCACGGTGGTGTTCAGAATGACTTCCACACCGGCGTCAGCCAGGTTCTTCTCCAGGATGGGGACGATGTAAGCGCCCACGGAGACAGTCTTGCCCTCGGCGTTGACGGGTCTGTGGATACGCTTGACGGAAGCGCCGCCGAACGCGCCCACGCTGGTCAGGGGAGCGCCCACGCTCTCCAGCCAGGAGATGGAATCAGCGGTATTTTCGCACAGGGTCTTGACCAGCTCGGGGTCGTTCACGCCCTTGCCGCCGATCATGGTGTCCAGCTCCATCAGCTCCACGGAGTCGAAGTAGCCCTGGGGATTTGCCTTGTAGGCCTCCCACTGCTCGGACACGGTGGCGGCCAGAGCGGTGATGGCGGCATTGTCGGAATAGCCCTCAGCGGCAACCAGAGCCTTCTCCACACCGGCTTCCTCGCCGAAGGTGTTGTTGTCCTGCAGAGGGGTCTTGGCAGCGTTCATGCCGCCGGTGGAGCGGACGGAGTTGCCACCCACCATGGCCTGGCTCTCCACCACAACCACATTCAGGCCGTCACCGGCAGCGGCAATGGCGGCGGTCATGCCGGCGCCGCCGGCGCCAACAATAACAATGTCCACATCCAGAGCCCGATCCTCAGCGGCAGCGGCCTGGATGGCGGTCTTGTAGTCGTCGGGGTTCAGACCGGCAGCGGTCAGAGCGGCGGCAGCGGCCTCCACAAAAGCATTGGAGGTAATGGTAGCGCCGGAGACGGCATCCACAGCAATGGAGCCGGACTCGGCAACGATGGCGGGGAAGGTGTCGATGACCACGGAGCCGATGCCCGCGGTCTCCTTGTCGCCGGTGGCGGTGCAGGCGGTGATCTTGCCGTCCGTCAGGGTCAGGGTGACGGTCACGTCGCCGCCCAAGCCCTGAGCAGTGCCGGTGAATTCGCCGGAAACGCCCTCGGCCTGTACCACCGCGCCCATGGACAGAACCATGCACACAGTCAGAATCAGTGCGAGAATTTTCTTCATGTTTTCTACTCCTTTTCATTTTCAGGCTGACGCCTGTATTTGACTCCTTTATATCATATTTTTCAGAAATAATCAACCGGAAAAGTTTCGCAATGCTTTAGGAATTAGGAATGAGAAATTAGGAATTTAACGAATCGGCGCTGCCCGTTAATTCCTAACTCCTAATTCCTAATTATCTCGTATCTTATATCTCATATCCCCCCTCTCTCTGGCTTGTTTTTTGTCAAAAAAGCTGATACGCACAAATTAAATCAGTTTTGCCATCTTGAATTTGTGGACATTGCCGTTATAATAAGGGGTGTAAGCGAGGGAAAGCTCTCGTGAAACGAAATTTTAATTCAGGAGGAATCCGTATGAAGAAAATCATCTCTATGGTTCTGGCCCTCTCCATGGTGCTGGCCATGGCCGTGTGCGGCGTGGGTCAGGCATCCGCCGAGACCGACGTGAAGGCCATCATCGCCGAAGCCCAGAACATGACTCTGGAAGAGCTGGCCAAGAAGGCCATTGAGGAATCCAACGGCAAGATGTTCTACGGCGTGGGCAACTCCAGCCGCGGCAAGAGCGCCCTGCCCCTGTTCATCGCCTACCTGCAGACCATCGACCCCAGCTACAACATGGAGTTCGAGTGGCAGCAGCCCAAGAACAACAAGATTTTCGATCAGCTCACCGCTGACTCCCTGAAGGGCACCGGCACCTTCGCCATGACCCTGATTCAGGATGGCAACCAGATTCAGTCCAAGATGGTGGAAACCGGCATCCTGGACACCTTCATCCCCAAGGACTGGGCCGATGCCAACGGCACTACCGCCGCTGACTACGAGGGCTTCCTGCCCCTGCAGACCCTGAACAAGGTCTTCGAGTACAACTGCACCGGCGACAAGACCTACGACAACTGCTGGGACTTCGTGGCCGAGGGCGAGCATGGCCTGTTCATGGACATCGACTCCGAGATCGTCGGCAAGAACTTCCTGTACATGCTGACCGAGGACACCTACGCCGCCTGGCTGCGGGAGGCCTACGAGGCCCTGCCCGCTGAGGAGCAGGCCTACTTCGCTCCCGTCATTGAAGAGATGAAGGTTGACGCCGAGGACCTGGGCCTTGGTGAAGACGGCGCTTACGCCCTGGCCTGGATCAAGCTGTGGGTGGAGAGCTACTCCGCTCAGACCGACGACGGCCCCATCTGCAACACCCTGGTTGACAAGTCCGCCACCGATCAGTTTGGCCTGCTGGTTTACTCCAAGCTGCGCAGCGTGGAAGAGTCCGACTCCGTCTCCGTGAACAACATCAAGGTCGCTGCCTATCAGGACGGCTTCGAGGGCATCGGCGGCTATGGCTACTGCCATTACCTGTTCGTCACCGACAACTCTCCCCTGCCCTGGACTGCCTGCGCCTTCATCGCCTACATGACCTGCACCGTGGACGGCTTCTCCGCCTGGGGCAAGGACATGGGCGGCTACTCCTCCAACCCCATCGTGGCCGCTGACAACGAGGCCCAGTTCCACCACATGGTGGGCGGCATGGCCGAGGACGGCACCACCGTGGAATTCGCCGCTAAGAACGACGCCGGTTACGACTGGTGGACCACCGACGGCAAGCTGGTTCTGGAAGACCCCGAGTATTGCGCTTCCGTTGCCTTCACCGTGGGCAGCTGGATTGAGATGCTGGACAAGTACAGCGCTGGCTGATAAAAGATCGGTAAACCTGACACATCAGGCGCCTCTGGATTTCAAAAAAACGGTCCAGAGGCGCCGTTTTTATAAGCAAGGAGCGCGCCATGAAACAAAATAACACCCTGGCGGCCAGTCCCTTCCGAATCTGGCTGAACAAGCTGGGCACCTTTTTTTCCAAGCCCTACAACGTGATTCTTCTGGTGCTGGGCATCGTGGTGACGATCACCACCATTGCCCCCATTGTCGCCATCATTGAAGATACCCTCAGCATCCACCCCGGCACCATCGACGCCCACCTGACGGGCAAAACCAGCGGCTACACCCTGGTCAATTACATCGACTTATTCACCAGCCGGATGGCAAAAAAGAATCTGTGGATTCCGCTGCTGAACACCGTCTACCTGGCGGTGGGCACCTGCGTGATCTCCATTCTCTTCGGCGGCGTGTTTGCCTTTCTCATCACCCGCACCAATCTGGCCTGGCGGAAATACCTGAGCTCCATTTTCATCTTCCCCTACATCATGCCCCAGTGGACGCTGGCTGTGGTGTGGCAGAATTTGTTCAACTCCAACGCCGTCACCCGCACCTCCAACGGGCTGCTGGCCAGCCTCTTTGGAATCACCATGCCCAAATGGTGGTGCCAGGGGCTCTTCCCCAGCATGATGGTGCTGGGACTCCACTACGCCCCCTTCGCCTACATCCTCATCGGCGGCATTTTCCGGAATATGGACGCCAACCTGGAGGAGGCCGCCACCATCCTGGACACCCCCAAGTGGCGCACCATGACCCGGATCACCCTGCCCATGGTGAAGCCCGCCATTCTCTCCACCATTCTGCTGGTGTTCGGCAGCGCCATGGGCTCCTACCCGGTGCCCCATTACTTGGGCCTCACCACCCTGTCCACCAAGTATGTGTCCATGAACTCCAAATACACCGGCGAGGCCTCGGTGCTGGCCATCATCATGATGATTTTCGGCGTGGCCATCATGCTGCTGAATCAGCTGTCCCTCACCAGCCGGAAGAATTACACCACCGTCACCGGCAAGTCCGGCCAGATTTCCAAGATCAATCTGGGCAAGGCGGGCAAGTACATCATCGCCGTCATTCTGGTGCTGATCACCTTCTTCACCAGCATCTTCCCCATTGTCTCCTTTGCCTTTGAGACCTTCCTGCCCAACCCCGGGGACTATTCCTTCCTCTACACCGGCAACCCGGATAATCTCACCACCAAATGGTGGGTCACCCGGGAGAACATCACCGAAAACGGCATGTACGGCCAGAAGGGCATTCTGTTCAACGAGACCATCTGGCACGCCTTCGCCGGCACCATGTGGGTCAGCGTGGCCTGCGCCCTGATCGCCGGCACCATCGGCACCCTGATCGGCTATGCCGTGAGCAAGCAGCGGCGGAGCAAATGGGCGAATTATGTCAACTCCATGGCCTTTCTGCCCTATCTGATGCCCTCGCTGGCGGTGGGCGCGGCGTTCTTCATCCTGTTCTCCTCGGAGAGGCTGAACCTGTTCAACACCTATACCCTGCTGATCATCGTGGGCACCATCAAGTACATCCCCTTTGCCAGCCGGAACGCCCTAAACTCCATGCTCCAGCTCTCCGGCGAGATTGAGGAGGCCGCCATCATCCAGGACATTCCCTGGGTCAAGCGGATGACCCGCATCATCATCCCCATTCAGAAATCCTCCATCATCAGCGGCTACCTTCTGCCCTTCATGACCTGCCTGAGAGAGCTGAGCCTGTTCATGCTGCTGTGCGTCCAGGGCTTCATCCTCTCCACCACGCTGGACTATTTCGACGAAATGGGCCTTTACGCGTTTTCCAGCGGCATCAACCTGCTGCTCATCATCACCATTCTGGTGTGCAACACACTGGTCAACAAGATTACCGGCGCAAGCCTGGACGAAGGAATAGGAGGTTAACACCATGCCTGAAATCAGATTGGAACACGTGACCAAGCACTGGGGGAAGTTCTACGCCGTAGACGACCTGGATCTGGTCATCAAGGATAACGCGTTCGTCACGCTGCTGGGCCCCTCCGGCTGCGGCAAGACCACTACATTGCGGATGATCGCCGGGCTGGAAACCCCCACCAGCGGCCGAATCACCATCGGAGACAAGGTGGTGTTCGACAGCGCCCTGGGCATCAACATCCCCGCCAACAAGCGCAAGGTGGGCTTCCTCTTCCAGAACTATGCCCTGTGGCCCAACATGACCGTTTATCAGAACATCTCCTTCGGTCTTTCCAACATCAAGGAGGAAATGCCGGAGTACAATTTCGAGGCGAAAAACGCCGCCCGGCTGGCAGAGCTCCTGGCCCGGCCCGAAGAGGTTTTGAAGGTTCTGGAGGAGTGCCGGGATAAGAAGGGCAAGCTGGACGAAAAGAAGGCCATCATCAAGCTCATCGACGCCTTCACCATCTCCCAGTACACCGCCAAGAAGCTCTTCGGCTACCACCTGGAGCAGGGCAAGGATATGTCCGCGGAGGTTGGCGCTCTGAAGGAAAAGGTGTCCGCCGCCAAGGCCGCGGGACTGACCGAGGATTTCCAGGTCATCCGAAACGGCAAGCCCGCCACCTCCGTGCGCAAGCTCACCAAGGAGGAAATCGACCTGTCCGTCCGCCGGGTGTCCCGGATCGTAAAAATCAGCATGTTTATGGACCGCTACCCCGCCGAGCTCTCCGGCGGCCAGCAGCAGCGGGTGGCCATCGCCCGCACCCTGGCTCCCGAGCCCCTGGTGCTGTTCATGGACGAGCCTCTTTCCAACCTGGACGCCAAGCTCCGGCTGGAAATGCGCTATGAGCTCCAGCGGCTCCACCTGGAAACCGGCTCCACCTTCGTCTACGTCACCCACGACCAGATGGAGGCCATGACCCTGGCCACCCAGATCTGCCTGATCAGCAACGGCGTTTTGCAGCAGTACGACGCCCCCCTGACGGTGTACAGCAAGCCCAACAATCTGTTCGCGGCGGACTTCGTGGGCAACCCCTCCATCAACTTTGTGGAGGCCAAGGGCTCCGCTGCCCAGGACGGCAGCGTGAACCTGACCATGCTGGACGGCACAAAAGCCGCCTTTGTCCCCGCCGAGCCTCTGAATCTGGAGCAATGGTTCCGCCAGCGGGATCAGCGCCAGGCAGAAAAAGCCGCCGCCCTGAAAGCGGCAGCGGCGGAAAAGGGATATGTGGAAAAGAGCAACAAGGACGAGGTATTCCGCTACCACATCTCCAAGGTGGTGGAGGAGGACGACGCCATGATGGAGGAGCCGGTGCTGACCAACGAGGATTTGGTGCTGGGCATCCGGCCTGAGTTCCTGGAAATCGACCCCCAGGGAAGCCTGGAGGGGGAGATTTACGGCGCCATGCCCACAGGAATGGAGTCCACCATCAAAATCCGGGTGGGGAAATTTCTCCTCACCGGCGTGGTCTTCGGCAACACCCTGTTCAAGCTGGGGGAGAAGATTCGGCTGAACATCTCCGGCAGCGAGATCATGCTCTTCGACCGCATCAGCGGCCAGCGCATCACCTCCGGCAGCCTGAAGCTGCTGTAAAATTTCAAGAAAACGCCCGGTGCGACCATCCGCACCGGGCGTTTTGTCTATCCGGTATTTCCGTATTTCCGCATCCCCGCCCCTACAGTGGCAAAGGGGGGTTCACCCAATCAGGCACAGCTCCGGCAGGGTGATGGAGCCGCGCCAGCTGTTCAGGAAGGTGTTGGCCACCTTTTCCTCCATGCCGTTGTCGCCGCCCAGCAGGGCCAGGTCGCCGTACTGGTTGGAGGTGGTGAAATAGTAGGTATAGGGGCTGGGGGAGCCGTCGGCCAGAGCATTCGTGGTGTACAGGCCGTTGAGGAACCGGAGCTGGCCACCGGAAAACTGCATGACGCTGTAATTGTCGCTGACGCCGCTGGAGCCCTCGTTGTAGATTTTGTTGTCCTGCATCAGGAACAGCCGGGAGCGAATGGTGGAGCGGGCCACGCTCACCGGGGTATTGCCGTCCAGGGTGAATATCTCAAACAGACAGGGCTCGTCGGGAATGTCATAGCCGATTCCCGCCACAAGCAGTTCATCGGTGCCGTCAGCGTCCAAATCCAGCCGGGCGTAGCCCACATGGGAGGCGTAGAGCATCATTTCACTTACGTCATATTGGCCATCCTGATTTTTCACGGCCTGGCGGTAGGTTTCAATCACCGCGTCATAGGCCCCCTCGCTCCTGCTCACGGTAATCAGGGCGCTCTGGGTGGTGGTGGAGCCGCCGGGGCCGTCGAACCGGGCCCGGGCGGACCAGCCATTGAGGGACAGGGGCACATTCCTCAATGACACCGTATCCTCCTGGGAGGCGTCCAGCTCCAGCCCCGGGTGCAGATCCATGGTCTCCGTAATGGAATAGACCTTTTCGTCCGGGGAGAGGAATTCCCAGGTCAGGATGGTCGCGCCATCCGCGTGGGCCACAAACCAGGTCTTTCCCCCAGGGGACAGCTTCTCACTGGTGGGGTCCTTGGTGATCACCGGAGGCAGGGGGGCCTGGGTGGTCTGAGGCTGGGTGGTTTCCATCTGGGTGGTTTCCATCTGGGCGGTCTCCGTCGGGGCTGTGGTGGCCGGTGTCTGCTGGCTTGCCCCGCAGCCGCAAAGCAGCAGGCAAAGCATCAATATTGGCAGTATTTTCAAAGCATTCAGCTCCTTATCCTGGGCAGTTCTTTCGGTGGAATTTTAGCATAAAGGAGTAAAAAAGTCAATCATCCGCCCGTTTTCACCGCATTCGTTCGATCAACATAACATTTTATGTGGAGAATTCTCCCGCACCGCCCTTTTCCCGTAACCCCGGGTCTTGACTCGCCCGCCGCACCGCCCCTCGCACAAAAACGGCGGCGGCAAAGCTGCCGCCGCCGGATTTGGGAATGCTTAGGTTTCCTCCTGTTTGGTTCGCTCAAATACCTTTTTCAGCAGCTTGACGGTGCACCAGGCAGGGAACGAGAAGCCCCACAGCAGGTACATTACGCCCAACCGGACAAAAACCTCTGGCACAAAGCCAACCAAAATCCAGGGCCCGATCCACGCCGCCAGCGCCAGCAGCAGCTGGCCCGGTGCGCAGACCGCCAGCAGGAAACTGTTTTTCAGATAGTTTTTCAGGGAATTGCGGTAGATTGCCTGCTGGGGAAAGGCCATGATAAACAGAATCACTGCCAGAAGGGCGATAACGGTTCCCACCGCAATATAGACGGTTTTCAGCGGCTGCTCCGAATTCACCGCAAACCACACATCTCCCGCTGCCACGCCAGCCACCAGGACCAGAACCAGCTCCAAAGCGGTGGCCATCAGGAAATTCCTGACAAAGGATCGGAAGAAGGTCTTGATCACCGCCACCATGCCCTCATCCCACTCCCGCTGGAACAGGACGGCGTACATGGCGCTTAAAGCGGCTCCAATGGTAACCACACCCAAGGAGCAGAACAGAACCAGCAGATTTAAGATCATCAGATCCGCCAGCAGCCGGAGAAACACAGCAGCGGGGGTATCCTGCCATCTGGCATTCATGGAATTACTCCTTCACGCCGCCCAGAGCCACACCGGCAATGATGTACTTGGACAGGGCAAAATAGATCACGAAGATGGGCAGCACGGTGAGCAGAATGCCCAGGTAAATTGCGCCGTACTCCGTCTTGTACACGTCGCCATTCAGCAGGGAGACCATGATGGGCATGGTGTAGACCTTACTGTCGGTCAGCAAAATCTGGGGAATGAACAGGTTGTTCCAGTTGCCGACGAACGCAAAAATAGCCTGAGTCGCCATGGCGGGCTTCATGATGGGCAGCACAATCTGATTGAAGGTGCGGAACTCAGAAGCGCCGTCCACCCGGGCGGACTGAACGATCTCCATGGGCAGAGAGGGAATCATAAACTGCCGCATGAAGAATACCGTGCCAGGGGCCGCCACCGCCGGAATAATCAGGGGCAGCAGGTTGTTGGTCCAGCCAATCTTATAGATGAAGCTGTAGAAGCCAATGGATGTAACCGTGCCAGGAATCATCATAACGGCAAGAATGATGGTGAAGAAGAGGGCACGAAGCTTCCACTCATAGGCCACCAGCGCATAGGCGGTCAGGGTGGAGAAATACACCGTCAGAATGGTGGCGCCAGCGGAAATAATGAAGGAGTTCCGCAAGCCAACCAGGGGGTTGAACATGTTCTTGCTCAGCAAAATATCCAGGTTCTTCAGGAAGTTTGTGCCAAAGAGCAGGGAAATAGGATGGGCCTGGATCTGTGTGGTGGTTCTGGTGGCGTTGACAGCCATGATCAGGAAGGGGAAAATGCTAAGTACCGCCAGGAAAATACAGACAACATACTTAAATACATGGTAAACTCTCTCACCAGGGGTATGCCGGATGCCTGCGCTCAAAGTGTTGCTTGCCATTTAGCCCACCTCCATCTTATTCTTCTTCGCTTCCAGACGAGCCGCACGCTTGGCTGCCCGCTTCGCCTTGCCCTCTTCATCGTTGAACGCCATAAAGACGAACACGGAGCAGATGGCAATGATTATAAACATAATCAGGGAGGCTGCGGAGGCTCTGGCAAACAGCTTGTTGCTGCCGAATGCCTGGTTGTAAATAAACATGTTCGCCGTAATGGTCGACCGGCGGGGATTGCCCTTGTTGAACAGCTGAGGAATGTCATACATGCTCAGGCCGCCAATGAGGGAGGTGATGATGTTATACAGCAGGATGGTCTTCATATTGGGCACGGTGATTTTCCAGAACATCTGGCTATTGGATGCGCCGTCCAGCTCCGCCGCCTCAAAGAGGTCCGGATTGATGCCCAGCACACCGGAAATCAGCACGATCATAGTAGAGCCGTACCACATCCAGAACTGGATGAAGGAGATGATTCCACGGGTCCAGCCAACCTTGGATGTAAATTCAATGGGTGCATCAATCACACCCAGATTCTGCAGCAGAGAGTTCACAGGGCCAATGGGATATGCAAACAGCTTATTAAACAGCAGGGCGATGGAAGCGGCCGTAATGATATTGGGCATATAGAAAACGACCTTGAAGAAGCCCTGAGCCCGCAGCTGATTCCGCCGGGAGGTAAACCAGGCCGTCAGCAGCAGTGCCAGACTGATCTGAGGGATGAAGTTCACCACCCACAGGATCACGGTGTTTTTCAGTGCGTTGATAAACTGCGATTTTTCAATGGACGGGGTAGCTACCACCTGAACAAAGTTCTCAAAAATCTGTTCCTTGGGCAGGAAATTCCAATTGCTCAGGCCCTGCATACCCTTGGCGTCCGTAAACGCCAGGAGGATGGTAGTCACCGTGGGGTACAGGGAAAAAATCAAGTAGACAACAACAAAGGGAATGCTGAACAGATAGCCATATTTGGCATAGCTAAAGCTTTTATCCTTTTTCATGCTGGTGTAATGCCCCCTCTTGCAAAGAATAAGCCACAGGGGATAGGCCGCCGAAGCTGCCTATCCCCACACGGCTAATCAAATATTTATACTTCGATGAAATCAGGATTAGTAATCGATCTCGATCTCGAGCTTGCCGGACAGATCCAGCTTGAACTCCTCGATGGCCTCTTCGCGGCTCAGCTCGCCGGAAGCGTACTGGCCAACAGCGGCGTCCCAAGAGCCGTTGATGGTGGAGTCGTACTGAGTCATGGACTTACCGGAAGCATAGGCGTTGGCAGGAATGAACTCGTCGAACATGTTCTGGCCGCCCAGGAAAGCGGTCTCGCCGTTGGACTTGGCCATAACAACGCCGGAAGCGACGGTGTCCTTGGTGCCATTCTCGTTCATCAGGCCGTTGGCCCACAGGTACTGCAGACCCTCGTCGGAGGTGTCCAGGGTAACCCACTCGATGAAGCCCTTAACGATCTCAGCCTTGACAGGATCAGCGATGGCGCCCTTGCCGGCCAGCAGCCAAGTGCCGCCCCAGAAGAAGCCAACGTTGGGAGCGCAGACAGCCCAGTCGCCAGCGGAGGAGTTGTCGCCTTCACCGGAGTTGGGTCCCAAGGTGTAGTTGACCAGCCAAGCGGGGCCATAGAAGCCCAGAACGTTGCCGCTCTTGGTCATGTCAGCGAACCAAGCCTCGCCCCAGGCGGAGGTGTCGTTCATGTAGTCGTTGTCCTTCAGCTGCTTTGCGATGTCCAGGTAGCTCTCACGGACGGGGTCGATGTTCAGCTTGCCATCGACAACCCAGCCGGTCTCAGCGGCCTTCTCCAGGACGTTCCAAACGTCGCCCTTGCCGGAAACCATCTTGTAGCCAGCATTCTTCACTTCTTCAGCAGCAACGAAGAAAGCGTCCCAGTTGCCGGAGCCAGCGCCGATCTTCTCAGCGACAACGGCGGGATCATCGGAACCCCAGACAGCCTGAGCGATGGAACGGCGATAGATGAAAGCGCCGCCGGTAGCCTGGTAGCCCAGAGCCACGACCTTGCCGTCAGCAGGACGGGTGCCGATCTCGACGGTGTAGGGAGCGATCTCAGCGTCGGCAATGGCCTTCTCCACGTCGATGCCCAGCTCCTCGTAGGAAGCAGCGTACTCAGAGGCGTCGCCCTGTGCATACTTGAAGACGTAAGCAGCCTCAGCGCCGTAGATGTCCACAGTGCCGTCGGCCAGAGCCAGGTCAATGGCGTTGACGTAAGCATCGCCATCATTGTTGATCATGGTGGTGTTCAGCTCAACCTTCTCAGCCACTTCAGGATGCAGCTCCAGGTACTTGTTGAACATGCCGATGATCTCATCGGTAAAGGACCAGAGGTTGATGGTGGTCTTGTCTTCAGCTGCTGCGGAAACGGCCATCAGACCGAAAACCATGACAACAGCCAATGCGAGAGCAAGAATTCTTTTCATGTGGGTTTTCCTCCTTTAATGTTTGTTAAAGCCCTCGTAGGGCCATAACTACGAAGCAGTTGAGCAAAGCTCATCATTCCGTCCTTCGGACGGAATGCGAAAAAGGGACGTCCCTTTTTCGTCAGTATGCAAAAAACGCCGAAATGCTTAAACGTTTTCGTTTGCGATTATTATACATGATTGATTCAAAAAAGTCAAGTATGTCAAATAAGTTTCGTCAAAATTGACCATTTATCCCCGAGCCAGCTTGTAAAGAATGCCGAAAATCTTTCCATCCTCCCTAAAAAATATATACTCAAAGCAGTAATTTTGTCATGTTATCGTCATGATTGCCGTGAAAAAAAGCAGGATTGCCCCCCATATTTTGGCACAGCCGCCCCTCTTTCGCCGCCGAAAACAAGCAATTTTCAGCGCTCAATTATTGCGCTTTAAAAGGAAAGATTTAAGATAAATAGAAGAGATATAAGATATGGGATACGAGATACAAGATAATTAGGA
>CAZYWM010000055.1:0-13137 GCA_964651615.1 uncultured Oscillospiraceae bacterium | reverse complement strand
CCGACGGCATGACAATACATTGCACTTACCAGGAAGATAGGTAATGCCAACACAACAGAAAGTCCCACCAGAAGGTGGGGCTTTTTTTAGTGAATAGTGAATAGTTCTCTAAAGAATGGAGCCGTAGGTGCGTAAATTGTGATTTTTCAATTCGCGCATTTTGAGGATTGATAAATAAGTAATGCCGACATGATACGAAAAGTCTTACCAGAGGGCGCCGACTGTGACATCCGGCATCAAAATGACCAATTTATGATCATCTGCAATGTAAAATGAATTTCACGGATATTCGATATACTTTGCTTAACTTCCGTGCATTTCTTTTATATCTGTTAAATGAGAATATTCGTTTAGAGGAGTGAGGACGTGTGAGGAAATGGGCAAAATTTGCGGGAATTTTACTGATTCTGGCAGTTCTGTGCGGCTGTGGAAAGGAACGGCCTGTGGAGAGGGCACCACAGGAGCCGCCGTTTCAGCTTACCTTTGACCCGGAGCAGTATACACTGCCGTGGGAGAGCGATGCCTGGTATCTTCGCCCCATTTTGACTGAGCTGAACTCAGTATACCCCGATGAAATCCAGGCCAATGAGCGTTACAATCAGAAACTGTTCCAGTGCTCCATTGCCATCCGGCAGTTGGAACAACCTGCGGCGGAAGCGGCTGCTGCAGACCGGCAGAATGCCCTGGAGCAATGTCTTGTTGTTACAGAGCTGGAGGCGATTCCTGCCTTGAATGGGGTGGGCTATTTTGTCGTGCAGCAGAAGGTTGAGGATGACATTTTTGCGGAATACCGGGTATTTGCTCCTGACCCCCAGGGCGGCTGCTTTCAATTGTCTGCCCACTTCAAAATGCACCTGGGGGCGATTGACCGTCAATTCTGGGAAATTATCCAGTCCTTCCGGACGGACGCTTCCACACAGACCATACCGGCTGTTCAGCGGCCCATTGGAGAGGTTCGCAGCACCATCGCCTATGGAAATAGCTGGCAGGAGGCTTATCTGAAAATCCTTTTCACCCCGCAGGACTATTTGATGGATCTGGATCATTGGCGTAGCGGGCATCTTGCTGAGTGGGGGCTTGATCCCTATTTCTACCTGGGCATCCACGACTTTGATTTGGACGGTGTGCCGGAGTTGATCATCGGCGATGGAATTAGCTTAGGCGTCTTTACATATGCCGATGGAAAAACAACGAAGCTGGCTGACCTGTGCGATACGGAAAGTCCCTGGTGCGTCAATGGTGTTCGTTTTGACAATCACGTAATCTGCGCAGAGTGTGCCGGTGCCGGCACCAGATCATGTGTTATGTTCGGCTATGTGGATGGACAGTATCAATTGGCAATTTACGGCACAATGTCCGGCCCCCGCCTTATCATCAACGAAAAGCCATGCACACTGGAAGACATAAAGCACATTTATCCGTCGATCGATGAATACGACAATGAATCCCTCCACCGCTACCGGGTGAAGCGTGGTTATATCGATGATAGCTTGTGCGTGGAAGCATCGGACGGAACGTGGATGCCGGTTGACGAAAACTTTGATTTTAATAGCTTTTCCTGGTAAGATGCGGTTGCGTATCGGATTAAACATTTTGCTGTTTCTGACGACGGCATTCTGACCATGGCTTCCAAAAGTGACAAAGAATGGACGGACTACGTCGGCGGAAGCGCGTCCGCTGGCGCGGATCGAATCACCGTACACATCCCCGATACAGTCCTTTCCTCGCTGACGCTGCATACCACGAAAGAGGACATATCCCTGCCCGCGCTGACCGTGACGGATCAACTGCGTTTGTCTGCGAACGGGGGAGATATTTTCTTTGAAAATGTCAGCGCCGCAAACGCCATCACAGTGGAGAATAAAAACGGCAATATTACCGGGACTATTGTGGGGAGCTACGATGATTATGCCATCACCTGCGCTGTCAAAAAGGGTGAAAGCAATTTACCGAAGGAAAAGGTCAGCGGGAGCAAGACATTGACCGCAATCAATAACAACGGGGATATTGACATAGAAATTATAAAAGAACCTAAATGAGCAAATTTTAAAATTGTCAGGATAACGGGCAGAAATGGAAGGCGGAAACGGTGGCGTTTCTTGGACGCGCCTGTTATAATGGACCCAATCAAAACGAGGAGGTTATGACGATGGGTTTGGGAAACAGCCTTTTTAACGCCCGCAAAAAAAGCGGACTGTCCCAGGAAGAGGTGGCCGAAAAGCTGGGGGTGAGCCGGCAGACGATTTCCAAGTGGGAGCTTGACGAGACGCTTCCGGACATACGGCAGTCCAAAAAGCTGTCCACCCTTTATCATCTTTCCCTAGACGAACTGATAGACTTTGACCTTGATGTGAAACAGATCGAGCAGGCGATTGAAAACACAACGGAGCAGACCGAGCAAAAAATCGACTGGACAAAGATGTGGGGGAAGAAATATCCGGTTCTGACTACCTACCAGAAGGTTGTTAACATCGACGACTACGCCCTTCGGCTCAGGGAACTGCTGGACAGCCTGAAAAGCCGCTATGGCTTCAATGACTTAGACGCCATGCTGGTTCTGAAAGACATTCTGGCCCATGTGTGGAATTCCAGGAAATAGCCGAAGGAACAGATAAACAAAAAGGCGGCAGCATGTGCTGTCGCCTTGGAATGTACCCCTTGGGAGCTCCAATCAGGAGGGCCCAGGGGGTTCCTGCTATTTCTGCTTCACACTGGTGCCCATCACGTCGGAAATCTCGGTTACGGTGATGAAGGCGCTGCCGTCCATGGAGGTGACAAGTTTTTTCACCCTGGGAATCTGGAAGCGGTTGACCACAAAATAGATCACGCATTTCTCGGCCCCGGAAAAATATCCCCGGGCGCTGATCTGGGTGATGCCCCGGCCGAATTCCGCGGACAGGGCCTGACAGATTTCCTCCTGCCGTTCCGTTACGATCATCACGGATTTGGCCTTGTCCAGACCTTCCACAATGAAGTCGATGGTCTTGTTGCCCACGAAATAGGTGATGATGGAGTACAGCGGAAGAATCCAGCTGCCCCAGATGATGCCGATGAGAATGTACAAAATCACATTGTAAATCATCACAAAGGTGCCCACGGTAAGCCCCAGCCCCTTGGCGAAGGTAACGCCCAGCACCTCCATGCCGTCGATGGCCCCGCCGAAGCGGATGGTCAGGCCGCTGCCCGCGCCGGAGACCAGCCCGCCGAAAACGGCGCACAGCAGCAGGTCCTGCCCAGCAAAGGGGGAGGCGGTGGAAACATCCAGCACGTTGGTAATCAGGAAGGAGGCTCCGGAGTAGACCAGTACCGCCCAGATGGAGTAGAGGGTGAAGCACCAGCCCTGCTTTTTCAGCCCGAACAGAAACAGCGGAACGTTGAGAATCACAAGAAACAGTGAGAGGGTGTACTGCTCCGGGGTGGCCTGCCACAGCAGCATGGAGGTTCCGGAGATGCCGCTGTCATACAGGTTCACCGGAGCCAGGAACATGGTAACACCCACGGCGTTGACACATCCGGCGAAAACCAGCAGCAGAAAATTCTTCCAGCGCAGCTGCTTCAGCTCCCCGAGCCCCAGTCGGGTATAGACTCGGCGGGCGGCAGCTCCCAATTTCTGGAAAAAAAGCCGGAGAGAGGGGCGCTTTCGCAATTTCTTCTTTCTCACAGCCATCCCGCGTCCTCCGACTCCGCTTTTCGCTGACGGGTTAGAAGATTCACCACGGCCTTTCGGGCGTCTACGTGCTCATACAGCGTCTCATAGGCGGCATGGATGATGGGCATCTCCACCTGCTGCCTTCGGCACAGCTCCCAGGCGGATTTGGCGGCGTAATAGCCCTCCACCACCGCGCCCACCTGCTCCATGGCCTGTTCCGGGGTCGCCCCCTGGCCGATGAGAATCCCCGCCCGGTTGTTCCGGGAGTGGCAGGAGGTGCAGGTGACAATCAGGTCGCCAATGCCGGACAGTCCGGCCAGCGTGCTTTTCTGGGCCCCCAGAGAGACTCCTAGCCGGGCCATTTCGGTAAGGCCTCTGGTCATGAGCATGGCCTTGGTGTTGTCCCCAAAGCCAAGCCCCGTTGCGACACCGGCGCACAGAGCAATCACATTTTTTAAGGCGCCGCCCAGCTCCGCCCCCACCACGTCCGGGCTGGTATACACCCGGAAGGTGTCGGACATGAAGGCGTCCTGGACAAATTCCGCCCGCTCCCGATCAGCGCAGGCGGCCAGGCACCCGGTGGGAATGCCCATGGCAACCTCTTCGGCGTGACAGGGGCCGGTGAGGGCCACCACGTTTTCCTGCCCGGTGATCTGGGAGACGATCTGGCTCATGCGAAGCAGAGAGCCCTCCTCAATGCCCTTGGTCACGGACACCAGCACCGCTTCCTTCGGAAGAAAAGGAGTGACGGCGGCCAGAACCTGGCGGATGGGGAAGGAAGGGCAGGCGATCACCACCATGCTGCAATCTTTCACACAGCCGGGGTCGGCGGAGATGGTCAGGTTCTCCGGCAGGGATGCCTTGGGGAGCCTGGGATTGATCCGGGAGGACTGAATTTCGGCGGCCCGGGTGTCGCTTCTGCACCAGAGGGTGGTGTCGTGCCCATTTTTGCACAGGAGAATGGCCAGAGCCGTGCCCCAGGCACCGGCGCCGATGACAGCGGTTTTCATTCGTGCTTCTCCTTTTTAAAGAAATCGGTTTTTCGTTCGGTCCGGTTTACCAGCCGGAGGATGTTCTCCCGGTGCATCGCAATGGCCAGCAGACACATGGCGCTGCATCCGGCCACGGCCCAGGGGTGGTCAGAATGCCAGCAGGCAAAGCTGACGCCCAGAGCAACGGCGCCCAGCACGGAGCTGAGGGAGACATATTTGGTGATGAAATACACCAGGGCAAAAACGGCCACGGCCACCAGCCCCACCCGCCAGTCCAGCATCAGGGCACTGGCACAGCCGCAGACGATGCCCTTGCCCCCGTGGAGGCCCAGCAGGAGGGGAAAATCATGACCGACTCCCACAGCCACTGCCGCGAGAACAGCCCCCTCCAGACCCAGCCCCTGGGCGCTGAGCAGCCACCGGCCCAGGGCGCAGGCGGCCACCGCCTTGGCGGCATCGATGAAAATCACCAGCAGGGAGGTCAGACCGCCATAGTTCCGGAAGAAATTGGTGAAGCCCGCGTTGCCGCTGCCATGGCGGCGCACGTCGTCATGAACCAGCAGCCGGGAGAGAAAAATGGCGCCGTTGAGATTGCCCAGAAAATAGCTGACAATGATGATAATCAGCACATTCAATGCCATGGAAGTCTACTCCTCCTTGTCGCCCTTCTGACGGATGGTGATGCGCACCGGCGTGCCCTGAAGGCCGAAGACCTCCCGAATCTGGTTTTCCAGATAGCGCTGATAGGAGAAGTGGAAGAGTCTTGCGTCGTTGCAGAAGATGACGAAATGGGGGGGCTTGGTGCTGGCCTGGGTCATATAGTAGATTTTCAGACGCCGCCCCTTGTCTGTGGGAGGCTGGACCCGGGCGGTGGCGTCGGCCAAAACGCTGTTCAGAGCGCCGGTGGTGATCCGCTTGGTGTTTTGGCTGTAGACATCCTGAATCACCTGGAAGAGCTTGTCCACCCGCTGGCCGGTGAGGGCGGAGAGAAATACCACAGGGGCGTAGAGCATGTAGCTCAGGCCCTGACGCACCTTCTGCTCCATGTCTCGCATGGTATTGGTTTCCTTGTCGGCCACGGCGTCCCATTTGTTTACCACGATGATGGCCGCCTTGCCCGCCTCGTGAACCAATCCGGCGATCTTGGTATCCTGCTCGGTGACGCCTTCGTTGGCGTCCACCAGAATCAGGCACACGTCCGCCCGGTCAATGGCGCTGATGGTGCGCATGTTGGAGTATTTTTCGATAAGGTCGTCCACCTTGCTCTTCCGGCGCATCCCGGCGGTGTCGATGAAGCAGTATTTCCCGGTGTCGTTTTCATAGTAGGAGTCGATGGCGTCCCGGGTGGTGCCCGCGATGTTGGAGACAATGGCCCGCTCTTCTCCCAGAATCCGGTTCAGCAGACTGGATTTGCCCACATTGGGCTTGCCCACGATGGCCACCTTAATTACATCCTCCTCCTGATCCTGGCTGTCGCCTTCGGGGATGTTTTCCAGCACCCAGTCCAGCAGGTCGCCGGTGCCGTGGCCGTGGACGGCGGAGGTCTCGAACAGGTCGCCGATGCCCAGGGCGTAGAATTCATAAACATCCGGATTGGTGGGGCCGATGGCGTCGCATTTGTTCACCGCCAGGGCCACGGGCTTGCCGGATTTGCGAAGCATCACGGCCACATCCTCGTCCGCCGCGGTGACGCCGGAACGGACATCCGTGACCATGATGATGGCGTCCGCCAGCTCGATGCCGATTTCCGCCTGGCGGCGCATGAATTTCAGCATATCGCTGTCGGTGCCCGGCTCGATGCCGCCGGTATCCACCAGGGAGAAGGTGCGTCCGCACCACTCGCAGTCCCCGTAAATCCGGTCACGGGTGACACCGGGGGTATCCTCCACAATAGAGGTTCGCTGCCCGGTGAGCTTATTGAATAACATGGATTTGCCCACATTGGGTCGGCCGACAATGGCGACCAATGGCTTTGCCATGAGCATCACATCCTTTCGATGGGTAGATTCAATATATTATGCCATATTTTCCATAAAAAAGCAACAATGACATGGGCAAATACGGAAAAAGAGGAAGGCACAAAAACCTTCCTCTTGCATTTCCGCTTTTGCCTTACTCAGCCTCAACAGCCACAACCTGACGGCCGTTGTAGGTGCCGCAAGCCTTGCAAGCTCTGTGGGGCATGATGGGTTCACCGCACTTGGGGCAAACCGCGACGCTGGGAGCGGAGAGCTTCCAGTTGGAGCCACGGCGCTTATCGCGGCGGGCCTTGGACACTTTACACTTAGGGACAGCCATGGTGACACCTCCTTGGTAAATCTGCTTTTAACAGCATTCAAATATTGGTTTACTTCTCCAGAAGCTGCCCTAAAGCAGCAAATCGGGGATCGAGCTCCTTCTGACAGAGGCAGGGGGCGTCATTCAGGTTCTTGCCACATCTGGGGCACAGACCCTTGCAGTCGTCCTTGCACAGCAGCTTGGAATCCAGATTCAGCACGAACACCGTTCGTACAATGTCATCCAGGTCGGCGCTGTCCCCTTCGAGAGGGAATACCCATTCGTCTTCGTTTTCCTCGCTGGCCAGCTCAGTCACCAGGACCACATCAATGGGAAAATCAATGGCCCGGTCAAATTCCGCCGCGCAACGGTCGCAGATGCCGTGAATGGTGGTGGTGACACTGCCCTTCATCAGCAGCACGCCGGCGGTGTTGCGCACCACGCCCTGAGCCATCACAGGCTCGGAAACCGGATACGACACGCCGTAACGAAGATCGCTCAGATCTACGCTGGTGGAAAAAGCGATGCTGGCGCCGGGACTGTCAATGATCTTGGAAAGCCCAAGCAGCATACTTTTCCCCTCCTCGCAGTCATGCTTAGATATTATATAGGCAAAACCCCGATTTGTCAAACATTATTTTTCATTTTCCTCCGGTTGCTGGGCAAGTTTCAGCCGCAGGTCCTCCGCCAGGCGGGCAATGAGAAGACCATTGCTGGGACGGGAGATATGTCCATCCGGATCAGGCGGGAAGAACCGGGCCCAGCGATCCTTCCCGGGCTGGTTCCAGGCGGCGTTGATGGCGCTTCGGATTGACCGCTCCACCTGGAGCGCGTTGCTGCCAAACTGGGCTCCCACGGTGGGGTAGAGCTCCTTGGTGATGGAGATATTGGGGCGTTGGCACATCAAAAGCACAGCCTCTCTTAAATAGTCGGACCCGTTGTGCCGGGGAGAGAACCGCAGAAACTGGATTTGCTCCGTGACATATTGAACCGGGTCCACCGGCTTTTCCGGCCTGGAATTCATCCGCTTGCACAGATCACAGACCCGCTGAGCGACGGCGGCCGGGGTGCAGGGCTTGCGGATGATATAGCCGATGCCCAGCTCCTGCGCCGATTCCAGCACATATTCGTTGAAGAAACGGGTGACTGCCAAAACCATGGGCCGCAGCCCGGCCCTCTGAATTTCATGCAGCAAAGTAACACCGTCCAGCTCTGGCAGCATCAAATCCAGAATCATTACCTCTGGCTTGACATCAGGAGCTGCCTCCAAAGCTTCTTTGCCATTGCAGAAAGAATAGATTACGTAAGTGTCGGAAAGCGCTTCCTTCAGGGCCTCCCGAAACAGTGCGCTGTCGTCCACAATCATCAGCGTTAACCTGTCCAAGTCTTTCCCACCTTTGCCGAAATGTCCTCCATAGATTAGAATAGCACATTTTTATCCGGTTTTCAATTCTTTCTCCATCGACATCTTTCGACAAAATATTTCCCCCCTCCGAGAATCGGAGAGGGGAAAGGGGTCAGCCTATATTGTTGTCGCCGAAGAAGAACTTGTACCACTCGTCATAATTGCCGTTTTGCGGCATACTGGGCTCCACGGTGGCGGGGGTATTCAGGTCCTTGGGCTTTTCGTCCAGGGTGATGTCCATGGTGAGACGTTCGCCGGAGCGAATGACGGTGATGGTGGTGGTGTCTCCGGCCTTAAACCGGCGCAGGGTACGGGTGAGCTCGGAGCGGTTGGAGACTTCATACTCGCCCAGGCCGATGATGATGTCCTTTGCCTGGACACCGGCCTTTTCAGCACTGCCGTTTTCCTCTACGGATTCCACATACGCACCGGTGGGCAGACCGTACAGAGCGGCGGCGGAGGCATCTGTGTCCAGAACCCTGACGCCCAGGTAAGCGCCGGTGACGTAGCCAAAGTCCCGCAGATCGCCGATGATGTTCATCACGTCATCGATGGGGATGGCAAAGCTGATGCCTTCAATGGAAGCGCCGGAGGAGGTGGTGCCGGAATATTTGGCGGAGGTGATGCCCACCACTTCGCCATACATATTGAACAGAGGACCGCCGGAGTTGCCGGAGTTAATGGCGGCATCCGTCTGAATCATGTTGATAACGGTCTGGGAGTCGGTGGAGACCTGACGATCCTTGCCGCTGACATACCCCACGGTAAGGGTGGCGGTGAGGGAGCCCAGGGGATTGCCGATGGCCACCACCATGTCGCCGATGCTCAGATTGTCACTGCTGCCCAAGGTCACGGCGGGGAGGCCCTTTGCGTCGATTTTCAGCACGGCCACATCGTTCACGGAATCGTAGCCGACCACCTCGGCCTTGTACTCCTCGTCGCCCATCAGCACCTTCACGGAGGTGGCGCCTTCAATGACGTGATAATTGGTGACAACATAGCCGTCGTCGGTGAGGATAAAGCCGGAGCCGGTGGAGGTGCCCTGCCGGGTCTGGCCGCCGAAGGAAACGGTCTGGACGGTGCTGGAGATACCGACAACGCTCTTGGCGTTGTTCTGATACACCAGCTTGGGGCTCATCATGCCCGCCTCAGCGGCGTAGGAAAGATTTTCGGTGGGAGTGACCTGAAGAACATCCAGCTTTTGCTTCATCTGCTCCAGGGCTGCCGCGTCCATGGCGGCTTTTTCCTCCCACTGGCTGTTGATGATGCTGTAGGTCAGGCCGCAGCCGCCTGCCACCAGGGCCGCCACCAGCGTTACGCTGACGAGAGCCCGGAACACGGGATGCCTCTTTTTCTGGTGATGCTTGGGGGCGACGGGCTCTGCCGGCTGGAAGTCGGGGGCTTGCTCCTGCTCAGAAGCGAAGGGGCTGTATTCATTTTCATTGTTTTCCATGGAGGTTCCTCCTTGTTTTTTTATTTGACTCCCATCTTAAAAGCCACATATGAAAAAAGTATGTACGCTTCAATAACGATATTTAAAATCTGCCCGCATTGGGAAAAATTTCCATTTGAAAGAGCTGAGTTAAAAAGAAAGGGAACCGCGGGGTTCCCTTTCCAAACGGCCCTTCTCTTACTTCTTGCGGAAGGACTTGCAGTCGGTGCACTGATCCATGGTGGGATTGCTCTCGTGGGTGCCCACGAGAATCTTGTCCAGGGAGCAGTAGTTCTCACTCTGGCAGTGGTTGGCGCACTCGCTGACGGTGCACTCCACACACTTGTTGGCGTGACAGTTCATATTCTTTTCCCTCCTTTTTCTTGGTTCGGGCTTAGTATGAACAGAAGACGTCAAAATATGCGGCGCAGATTCTTAAAATGCCTGGACGGATGTGGAAAAATGGAAATTTCTGGATACAAAAAGTGGCTGCGGACGTCTGCGCGGGAATTGTCAGCGGGTGCTGGTCGCCTGGCGCTGCCGCTTTTTCAGAAGCAGTCCCGCCAGCATCAAAACAGGGAATACGATTGCAAGCAGGATGCCTCTTTTCAGGTCGCCCCCCAGGGCACTGGAAACCGCCCCCACATAGGTGGGGCCGCCGCTGCAGCCCACGTCGCCGCCCAGCGCCAGCAGGGCAAACATGGCGGTGCCACCCATGGGCAGGGCGGCGGTGGCCATGGAGAAGACGCCGGGCCAGAAAATGCCCACGGAGAACCCGCAGATGCCGCAGCCGATCAGGCTGATGGCGGGAATGGGACACAGGGAGATCACCAGATAGGAAACAAGGCACAGCACGGCGCAGCCAAGGATGCACTTTTCCAGGGGCAGCCGGTCCCCTAATTTTCCGTAGATGGCCCGGGAGGTGCCCATGAGGATGGCAAAAAGCATGGGTCCTGCCAGATCTCCCAGGGTTTTGCTCACGCCCAATCCCTGCTCGGCAAAGGTGGAGGCCCACTGGCTCACCGCCTGCTCGCAGGCTCCGGCGCAGACCATCAGCAGCATGAGAATCCAGAACAGCCTGTTTTTCAGCAGCTCTGCCAGGGACATGCCCGTCTGTCCCTCTTTGATGAGGCTGGCGATGGGCACCCGGGAGAACACAAACAGATTCACCAGGGGAACGATGGCCCAGATACAGGCCATGACCCGCCAATGGGAAATGCCGAACAGGGTGAAAAAGGCGGTGGAGATCAGCACCACGCCCACATGGCCCCAGCAGTAGAAGGAGTGGAGCAGACTCATGGCAGCTTCCTTGTTGGGGGTGGGACAGGACTCCATCACGGGGCTCACCAGCACCTCCAGCAGCCCGCCGCCCACGGCGTAGAGCACCACGGAGATGAGAATTCCCACATAGGGGTCCGGCAGCCAATCCGGCAGAAATGCCAGCAGCGCCAGCCCAGCGGCGGCGCAGCCGTGGGCGATCATCAACGAGAGCCGGTAGCCGATCCGGTCCACAAAGGCCACGCTGGCCAAATCCACCAAAAGCTGAATGCCAAAGTTCAGCGTCACCAGGAAGGTGATCTGAATCAGGGGAATGCCATAGGAGCTGTGGAAGGTCAAAAACAGCAGGGGGACAAAATTGTTTACGATTGCCTGAACAATGTAGCCGACAAAGCAGGCATAGACGGTGGGCTGATATTTCTGATCCATGATGGTTTCCTCTCAATGTCTTTTTTCCAGGTAGAACTTTATCACAGAAATTGGAAAAAGCAATATAAATTTTCAAAAAATCATCTGAGCAGAATAATTGACAATGGCGTGAAATCATTTTATAATCAAAAAACGCCCCGCGGCGGCGTCTTGATATGGACAGGGTCGCCCCTGTCCACGCAATGGAGGGAAATTTATGGAGAATCGGGAAGTTGCAGTGCGCCCGGCGGCTTATGAGGAGCTGGCCCGGATCAACGAAATCCGCCGTTATGTGAACGATGTTCATGTGACGGGAAGACCGGATACGTTCCGGCCCGGCTTCTGCGAAGCGCTGGAGCAGGTGCTTTACAAACGGTTTGAGATGGAGAACTGGAGCATTCTGGCGGCGGTGCTGGATGGGGAGATCTGCGGCTTTGCCACGGTGGAATATCTGGACAGGCCGGAATCTCCCTATAATCTGGCGCGGAAAATGTACCATGTAGAGGAATTTGGGGTGGCGCCCGCGTTTCACCGCCGGGGCGTGGCCACTGCGCTGGTGGAGTACATGAAGCGCGATGCCCTTCGGCGAGGCTATCAGAGAATCGAACTGGATATGTGGGAATTCAACCGGGGCGCGCTGGCATTTTATGAAAACGCCGGCTTTGCCACCTACCGCCGGTTCATGGAGCTGTGGGTGGACTGAGAGAACAATCACGAAAGCCGGGCAGGGGAGCGTCACCCTGCCCGGTATTTTCTTTAGGCAGCCGCACAATAGGAGCTGCCTTTATTCCTCCCAGAACAGCTCATCCAGGGTCTTGCCCAGCGCGTGGCAGATGGCCAGACACAGCTTGATGGTGGGATTGTAGTCGCCCTTTTCGATGGCGTTGATGGTCTGCCGGGATACCCCAACCTGCTGTGCCAGGGCTTCCTGGCTCAAATCCATGGCGGCCCGGGCGGCCTTTAAGCGGAGATTTTTCATTCCTCCTCCTTTTTGGCCCCTCTGCGGTGGAGCAGCAAGGCTGCTACGATGATGACCCACACAAAGCCCACGCCCAGGTTCAGAATGCCAATCATCCGCCCCTCGGGCCGGTCGCTGTGGAAATTGGTCAGCCCGAACATTGCCATGGCGATGATGAAGAAGCCGCCCATGGTGAGAAAGCGCCGGGGGCTGTCGTTCATGGCCACGTAGGCGTCGAAGTGAATGGCGGTGACGGCAAACACGGCCACGCCCAGAAGCATTGCGCCGATATTCCACGGGAAGCTGCCCCCGGGGAGGGGAGAGGCGTAATCCCAGATGTTGCACACCGCCCCGGCAATCAGCAGTGTGAAGAACCCGGCCTGGAAGGCTTTGCCCCGGCCAAGCATCTGCCGCTCGTCGTACTTGCACCCGCCGGGATGCCGCTTTCGGCGAATGAGCATGGCCACCAAAAAAGCGCCCAGGGCGAAGACGATGCCGAATAGAATGCCAAGCAGATAATAGTCCATATTGTGTTCCTCCTGTTTTCCTTGGATGGCTGTATTCTATCACTTAGCTTACAATATGTCAAGTATAATTTACAAAATAAATGGTATTATTTTCAAAATGCCATTTTATACCACTGCTTGACAATTAAAAACAAATGTTCTATAATAGAGCTCAGAAAGGCGCGCATCGGCCCTGCGCAGCAACCCGGTAAATTGGAATTTGGCGGGCAGG
>CAZYWM010000054.1:0-13664 GCA_964651615.1 uncultured Oscillospiraceae bacterium | reverse complement strand
ATTATCAGATGCTGTCCGATCAGGATATCCGAAACAGCCCGCATCTGATGTCCGCCATGTCCATGCTCTATTCGCTGCTGATGGATTTTGAGAAAAGCGAATTCTGGTATGAGGAGCTGAAAGAATATAAGGACACCGCCACCGGCACCAAAGCGCGGGAGGCGCTGTGCCTGCTGGCCTATCTGGACATTGCCCTGCCCGGCAGAGGAAGTGTCAATATCCTGCAGATCATTCTGGATGGCTACAGGCTTCTGACGGAAAAAGCCATTGCCATGCCGGAATTTTCCGTCACCAGCAATCTGCCGTCTCTGATGAACGGGGGCAAGGATTTCTGCGAGTGGAGCAAAAATGACCGAAAATTCGCCGCCACCACCGGCGGGATCATTTCCGCCTATCTGGGAAAAGCCGGCAAGGGTCTGGTCAGCGCCGGTCTGGCGGAAAGCCTGTACGAAAAGGGCGGCGACCCCTACGAGGTCATGTCTCTGATCTCAAAGGCCAGACTGGAGGCGGATGCGGGAGGCAAAATGGAGATGAGCTTTGCAGCCACAGGTACGCTGTTCCGGCAATATATTCTCCTGGGGGAGCCGGAAAACGCCAGAAGTCTGTTGCTGTCCTTTGAAAACAGAGCCAAGAACGAGAATCTGAAACGGCTGTATTCTACCATCGAGGCGATGCACATCAGACTGTCCCTGATGGAAGGGGACACCGAGGCGGCGGAAGCCTGGATGCATTCCGCGCCTGACGAGAATGAGCAGTTCATTCCGCTGTACCGCTATCTCTACCTGACGAAAATCCGCTGCTATATCGCCCTCGGTCAGTACGGCAGAGCCTTTCCGCTGATGGAATCCCTGCGGTATTATGCCCATCGCTGTGACAGAACCTATATACAGATGGAGCTGGGTATTCTGAACGCCATTGTCCGGTTCCGGACAGGCGCGCAGTGGAAGGAAGACTTTATCCGTGTTTTGGAAAAAATCTGTGAATATCGGTTTATTCCTATTCTGTCCGAGTTCGGCACGGCGGTCTATGACCTGCTGAACCAGTGTGAGGAACTCTGCAAGGCCAACGGGAAAATCGATCCGAAGTGGTTTGCTCGGGTCCGAAGCGAAACGGGCAGGGTCGCCAGACGTTATCCGATGTACTTAAAAAGCAGAACCGCAGCCATCACCGGGCTGCAGCCCATGGACATCCGCATTCTGACCTGTTTGGCGGACGGCCTGTCCGTACAAAAAACCGCGGAAAAGCTGCGCGTGAATTACGAAACTCTGCGATCCAGAATCAAGGAAATTTACCGCAGACTGGAAGCCCGGAATAAGGTGGAAGCCGTCATGATCGCCCGGGAGGCCAATCTGATATAACACATTCGATCTCTGACGAATGCTTTCTCTGTGCAGAAACCGCAAAAAGAACAAGTAGAAATTACCTCGTTGTATCGGAAGAGATCAGAAATGTCAAATATACCGAAACCCCCGGTCCTGTGAATCACAGAACCGGGGGCACAGGCTCAGTATGTAATGTCTTTGATGAAAATAAGAAATCCGAACGCATTCCCGACGGGGAACAAGTTCGGATTTTTCATGTATGGTGGACGATATAGAACTCGATTACCTTAAGGTCAGCTGAATACTGCATACTGAAATGTTTCAGTTCGTAGTACCGGTGTTTGCTGATATAGAATTGGTTGCGTTCAGAAATTTTGGGTCTAATATTTGTACCCATAAAATCACCTCCGCAACGTATTCTAAAATGGAGGAATAGCACTGTACAAAAATAAGAGCAAGCCCATGTGTTTCATACGAGCTTGCTCTTATGCATCAATTCTTCTTATACCAATCAGCGACCATCAGTACTCCAAAGGCAATCAGACAGATGCCCATAAGTGCTCCCATTCGCTTCATCTCCTTTCCAATTGATTTCATAAAGGAGTTTGTTTATTACGCGTTTAGGAAAATATCATTATAAATGGTACTTTCCTAGGCGCATAAAAATAAAACACCGTCATCCGAAGACAACAGTGTTTTATGTCTGAGTATTCTTTTGAAGTTACGATATATTGTGGTAAAACTGTGGTAAATTCGATTTTTAATTGATTCTTAGAACCCGAAAGTGCCTGTATTTAGCCAACTTTCTCAATCAAGAGGTTTCATCGTGGGGAAGAGCAGCACATCCCGGATGGAGGCGGAGTCAGTCAGCAGCATGACCAGACGGTCTACGCCGAAGCCCAGGCCACCCGTGGGGGGAAGGCCATATTCCAGGGCGGTGACGTAGTCGTAATCCACCTGGGCCTTGGAGCTGGGGTTCAGGGCCAGCCGGTCGGCCACCTGCTTCTCGAAGCGGCCCTTTTGGTCGATGGGGTCGTTCAGCTCGGAGAAGGCGTTGCCAAATTCGGTGGCGTTGATGAAATATTCAAACCGCTCGGTGAAAGCGGGATCGTCGGGCTTGCGCTTGGCAAGGGGACTGATCTCCACGGGGTAGTCGTAGATGAAGGTAGGCTGAATCAGCTTGTCCTCTACGAAGGCGTCGAAGAACTCCGCCAGGATGGCGCCCTTGGTGGGCAGCTCAGGCAGCTCCACCTTGTGGGCCTTGGCAGCGGCAATGGCCTCCTCGTCGGAGTGAATTTCCGCGAAGTCCACGCCGGAATACTTCTTGACAGCCTCCATCATGGTCAGCCGCTCCCAGTGGCTCAGGTCGATGGGGGTGCCCTGGTAGGAAATTTGCAGCGTACCGCACACCTTCAAGGTGACGGCCTTCATCATTTCCTCCACCAAATCCATCATGCCCCGGAAATCGGTGTAGGCCTGGTACAGCTCAATGGTGGTGAATTCCGGATTGTGGGTGGGGTCCATGCCTTCGTTGCGGAAGATGCGGCCCACCTCGTAGACCCGCTCCATGCCGCCCACCACCAGCCGCTTCAGGTAGAGCTCAGTCTCAATCCGCAACACCATGTCCATATCCAGGGTGTTGTGGTGGGTGTAGAAGGGACGAGCGGAGGCACCGATCTCAAAGGGGGTGAGGATGGGGGTATCCACCTCCAGGAAGCCCTTGCTGTCCAGGAAATGGCGGAGCTCCCGCAAAATCATGCTGCGCTTTACAAAGGTGTCCTTCACCTCGGGGTTCACAATCAGGTCAACATAACGCTGGCGGTAGCGAACCTCCCGGTCGGTCAGACCGTGGAACTTCTCCGGCAGGGGCAGCAGGGATTTGGCAAGCAGAGTGGCCTCGTGCACCCGGACGGAGATTTCGCCCCGCTCGGTTTTGAACACGTCGCCCACCACGCCCACAATGTCGCCAATGTCGTTTTTCTTGAAGCGGTTGAAGCTGGCCTCCTCCATCTCGTCAAACTTGACGTAGAGCTGGATGCGGCCGGTGGAGTCCTGCAGGTCGCAGAAGGAGACCTTGCCCATGCCCCGCTTGCTCATCAGCCGCCCGGCCAGACGGACGGACCGGCCCTCCATGGCATCGTAGTCTGCCTTGATGGCGGCGGAATCGGAAGTCACCTCAAACCGGGTCTGCACGAAGGGGTCGAAGCCCTGGGCGCGGAGGTTATCCAGCTTTTCCCGACGAACCCGCACCTGGTCGGACAGGGGCATTTCTGCCTGGGGTACAAACTTTGCCATGCTTAGCCCTCCCGGGAAACTTCGATCACCTTCATGGTGAAGGAACCGGCGGGGGCGTTGACGATGAAGGTTTCACCGGCGGCCTTGCCCACCACGGCCCGGCCAAAGGGGGAGTCGTCGGAGAGCTTGAACTCCATGGGGTTGGCCTCCTGAGAGCCGGTGATGCGGTAGGTGGTCCGCTTGCCCTGTTCATCCTCCACCAACACAGTGCAGCCCAGGCCCACCCGGCCGGTGGCCTCGTTCTCATCCTCGATGATGGTGGCGTGGGATAGAATGTCTTCAATTTCCGCAATGCGGCCATAGAGCTTGGCCTGCTCGTTCTTGGCGGCATCGTATTCGGAGTTTTCGGACAAGTCGCCGTAGGAACGGGCTTCCGCGATCATGGCGGCAACCTCCCGCTCCCGGGTGGTCTTCAAGTAGTTGAGTTCCTTTTCCAGGTCGGCAAGCCGAAGACTGGTAATCTTGTATTCCTTAGCCATATTTCAAAATCCTTTCTCAGAAAAATATCCATAGCTTCCCATATTATAGAGGGATTTTGCCCAGCAGTCAAGCTGAATTTCGGTTTTTTGCCCCCCGCGTGAGCAAAACGATGAAAAAATGCCCGGGGCGGCTAAACAGCCAGCAGCCCGGCACTCATCAGAATGCAGACGGTGAGGAACATGGTTGCGATAGAGGCGATGCTGGTCCACACCACAAGCTGGGTGGCAAGCTGCTCATCGTTGTGCATCTGCCCCGCCATAATGGCGCTGGAAACTGCGACAGGAGTGCCGAAAAGGGCAATCAGCGCGGGGTATTCCGCGGCGCCGCAGTGGAGCAGGCCTGCGGCACTCAGCAGGAAGGCGCCGCCGATGGCGATCAGAGGCGCAAGGAAAATGCGCCAGAGTGTGCCGATGATGATTTCCTTCAGCATGGAGGCGGAGGAGGAAAAGCTGAACTGTCCGCCCAGAACCAGCAGCGCAAAGGGTGACGCAATGGAAGATAGCTGGTTGATGGCCAGGTAGAAAAACCTGAGATTTCCGCTGATGGAGAACACCACCCTGCCCAGATATTTCTGCTGCATGGTGCGGATGAGCAGGCACACAGCCCCCAGCGCAATGCCGTCGATGAGCGGATTTTTGGCGATATTCCAGAGAATGGACTTCACACTGACCTTTTCACCGTGATCCACGAAAATCGTCAGGGAGATGACGGCAAGGGTGTTCAGAATGGGAATGGAAAAAGCGGTTATGATGGCCGCTACGCCCACAGCCGGGTCGCCGCCTAAGGAGCTGGCCAGGGAAATGCCGATGATTGCGGTGTTGCTACGGAAAACGCTCTGCAAAATGACCCCTTTGCGCTCCGGAACACTGGTGAAGAAATTGACAGTGGCAAGGCCGATGAGGAACAGAATCGCCAGCATACAGCAGCTGTAGATCACCAAATCCCAGGGAATCGCCGCCAGGTTCTCAATCTTATAGACGTTCATAAAAAGCAGGCAGGGCAGAAGCACCCGGAAGACCAGGGCGTTCCCCTGTTTGATGAAGCCTTGCGAAAGAAAGCCTCGGGTTTTCAGCAGGAAGCCCAGAAAAATCACCAATACAATGGGAATGATTGCATTGACGGCGGTCTCAAAAATGTGCAGAAACTCCATATTATTTCTCCTTTGAATGAGCTGCCCGGAAGCTGCTGATAATGTTGTTCATGCTCCGCTCCAGATGAATCCGCATTGCGGTGCGGGCACGGTTGATGTCTCTGGCCTGAATGAAGGTCAGAAGCTGGCGATGCTCCCGGATGGATTTTGCCTCGTGGTCTGGGTCCCTGCCGGAAACGGGGGCGGAAGGGCCGTTCCACATGGAGACCAGCAGGTCATAGAGCTTTTTGTTTCCGGCATTCCTCCAAATGAAGGTGTGGATTGCCTGGTTGTAGCTGCGGTATTCCGATTCGGACAGGCCGCCTTTTTCGGCAGCCTCCTGAAGGACGAGCAGCTCCCCTATATCCGCATTGGCGAGGATGGTCCGCCTGACGGCCTCGCACTCCAGCAGGATGCGCAGCTCGAAGTGATCCCGGATGGTGGACTCATCAATGCCCACCACCACAGCGCCCCGGTTCATTCTCAGCTCCAGCAGCCCCTCGCTGGCCAACGACTGAAATGCCTCCCGCACCGGTGTCCGGGAAACGCCCAGCTTTGCGGCAACCTCCGTCAGGCTCAGCTCCTCGCCGGGCTGATATTCTCCTGCCAGCAGCGCCTTTCGTAAAATTGCGGTTACTCGTACCCGAATGGGAAGAACTTCAATGGCTTCCAAAACCATGCCTCCTTGCGATCAAAAACGACTGTGTTTGCATGACAACGCTATCATATCACATCCCGCTCCTCTTCGTCAACAATCGAATATTGTATACAATGTACATTCCCTGAAATCCGGAGGGTATCTGATGATCAAAAGCGAGGACATTTTTGGGGACAGTTAATTCATGGGAGCAACTGGGGAACCGTGAAAAGAGTTCTCAATTACTAATTCTTTGGCTTATTTTAACAGATTCCGGACAGAAAATTGTGCAAACAGCTGAAATATTCTTATAAGAAAGAACTCCCTTGCAAATCGAAGAAAACAATGGTATGCTAATGGTGACGTGAATATTGTATACAATATTCAATATACAAAATTAAGGAGCGGATGCTATGCACGCCATCGAAAAAATCCTTGCGAAGAACGCAGGCCTTTCCTCTGTGAAGACCGGCGAGATCGTCACTGCCAAAGTGGACTTTGCGGAAATTAACGATCTCTATCTGCAAACGGTGTACTCCTTCTATGAAATGGGCGGTGAAAAGGTCTGGGACAAGTCCCGGGCGGCCTTTGTTTTCGACCATTATGCGCCATGTCCCACCATCAAAACCGCCTCTAATCACAACGAAATGCGGGAATTTGCAAAGAAGAACGACCTGACCTATCATTTCGATGTGAATACCGGTGTCTGCCATCAGGTAATGGTGGAGGCGGGGGTGGTCTATCCGGGGATGATTCTGGTGGCTACGGACAGCCATACCACAACCCATGGCGCCCTGGGCTGCCTGGGCACAGGCTGCGGCGCTACGGATATGGCCTGTATTCTGATGACCGGGGAAATGTGGTTCCGGGTGCCGGAAATCATTGAAATCCGGTTGGAGGGCCAGCCCCAGAAGGGAGTGTACCCCAAGGATGTCATTCTCACCGTCCTTGGAAAAATCAAGGCTGACGGCGCGGTCTACAAGTGCATTGATTTCACCGGGAGCTATGTAGAGGGACTGGACGTTCCCGGCAGAATGACCATTTGCAACATGGCTGTGGAAATGGGCGCCAAGACTGCCTATATGCAGCCCAACCAGGCGGTGCTGGACTATGTGGCTGCCCGGGCCGTCCGTCCTTATGAGGTGGTGTGCACCGACACTGACTTTGTCTATGCCGAAAGCCACACTTTTGATGTCAGTGCCATGGAGCCGGTGGTGTCCTGCCCCCACGACGTGGACAATGTGCATCCCATCTCCGAGATCGCGGCTATGGGAATTCCTTTGAATCAGGCCTACATCGGCAGCTGCACCAATGGCCGCACCGAGGATATTGCTCAGGCGGCTGCCATTTTGAAGGGGAAGAAGCTTCCGCGGTATGCAAGGCTTTTGGTGGTGCCGGCTTCCGCGCAGGTGCTGCAAGAGTGCATGGAGCGGGGCTTCATCCAGGACCTGGTGGAGGCGGGAGCAACCCTGGTTTCTCCCGGCTGCGCCGCCTGCCTGGGTACCCACGAGGGCCTGCTGGCCCCGGGCGAGAACTGCATCACCTGCACCAATCGGAACTTCCGGGGGCGCATGGGCTCCAACCAGGCAAACCTGTATCTGGCCAGCCCGGCCACTGTGGCGGCCAGCATTCTGAACGGGGTTATCACCGACCCCAGACCATATCTGGACTAAGAAAGGGGCAGTCATGATGAAAACCGAATTTACAGGCCGTGCCCTGGTGGTGGGCAGCAATATTGATACCGATGTCATCTATCCCGGCCGCTTCCTGGAGCTGACGGACCCCGGGGAGATTGGCAGCCATTGTCTGGCGGGCCTCTCCGAGGACATTGCCCCCAATTTCCCTGAGGGCGGCATCGTGGTGGCAGGAACCAATTTCGGCTGCGGTTCCTCCCGGGAGCATGCGCCGATTGCCCTGATCCACATGGGCGCGGCCGCTGTCCTGGCGGACAGCTTTGCCAGAATTTTCTTCCGCAACGGCATCAACCTGGGGCTGCCTCTGGTGGTTTGCAGGGGAATTGCAAAGCATGTGCAGAGCGGCCAGACCATCCGGCTGAATCTGGAGGCGGGCACCGTTACCATCCTGGAAACCGGGGAGGTGCTCCAGGCCGAGGCACTGGGGGACAAGGCCATGGAGATTCTCAGCGCCGGGGGCATCAAGCCCATGATGCGGGAAAGATTTGGGAAAGCCTGAGGGAGCACTGAACAATTCGCCGCCTTTGTCTGTTTTGGCAAAGTATCTCTGATTCTAAAATTTGGTGAATATGCCCAGGCACATCACAATTTGGCCGCAATAAAATGCTATTATTGACGGAAATCACAATAAATAAATACTGGTTGCAATTGTGAACAAAATGTGTATAATTATCTTGTACGAGAGCGGGAGAGAAAAAGCTGCCTGCATTGTACAAAATTAACAATTTGTTATCAGGAGGTTTTTATGGATTACGCAAAGGAATCTCTGCGCCTCCATGGTCAGTGGAAGGGCAAGATCGAGGTTCGGGCCGTTGTGCCTGTGGCTACCAAGGAGGATTTGTCCTTGGCGTACACCCCCGGTGTTGCCCAGCCCTGCCTGGAAATTCAGAAGGATGTGAGCAAGTCCTATGAGCTGACCCGCCGCCACAATCTGTGCGCCGTGATTACCGACGGCTCCGCCGTTCTGGGCCTGGGTGACATCGGCCCCGAGGCAGGTATGCCGGTGATGGAGGGCAAGTGCGTGCTGTTCAAGGCTTTTGGGGATGTGGACGCCTTCCCTCTGTGTGTCAAAACCAAGGATGTGGACGAATTCGTGAACGCTGTGGCTCTGATTTCCGGCTCCTTCGGCGGCATCAATCTGGAGGACATTGCGGCCCCCCGGTGCTTTGAGATCGAGCGAAAGCTGAAGGAAAAGTGCGACATTCCCATTTTCCACGATGACCAGCACGGTACTGCCGTCATCACCCTGGCGGGACTGACCAACGCCCTGAAGGTGGTGGGCAAGAAGAAGGAAGAGGTAAAGGTCGTCACCTCTGGCGCCGGCGCTGCAGCCATCGCCATTGTGAAGCTGCTGCTGAGCGCGGGCTTTAAGAACATCGTCATGACCGACCGCACCGGCGCGATCTACGCTGGCCGGGAGGGGCTGAACTGGATCAAGGAGGAGATGGCTCAGGTTACAAACCTGCAAAAGGAAACCGGAAAGCTGTCCGACGTGATCAAGGGCGCGGATGTGTTTATCGGCGTTTCCGCCCCGGGCACCCTGACCACCGACATGGTGAAGACCATGGCCAGGGACGCCATTGTGTTTGCCTGCGCCAACCCCACCCCCGAGATTTTCCCGGAGGACGCCAAGGCAGGCGGCGCAAAGGTGGTTTCCACCGGCCGCAGTGACTACCCCAACCAGATCAACAATGTTCTGGCCTTCCCCGGCATTTTCCGGGGCGCCTTCGACGTTCGCGCCTCCGACATCAACGAGGAGATGAAGATGGCCGCCGCCAATGCTCTGGCCAGTCTGGTCTCCGATGAAGAGCTGAGCCCCGATTACATCATCCCCGCCGCCTTCGACAAGAGAGTTGGTCCCGCTGTGGCAAAGGCTGTCGCGGAGGCTGCCCGGGCCAGTGGTGTTGCCCGGATTTAATCCGTACACGCCATTCCCCATTGGCGGCTGTCACGAAGCCGCCACAATCACTACACATTAAAAAAGGAGAGAATAGACGATGAAGAAGGATACCTACAAGCTGTTCAATCTTCCCTGGCCGATTTTTGCGATTATCTCGGTTGTTGTCCTGGCGGCGGCATATTTGGGCGTTCTGCCCCAGGGCATGGCAGGCTGCTTTGCGTTTATGATCGTGATCGGCACCATCCTCAATGAGATCGGCGATCGCACTCCCATCATCAATTCCTACCTGGGCGGCGGCGCGATTGTCATTATTTTCGGCACCGCTCTGCTGGACTACTTCCATCTGCTGCCCCATCTGCTGAAAACTGCTGAGGATGGCACCAAGATTTGGGCCAATTTCGCTCATCTGGATGTTGTCGGCAACATCTCCAGCTTTTTCAAGCCCACCGGCGCTTTCCTGGACTTCTACATTGCCGCTCTGATTACCGGCTCCATTCTGGGCATGAACCGGAAGCTGCTGGTGAAGGCCGCGGCCCGTTATTTCCCGGCCATCTTCGGCGGCCTGATCCTGTCCTTCGCTTTGTGCGTTGGCCTGGGCACCGTTACCGGCTTTGGCGCCGTCAAGTCTCTTCTGCTGATTGCTCTGCCCATTATGGGTGGCGGCATGGGCGCGGGCGCAACGCCGCTGTCCAAGATTTTTGAATCCACCGGAACCATGAGCGCCGCCGATGCCATCTCCATTATGACGCCTGCGGTTGCAATCGGCAATGCCATTTCCATTGTCATGGCAGGCATTGTCGTTAAGGTTATCAAGGACAAAAAGTGGAACGGAAACGGCGCTCTGATGCAGGCCGGTTCTGTGGACCCCAAGGAGCTGGAAATCAGCCCTGAGATGCAGGCAAAGCGTGACGCCATCGATATTAAGAATCTGGGCATCGGCCTGCTGGTTTCCTGCGCCTTCTTCGCCTGGGGCTATATCCTGGCTGAGGGCTGGAAGATGCTGGTTCCCTCTGTGTCCATTCATGCCTACGCTTGGATGATCCTGACGGTTGCCATCTGCAAGATTCTCAACATCATCCCCGAGAACATTGAAATTGCCTGCTATCAGTGGTTCCAGTTCATCATGAAGAACCTGACCACCACACTGCTTGTGGGTATCGGCCTGTGCTACCTGAACATCAACACCGTCATTGAAACCTTCACCCTGCAGTATCTGATGCTGTGCCTTGTCACTTGCATCGGCGCGTTTGTGGGCGCTGCCCTGGTGGGCAAGTGGGTCGGTTTCTATCCTGTTGAGTCCGGTCTGACCGCTGGACTGTGCATGGCCAATATGGGCGGCACCGGCGATGTTGCCGTTCTGTCTGCCGCAAACCGCATGGAGCTGATGCCCTTCGCGCAGATTTCCTCCCGCTTGGGCGGCGCCATCATCCTGATTCTGGGTTCCCTTCTGCTGAGCTTCCTGGGAGCGCTGCTGTAATCCGGAATTCCAATTTTAAGGCCGCTGCCTCCGGGCAGCGGCCACTTTGTAATGAGCCAAGAGGAGAAAGACATATGAATTGCATCAAATGCGGAGCACAGACCGGCGACCATCCCTTCCGGGTTCTCCAGGTGCAGACGCTGCATGTAAGGGACCTGAGAGGGGAGAAGCGGGTGCAGGCACTGGGGGATTTTGAGGAATACTGCGTCTGTGCTCACTGCGCCGAAGAAAAGTACAATCGCCATATGACGCGGAACGCGGTAAAATCCGCCGCCCCCTTTGCGGTTTTGGCGGTGGCCGGACTGGCTGTCATATTGCTGTTTTTGCGTCAGGGGGCTATCCGGCTGCTGGGCATTGGCATGTTTCTGTGCGGCATTCTGGGAGCCTATAGCAATGTCAAAACCTCCGGTTCCCGCCGAAGGGAGCTGCTGGCGATGTCCCGGGAGGAGGGACTGCGCAGCTGCGCATGGGAGTGCCTGATCGAGGGGGCGCCAAAGAAGAATGATGTAAATGACATTACCTACATTCCCATTGACGAAACCACGCTGGCCTGCAAAAACGGAGATTTAATGGTTCTCTATGACCTCTTGCCGGAGATTGCCCTGCAAGCCTATGAAAGAATCCACGGGGAAACGGAAAAATAATCCAGTCCGTGGGTATAAAGAGGCGCTGCCCCATTGAGGCAGCGCCAAAATTTTATGGTTTTCGACGAATTCCGTGGGAGCTTTCTTTGCTCCCACAAGCAAACCGCCCTTTGCGGAAGTGGCCGTTATTCCTCTTCCGTTTTTTCCTTTTTGGCCCGGTACACCAGCCGGCTTAAAAGAATGCTGAATTCATACAGGGCAATGATGGGGATGGCCACCATGATCTGGGACACGATGTCCGGCGGCGTGATGACGGCGGCCACAAAGAAGATGGCCACGATCATAACCCGCCGTGCCTTCACCAGCCAGCTGGGCTTTACCACACCCAGGGCGGTGAGGATCACGCTGAGCACCGGCAGCTCGAAAATCACGCCGAAGATGGTGAATACCATCAGCAGGAAGGACATGTATTCCTGAATGCTGATGGAGGCGGTGATGGTCACATCCGCGCTGAACGCAATCAAAAAACGGAGCATGAAAGGCACCGTGATGAAATAGGCGAACAGAACGCCTGCCAGGAAGAAAACCGTGCCGAAAATCATACCCAGCAGCATCATGTTTTTCTCGAGCTGCTTCAGGCCGGGGCTGCAAAAGGAAAAAATCTCATAGGCCGTCACCGGAAGGGCCAGCACAAATGCCCCCAGCAGGGAAATGGAGAAATAGACCATCAGCAGCTCCTGGGGGCGGATGTACACAAACTGGTAGCCAAACTGCTCCCCCAGGCCGGTGAGCAGCTCCACAATGGGGGAGGCGGCGGAAAAACACACCACCACACCCACCAGAAACACGGCCAGAACCACAATGATCCGGTTCCGGAGCTCCCGGAGATGGCCGCTGAGGGACATGCTGCCATCAGTGGTTTTCGTTTTCTTTTTCATGGCTCTCAGGCTTTTCCTCTTTGTTGTCTTCTTCCATGCCCTTCTTGAACCCCTTCAGGCTTTCGCCGATGGTTTTCGCCAGCTTGGGCAGCTGGGTGGGCCCAAAGATCACCACAACGATGAGCAGGACGATTAAAAGCTCCTGGACGCTGATTTTCATGAAAAAATTGCTCCTTTCCGGTAGAAAGGGGGTGCCCCAGTGAAAACCAGAGGCACCCCGAGTTAGTGGGAATATTACAGGGTGGCAGCGTGCTTTGCGGCGATGTAGCCGAAGGTCACGGCGTGGCCCAGGGACAGGCCGGGGGAGAAGAAGGGGTAGTCACAGCCGCCGAAGAACTGGCCGCCCAGGTTGCCCACGGCGTACAGGCCCTGCACGGGAGTACCGTCTTCACGGACAACCATGGAGTTGGCGTCGGTGAGGACACCTGCTGTGATGGAGGAGCAGCGGATGTGACGGCGGATGCCCCAGAAGGGAGCAGTCTGAATCTTGTTCAGATACTTGGGATTCTTGCCGAAATCAGGGTCGTAGGCCTGATCGCACAACTCATTGTAGCGCTCGATGCTGGCAAGAGCCTCTTCCTTGGGCAGACCCAGCTTCTCAACCAGCTCTTCCAGGGTGTCGGCGCAGAAGGTGTCGATCAGGTGGGGGAACACGCCCACATGATCCTCAGCGGGGCCTTCCTTCATGTACTTCTTCATGGCAACGGGGGGAACCAGCATGGGCATATCCTGGTAGTTCATGTAGTCGTTGTCATAGATCTGGCAGTACCAGCCCTTGGAGCCGCTTTCCTGGTGCTCATGGTCCATGTTCTCACCCTTGAAGCTGGGCTGCCAGCGCAGCTGCTTGGAGATGTAGGCCATTTCCACAGTCTCGTTGGTGAAGCGCTTGCCTTCCATGTTCAGGAACAGGTAGGGGTTGTCCCACATCAGGCCTGCGTCGAAGTCATGCATAACGGTGGAGTGAGCAACAGGCTCCATCACGCCGCCGGCCAGGATGGCCAGAATATTGCCGTCGCCGGTGCGGTGGTAAACCTTCTTGTCGAAAGCCTCGGTATCGGGGCAGAAGCGGCGAACCATGGTGGGGTTGTTCTCGTAAGCGCCGGTGGCCAGAATCACTGCCTTGGCGTTGATTTTAATGAAAGCGCCGGAGGAATCCTTACCGATGCAGCCGACCACAGCGCCGTCCTTCTGAATCAGCTGGACAACGT
>CAZYWM010000053.1:0-14039 GCA_964651615.1 uncultured Oscillospiraceae bacterium | reverse complement strand
ATGTCATTACACAATCTGTAAAGTATGTTACTACACTCTACATCTTGACCCGCCCCCTACTATCGCGTAACACATAAAAATATACATTGTCTCGTAGGGCTTACGTTTGACCCCGCCAACCCGTGGCGATTACAGAATACTTCCGTCCAACGGTACAAGTCCCTTCCCTACGACGTTAATTGGAAGTTTTACCATCTAACCATCCACCCAAAAATCACAACCTGGTCGGCGGAGTCATGACTCCGCCCTACGGAGCCAAACTATATTTTTAGATGTTACAGGCTACTACGACTGCGTAAGAGAAATTCCTTACTCCTAACTCCCGCCGAGGCTTACTCTACGCTCTTCAGGGCCTCGGCCATGTTGATCTGATCCAGGCGGAAATAGAACAGGAAGTCCACCATCAGAGCCGACAGAATGGTCAGCCCCAGAGATAGAAGCAGGGACATATTGGAAAGCATAGGCTTAATCCATATCATGTCCACCTTGATCTGGCTCATGACGAAGCGCAGCAGCAGCTGCCCCAGGGGAATGCCAAAAAGGGTCCCCATCAGAGTCAGTACCAGATTCTCCTTGAAGACATACATGGCCGTCTCCCCGGCGTTGAAGCCCAGGACCTTGATGGTGGCAATCTCCCGAATGCGCTCGTTGATGTTGATATTGGTCAGGTTGTACAGCACGATCACCGCCAGCACCCCGGCGCAGAACACCACCACAACAACCACCAAATCCAGGGCGGACATCATCTCATCCACCATTTTTGCCATCTGCTGGCTCACCGATACATTGGCGACCCCTTCCAGCTCATTGGCGGCGGCTCCCGCCACACTGGGGTTCCGTCCTTCCTTCACGGACACATAGGCCATTTGCAGCTCCGGCTCTCGGCCCCACTGGCCCAGGACGGTCTCGGGGGTGACGATGGCGTAATTGTAGACATGGTTCTCATAGATGCCGGAGACAGTCACTTCCAGCTCCTCCAGATCGGGATTTCGCAGCGTCACCCGATCCCCCAGGTGCACATCCAGCATCTCCGCCATGCCGGAGGAGAGCAGCACCTCATCCTTTCCGGGCATGGGCACCGTTTCCTCCCCTTTGTGGAAGTCGATGAAATCCGTCAGCTTCTCCCCCGCCGCCATCAGGTAGATGTCACGGGTCTGATCAGCCGTGTGGATTTCTCCGCTGACCTGGTAGAAGAAAAGAATATCCTGGGCGAAGTTCTCCATATTCTCTGTGAAGCTGTCCCGCTGCTCCCGGCTCTGTCCGTCCTGGAAGTACACCTCCATGTCATACTTGGTCACATCCCGGAACTGGACATCCACAATTCTGGAAATGGAGTCCCGGATGCCGAAGCCGGTCATCAGCAGGGCGGTGCAGCCCCCGATGCCCAGCAGCATCATCAGCAGCCGCTGATGGTAGCGGAAAATATTGCGGATGGCCACCTTGTTGAGAAAGCTCACATGCCGCCACAGAGGGAGCTTTTCCACCAGCAGGGCCTTCCCCGCCGCAGGGGCCTTGGGGCGGATCAGCTCCGCCGGCACCTCCCGCAGCGCCCGGTGGCAGCAATACCAGCTCACCGCCAGCATGGCCAGGGTATACATAGCGGTGACGGACAGGGCCATCTGCCAGTCGAACCGCAGCTCAATATTGGGCGTGATGTACAGGATGATATTATAGGCCTGCCACAGCACCATGGGGAAAATCACGCTGCCCAGGGCCACTCCCAGGACGCTGCCCAGAATGGCGCTGCTTCCGGCGTATTTCAGATATTTGGAGATGATGGCCCCGCTGCTGTAGCCCAGGGCCTTCAGCGTGCCAATCTGGGTCCGCTCCTCCTCCACCATTCTGGTCATGGTGGTGATGCAGACCATCGCGGCCACCAGCAGGAAGAACACCGGGAACACCCGGGAGACGCCCGCCACAATGTCGGAGTTGCTGTCCAGGTCTATGTAGCCCAGATTGGTGTTCCGGTCCAGCACGTAAACCCGGGTATCGGTGATGTCCGCCAGGCGCTGCCGGGCATTCTCCAGCTTGTCGGCCGCGTCGGCAAGCTCCTGCTCCGCCTCGGCGAATTTGTCCTGAGCCTCCTGATTGGCCGTTTTCCAGTCCGCCCAGCCGGTTTCCAGCTTTTCCCGGCTTTCTTCCAGGGTTCTCTCCCCTGCCGCCAGTTCCTTTTCTCCCTGCTCCAGCTCCCGCTCATAGGCCTGAATCTGCCGCTGCCCCGCAAGAATCTGATTCTGGGCGGAGATGAGCTGATTCTCCATGGAGGTGCGCTGGTTGGAAATCTCCTGGAAGCCGTCCCTGATCTGCTGCTGCCCGGCACGAAGCTGCTCTCTGCCGTCCAGCAGCTGCTGCTTCTGCTCCTCCAGCTGGCTCTGCTGGGCAGTCACCTCCGAGAGCTTCTCGTTCAGCTGATCCCGGGTGGCATACAGCTCATCTAGCTGGGCCTGGTATTTCTCCCGCTCCGCCTGGGCCAGCTCCAACAGATGCCGGGCCTCCTCCAGATGGGACTCGGGCATTCCCAGCGCTTCCAGCCGCTCCAGGGTCTGCTGAGCCGTTTCGGCGTTGATGTCCGCGACCTTAATCAGGGCCTCCAGGGGCTTGATGGAGGCCTCCACCTGGACAATTCCCGTGCGAATCTGGGTGATGCCGGAGCGAATTTCCGCAAGTCCCGTGTTGATCTGAACCAGGCCCGCCTCCAGCTCCGCCTGCTTGGCGTTCAGCTCCGACTGCTTGGCGGTGAGCTGGGCGCTGGCGGCAGACAGGGCGCTCTGACCGCTGGACCGTGCCGAAGGCAGAGCTTCCTCGGACTGTTCCAGCTTTTCCTTGTTGGCGTTCAGCTCCTGCCAGCCGTCGGCGATTTTCTGCCGGGATTCTTCCAGCTCCGCCTCGCCGTCGGCCAGCTCCCGCTCCCCGTCCAGAAGTTCCTGCCGGGCCTCCTCCAGCTGATTCAGGGCGTCCTCCTTCTCCCGCTGGTAGTCGATTACCCCCTGGTCATACTCCTCCTGGCCGTCGGCAATTGCCTGCTCCGCCTGCTCCTTGGCGGAAATCAGGCGGGCCTGGGCATAGGGCTCCAGCAGGGGCTCCAATTCCTCCGCCGCGGCTTCCAAGGCCTGATTATATTCCTCTGAATAGATGGCATAGTCCCCGGGGATGGTGGCGTGAATCTCCGTGTAGTAAGATACGTCAAAGGCCTCCTCCGGGACAAAATAGTAATTGGTAATGCTGCCGCTGCCCACGGAGGTATTGCCCCGGTTGGTGTCCATATACAGCGGGGTGCTCACCAGGCCCACCACCGTGAATTCCCGGGTGTTCAGCTCATCCAGGGAGGCGTCGTCATTATCCTGGGAAATGGTAATGGTGGTGCCCAATGCGTTCTTTTTGTTCCGGAAGCCATCGGCCAGGCACTCGTTTTCCGCCTCCGGCATCCGGCCCTCCCGGAGCACCAGCTTGTTGATCTCATGGGGGATGGTATAGAACCGATAAACAGCGGATTCCTCTCCCCGGCCATTGTCCGCGATCAGGTCGGTGTAGAATACCCCCTCCGCCGCCTCGATGCTGCCCAGGGCAGAAATTTCCTCCAGCTGCTCCTTGTCCCAGCCATAGGAGCTGAGCAGCCGCAGATCAAACATATTCTGCTCATCGGTGTAGCGCTGCCCCGTGGCCACCATGTCGCTTTTGGTGGAGCGCAGTCCCACAAAGAGGCCGCTGCCCAGGGCGATGATTGCGGCAATGGCAATATAGCGGCCAAAGGACTTCCGGATGGACCGCCGCAGATTCCTCCCCATCATGTTCCGTTTCATTACCATTCAATCTCCCCGATGTCCGTGGGATGGTCGTTGGTCTCAATGGAGCACACTGTTCCGTTTTTCACCCGGATCACCCGGTCAGCCATGGCGGTCAGGGCGCTGTTGTGGGTGATGATGACCACCGTCATGCCGGTGCGCCTGCCGGTGTCCTGCAGCAGCTTTAAGATGGCCTTGCCGGTCTGGTAGTCCAGCGCTCCCGTGGGCTCGTCGCACAGCAGGAGCTTGGGATTCTTCGCCAGAGCCCGGGCAATGGCCACCCGCTGCTGCTCGCCGCCGGAGAGCTGGCTGGGAAAATTCTTCATCCGGGCCTCCAGACCCACGTCCTTCAGCACCTGGGCGGCAGGCAGGGGCTTTTTGCAGATCTGGTTGGCCAGCTCCACATTTTCCAGGGCGTTCAGGTTGCCGATCAGGTTGTAGAATTGGAACACAAACCCCACATCCATCCGGCGGTACTGGGTCAGCTCCCGCCGGTCCATGGCGGAGATGTCCTTCCCGTCCAGATAGACCCTGCCGGTGCTCAGGGTGTCCATGCCCCCCAGGATGTTCAGCAGCGTGGTCTTTCCCGCTCCGGAGGGGCCGACGATCACCACCAGCTCCCCCTTCTCAATCTGGAAGGTGGCGTCGTGGAGGGCGTTGATCTTCACTTCTCCCATCTGGTAGGTTTTGCCCACCCGGTCAAATTCCACAAAGGCCATGGTTATTCCCCCTTCTGATTGCGAAACACCACGAGCTTACTGCCCACGTAGTTGATGATCACCACCAGCACGCTGGTGAATATTTTGCACCAGTTTCCGTTCCAGGCCAGCACATCCACCGCCAGATACAGCATTCCCGTCTCCAATGCCCCGGAGGCCACCCGGGTCGCGGCAAACTTCACCGCCTCCGGCCCCACCACCTTCCAGGACCAGTCGTGGCTCTGGAAGACAAAGGGCTTGTTGGTCAGGTAGGCAAAAGCCACCGACACCACCCAGGAAATGGCATTGCTCACCGCGGCTTCCTGCGTGAAATAATAGCAGGGATAGTAGACCAGGAAGCTGACCAGGGTGGTCAGCACTCCAAACACCAGATACACAATCTGAGACCGGTACTTTTTCAGCATTTTTTCGAGAAACTCCCGCATAAAATCACCTGTGTTCCATATCATATTTTTGTGTTTATTGGATGAACGCAGCAGTTCGTTGAATGGCGCCAAGTTCTGGTTTCAGAGTCAAGGCTTCCCCGGGGGAAGGTATTTCTTGACGGCACCTGGCTCCATTCAACGAACCGCAGAGTAAAGCCGATCAGCACATGTTAACATGCACATATCCATCAATGATCAAGGAGTTGGTTCCATGAAACTCGCATTCTTCGACGCCAAGCCCTACGACATTCCCGGCTTTGACGCCAGCGCCCGGGGCACCGGGCTGGAAATCAAATATTTTGAAACCCGGCTGAATGAGGACACCGTCTCTCTGGCGGCAAGCTTTGACGCCGTGTGCGTCTTTGTCAACGACACGGTGAGCGCCGCCGTGGTGGAAAAGCTCTACAGCTTTGGCATCCGGCTCATTGTTCTGCGCTGTTCCGGCTTCAACAATGTGGACATGGCCGCCTGCCAGGGGAAAATCCGGGTATTCCGGGTGCCCGCCTACTCTCCCCATGCCGTGGCGGAGCACGCCATGGCGCTGCTTCTGACCATCATCCGCCGGACCCACAAGGCCTATATCCGCACCCGGGACTTCAATTTCAGCCTCCAGGGCTTCGTAGGCTTTGATCTCTACGGCAAAACCGTGGGCGTCGTGGGCACCGGAAAGATCGGCAGAGCATTTGCCGGGATTTGCCAGGGCTTCGGCATGAAGGTGCTCGCCTACGACAAATTCCCCAGCCCGGACACGGGAATGAACTATGTTCCCCTGGAGGAGCTGTTCACCCGGTCGGACATCATTTCCCTCCACTGCCCCCTGACTGAAGATACCCATCATCTGATTCGTGCCGAGACCATTGCGGGCATGAAGAAAGGCGTGACCATCATCAACACCTCCCGGGGCGCCCTGATCAACACCGAGGATTTGATTCAGGGCATCAAGGAGAAGAAGGTGGGGGCCGCCTGTCTGGACGTATATGAGGAAGAGGGGGACATTTTCTATGAGGACTGCTCCGGCCATGTGGTCCAGGATGACAAGCTGGTGCGGCTCATCGCCATGCCCAACGTCATCGTCTCCTCCCACCAGGCCTTCCTGACCAAGGAGGCTCTGGACAACATCGCCGAAACCACGGTGGACAACGCGCTGAAATTCTTCCAAGGGACGCCCAACACGGCCTCCGAGGTGGTTTACAGCCGGTAAGGCGGCGTCTGCCTGGAATTGCTCTTTCATGTAAAGTATATCAAAAATCACCGCCAAAGTAAAGCGTCGCCGTCCATTGTTTACAGAATGGAAAAGAATCCCTCAGAGGCGGGCAATGCCCGCTGATAATTCGCACGAGGGTGGTCTGTAATCGTTACCCCCGAACTCAGCCCGGTAACGCTTTTGCGGATGAAAAGCTTTCCCCGCTCCACAAGCAAATAACAGCCCCCGATGCTCCGTCTGAACACCGAGGGCTGTTATTCACTTTTAATATCCAGCATCGTCGATTTGACCTCTCTTTCTTCGGTTTGGGAGCTTACATGATCATTGGACTCACTCCTTTTTTGTATCTTTATGATAACCAAAATTATGCTGTTTTTCAAGATGGAATCATCACCATAAATGCTCCCCCTCTTTCGTGCAACAAAGAGAATTCCCGGCACTTTGGGATATTTTCATTGACTATCATCAGGCGCTGTGATATGATTAGAATGTTGAGTGGCCTGAAATTGGGCCGTTTTTTTCTTTTAACCGTCCCCGACTGCTTCGGCTGAAACGGAAGCCGGAAACCGGCTCAGAGGCCGCCAAAAATTTCTAAATCGCAAGGGAGAAACGATTATGAAAAACAGATTATTTGCCGCGGCCGCGGCGTTTACTCTGATACTGGCATTCCTGTCCAGCTGCTCCGCCCCTGCGCCCCAGGTGGAAACCCAGCCCGCCGTCACAGAGGAAACAGCCAATTCCGCCGCCAGCTATGAGAACCAGCTCAAGCTTCTGGCCGATTCCCAAAGCCAGTGGCAGCAGCAGGATGAGCCGGGAGAGCCCTATTCCTATGCCGTTGCCGACCTGGACCAGAACGGGCGGCTGGAAATTCTGGCCATGTCCACCCGGGGCACCGGCGTTTTCACCTTTGGAAAAATTTATGAGGTCAATGATTCCGCCTCCGCCCTGGCAGAGTGCAGCCTCCCCGTGGAGGAAGGATCCCTGCCGGAAATGATTATGAGCTCCGTAAGCGCGGCCAGCGCGGGGGGAACCTACTACTATCTGTTCACGGATGATTGCAAAAACGGCGCCGCTGAGTATCACCAGTCCATCCAGGCCGTCAGTCTGAAAGACGGCGTCATTTCCATCGAAACTCTGGGGCAATCGACCATGATCGCCGTGGACGGAAATCCCGGCTGGACATACAGCCAGAACGGTCAGAGCATCACCCAAGAGGAATACGAGGCCATCATCCCCGCCTTCCAGGCAGAACGGGAGGGCTTCACCGCCAATTTTGAGTGGTTCACCCTGGAAAACGGTATCGATGAAACCATCCTCGCGAAAAGCTGGGAGGCTTTCCAGTCATAACACAAAAGAAACAGCCCCCGATGCCTGAACCGCATCGAGGGCTATCTCTGGCTCTTCGTATCTAACATCAGCCTTTAAACCTCGCTTTCTCCGGAATTGCGACGCTCCCCTTTCCCCTGAATTGCCTCCGCTTCTCAATTCATATTCCTGTCTGATATGATTTTCTTTTTATTTCATCGGAGGATTAGTGAAGAACGTCTGCGTCTGCCCAGTTTATCGGGTTTCGGGAGCTTTTCTTTCTCCCTTCACCTATATCTTAGCGCCGGAATCAGGATTTTGCAAGGTGGAAAAATTCATAAAATTCTTCCCATCTTTTCATGCAAGAGGGAGAATCCCAGGAAATATCGGAATCATAAGTTGACGAAAATCCACCTGTGTGATAATATGGTTATGTTAAGCGGCTTCTCGAGCCGCTTTTTTATTCTCCCCTCCGGTCAATGTCCCCCAAGGATTCCACTGTAATAGTGGGTCTTGACCCGCCCGTTTTGGCATGTCAAAATTTGTCGGGGAGCGGGCGAGTCAAGACTCGCTCCTACAGGATGTCTGAACAGCTGATGGCATCGCCATCGGGAGAAGCTCTGGCTGTAACATCCTCGAAATCTGAATTTGCTCAAAAAAAGGCCGATTATTTTCAACAGCCTCATTGCATCCCGTCCAGAAATCGGTTATGCTTTCTCCAGGAGGTGGCCCATATGGCAAACGAAAATCAAAAAGACTTTAACGCAATGCTGCACGACCCCAAGGACATGCCAAAAATCCAGACGATCACCGATGAAAAGAGCATCAAAAAATACGGCGGAAGCAGGATGTATTTTGCGCCGCCCCTGGACTACGACAATATCATGAAACAGATTCCCTATGGGAAGCTCACCACGGTGGGCGACATCCGGGAACACTTCGCCAAACGCAGCGGTGCGGATTTTACCGAACCCATCACCGCGGGCATCTTTGTCTCCATCGCCGCCTGGGCAAGCTTTCAACGCACCCAGGATGAAACCCCCTACTGGCGAACCCTGAAAGCGGGCGGCGCGCTGAACCCCAAATATCCCGGCGGCGTCCAGGCCCAGCGGGAAAAGCTGGAAGCAGAGGGACATACAATCATCCAAAAGGGGCGCAAAAACATCGAATACTTTGTGAAGGATTATGAAGCCGCCCTCTTTGACCTTGAAAAACTCCCGTCAGGTTCCACCATCCACCAAGAATAAGCAATGCCGTTCCTCTCCCCACCCGGGGAAAGGAACGGCACTTCACTTTCAAAGCGTCTGAGCAATTCTCCTCGCCACGTGGACGCCGCTGGCGGAGGCATGGGACAGGGAGTGGGTCACGCCGGAGCCGTCGCCGATGACATAGAGCCCCTTGTGGCAGCTTTCCAGATTCTCGTCCAGCTCTACCTCCATGTTGTAGAATTTGACCTCCACGCCATAGAGCAGGGTGTCGTCGTTGGCGGTGCCGGGGGCGATCTTATCCAGGGCGTAGATCATCTCGATGATGCCGTCCAGAATCCGCTTGGGCAGCACCAGGCTCAGGTCCCCGGGAGTAGCCGCCAGGGTCGGAGTGACCAAACCCTCTTCAATCCGCTTTTCCGTGCTCCGTCGGCCGCGGACCAAATCCCCGAAGCGCTGGACGATGACGCCGCCCCCCAGCATATTGGAAAGCCGGGCGATGCTCTCGCCGTAGCCGTTGCTGTCCTTGAAGGGCTGGGAGAAATGCTTGGCAACCAGCAGGGCAAAATTGGTGTTCTCCGTCTGTTTCGCGGGGTCTTCATAGCTGTGGCCGTTGACGGTGATGATGCCGTTGGTGTTTTCGTTGACCACGATGCCGTGGGGATTCATGCAGAAGGTACGCACATTGTCCTCGAACTTCTCCGTGCGGTAGACAATTTTGCTCTCATACAGCTCGTCGGTCAGATGGGAGAAAATCACGGCGGGCAGCTCCACCCGGACGCCCAAGTCCACCCGGTTGGAGCTGGTGGAAATCTTCAAATCCCGGCAGGTTTTCTCCATCCACTTGCTGCCGCTGCGGCCCACGGAGGCAATGCAGTTCCGGCAGGAATAGGACTTCTCCCCCACCTGGATGGCGAATCCATCCTCCAGCCGCTGGATGCTGCTCACCGGGGACTCAAAGTGGAAGTCCACCTGCTCCTTCAGCTCCTGGTAAATCCGGCTCAGCACCACCTGATTGATGTCCGTACCCAGATGGCGGACGGAGGCGTCCAGCAGCTTCAGCTTGTTCTGCATGCACTTTTTCTTCAGTGCCGTGCCGGTGGTAGAATAGAGCTTGGTGCCCTGGCCGCCGTGGGACATGTTGATCTCGTCCACATACCGCATGAGCTCGATGGCCTGCTTCCGGCCGATGTGCTCGTAAAGGGTGCCGCCAAAGTCATTGGTTATGTTGTATTTTCCGTCGGAGAAGGCCCCCGCCCCGCCGAAGCCGCTCATGATGGAGCAGGTCTTGCAGCCGATGCAGCTTTTGATCTTCTCGCCGTCGATGGGGCAGCGCCGCTTGGCCAGGGCGTATCCCGCCTCAAATACCGCCACCTTCATCTCGGGTCTTTGCTTTTTCAGCTCGTAGGCGGCGAAAATGCCTCCGGGGCCCGCGCCTACAATAATCACGTCATAATCCATGGGATTTCCTCCGGTTCTCTATGATAGGTTTATTGTACCCCATCCAGAGAGCGTTTTCAAGAAGAACCTTCCAGAAAATGTGCCTCAGTTGTTTACCCCGTGGTGCATCACAGGGCTGTCCACCTGCAATGGCAGGAACCGGTAGCCGTTGTCCAGCCCCCAGCGGATGATCTGCTCCACCGCGTCCACGCTGCAGCTGTGAATATCGTGCTGCAAAACCACGGAGCAGCTGTTCCCCTGAATGCCATCAATCACATTTTGATACACCGCCCCAGCGGTTTTGGCTCCTGACGCGTCGCCGCTGTCCACGTTCCAGTCGAAATAGGCGAAGCCGCAGTCCTCCACCGCCTGGGTCAGGTAGGTCATCAGTCCCGGCTTTCCCCGGCTGATGGTGTTGGAGCTTCCCCCGGGGAAGCGGAGCAGCCAGGTCTCCACTCCGGTGGCATCCTCGATCACCTGCTGCATGTCAAACAGGTCCTGGAAATATTCATCCGCCCCGGAATAAATCTGCCCGTACCGGTGGGTGCGGGTGTGGACGCCGATGCTGTGGCCCTCGTTCACAATCCGGCGCAGCAGCTCCGGGTAGCCCGTATCCACCACGAAGAAGGTGGCCCGGACATTGTATCGCTCCAGCACATCCAGAAGCCTTCCCGTATCCGGGCCGGGGCCGTCGTCAAAGGTCAGATAGATGATCTTCCCCTTGGGCTGAATGATCCGGGGACGGGGGGTGGGCTCCGTCACCAGGGTCCGGGTGGCGGTGGCCTCCCGGCCCTCGCTGTCGCGCACCCGGTAGGTCAACTGATAGCTGTCGGGAAGGTATCGGACAAAAGGATGGTCAATGCTCACCTGCACCTGCTCCGTCAGGTCCCCGTCCTTCCGGTCGTAGGCGGTGAAGCCGGGATCGGAGAATTTCAGTCCCAGGGGCAGCACCACCCGCTCGCCTCCCACCAGGGTCAGCTCCGGGGGGTACTGGTCATAAATGGGGATTTCCCGCTGAACCACCGTCTGATTTCCGGAGGAATCGGAGACGGTATAGATCACCCGGCCCTCCTCCTCCCGCCGGCTTACGAGACCCGTCAAATCCCCGTCGTAATTGTCATAGGCGGAGAACCCCGCCTCCTGGTACACCGGCGCGGCCTGCAAATCCACAGGGTCCGGTATCAGGGTAATCACCGGGCCCACCCGATCCACCACCTGGACAACGCGGCTCTCTTCCGCCTCCATGCCGAAAAAGGACGCCCGGTAGTTCAGGGCGTACCGCCCCAGCCGCTGATGGTTGACCTCCCCGGACACCTGGACGTCGGTGTCCAGCTCCAGCCCCTGGGGCCAAACCAGGGTGCCCCGGAGGATCACCCGACAGCCGGGGTCCTGATAGCTCTGCCCATATTCCAGAGTCATGTTCTCCCCGCCCAGCAGCTCCAGAGACAACTCAAATCGATTCAGGCCAAACAGCACCAGCCAGGCCGAGGCCGCCAACAGAATCACCGGCAGGACCACCGTCAGTGCCACCAGCCACCCTCTTCCCTGTTTTTTATTACCCATACGCGTTTCCTCTTTCTTTCATTCGCAATGCCGCACTTCCTGGGAACAGGATGCCCCCTCCCCCAAATTACATGCGAACCGTGCCCCGTCCCCGGGGGCCCCTTCCCCTCTTTTTTGTTCATTATACCATTTCTTCGAGGCTTTTCAACAGAAATCTCCTCGTGAAACCCCACTTCCATTTTTCCGAAAATGTGGTATAATAAGGAAGAATTCATCAGTGGAGGATTGAAAATGCTGTCTATCGCGGAAATTTTGTCTCAGGAGCTGAAACAAAAACTCCAATATGTGGAAAACGTCATCTCCCTCATCGACGAGGGCAACACCATCCCCTTCATCGCCCGCTACCGCAAGGAGCTCCACAGCGCCATGGACGACACCACATTGCGGAATCTGGAAACCCGGCTCACCTATCTGCGCAATCTGGAAGCGCGCCGGGAAGAAGTGAAAAAATCCATCGAAAATCAGGGCAAGCTCACCGAAGAGCTGTCCGCCGCCATCGACGCCGCCCAGACCATGACCGAGGTGGAGGATTTGTACCGCCCCTACAAGCAGAAGCGCCGCACCCGGGGTTCCGTGGCCCGGGAGAAGGGATTGGCTCCCCTGGCGGAGGCCATCTTTGCCCAAGACGGCGCCGACCCCGGCCTTCTGGCCCGGGACTATGTCAACGAGGAGCTGGGCGTCAATTCTGTAGAAGAGGCCCTGGCCGGTGCCAACGACATCATCGCCGAGGACCTCTCCGACAGTGCCCCCATCCGCAAGGCCCTCCGGGAGCTGGTGATGCGCCGGGGAAGCCTGGTGTGCAAGGCGGAGGACCCGGAGCGTGAGAGTGTCTATACCCTCTATTACGATTTCTCCCAGCCCATCTCCCGGCTGCTGGACCATCAGATTCTGGCCATCAACCGGGGAGAGAAGGAGGGCATCCTAAAGCCCATGATCACCCTGCCCGGGAACGAGGGAGCGGCCCTGGTTTGCCGCAGCGCCCTGAAGCCCCAGCTGAATGTATCCGCCTTCGTCCGGGCGGCGGCGGAGGATGCCTACGAGCGGCTGATCTTCCCCTCCATCCAGCGGGAAGTCCGCGGCGAGCTGACCCAGCGGGCCAGCCAGGGGGCCATCCACAATTTCGCCCTGAATCTGAAACCCCTTCTCATGCAGCCCCCGGTGAAGGGCTTTGTCACCATGGGCCTGGATCCCGGCTACCGCAACGGCTGCAAGGTGGCCGTGGTGGACGCCACCGGCAAGGTGCTGGACACCGGCGTGGTCTACCCCACCTTCAACGAGCGGAAAAAGCAGGAGGCCATTGCCACCCTCTCCGCCATGATGCGCAAACACGGGGTAAAGCATCTGGCCATCGGCAACGGCACCGCCTCCCGTGAGACCGAGGCCATGGCGGTGGAGCTGCTGCGCTCCTTCCCCGATGCCAGCTACGCCATTGTCAACGAGGCGGGAGCCTCCGTCTACTCCGCCTCTCCCCTGGCCGCGGAGGAATTCCCGGAGTATGACGTGAATCTGCGCTCCGCCGTCTCCATCGCCCGCCGCCTCCAGGACCCCCTGGCGGAGCTGGTGAAAATCGACCCCAAGGCCATCGGCGTGGGCCAATATCAGCACGACTGCCCCCAGAAGGAGCTGGACACCGCCCTGGGCGCGGTGGTGGAGGACTGCGTCAACGCCGTGGGCGTGGATGTGAACACCGCCTCCCGGAGCCTGCTGGAGCAGGTATCCGGCCTGAACAGCACCACCGCCAAAAACATCGTGGCCTACCGGGAGGAAAACGGCCCCTTCACCAGCAGAAGCCAGCTGAAAAAGGTGCCCAAGCTGGGTCCCAAGGCCTTCGAGCAGAGCGCCGGCTTCCTTCGGATTCCGGAGAGCAGGGAGGTGCTGGACAATACCGGCGTCCATCCCGAATCCTACCCCGCCGCCAAGGCCCTGCTGAAGCTTCTGGACTGCCAGGACCGGCGTCAGCTTCCGGAAAAGCTGACGCAATACGGCACTGCCAAGGCGGCCCAGAGCTGCGGCGTGGGAGAGCCCACCCTGATTGACATCGCCAAAGAGCTCTCCAAGCCCGGCCGGGACCCCCGGGACGAGCTGCCCGCCCCCATTCTGCGCAAGGACGTGCTGGACATGAAGGATTTGAAGCCCGGAATGGAGCTCACCGGCACCGTGAGAAACGTCATCGATTTCGGCGTCTTTGTAGACATTGGCGTCCACCAGGACGGACTGGTGCACATCTCCGAGGTGGCCGATCACCGCCTGCGCCACCCCAGCGAGGCCGTGAAGGTGGGGGACGTGGTGAAGGTGGTGGTGCTCAGCGTGGACGAAAAGCGCCACCGGATCAGCCTGAGCATGAAGCAGGCCGGGAAGCCCAAAGCGGTCTGAACCGGATAAAATGTAACATTTTC
>CAZYWM010000052.1:0-14216 GCA_964651615.1 uncultured Oscillospiraceae bacterium | reverse complement strand
AGGCGGACAAGTGGCAGCCCAGATACATGTTTTTCATTCCTTCCATTTTTCTTTCCGCTAATGCTATCACATTTTGATCAAAAATGCAAATTAACATTTCCATAATTCCAAAACTGTGCTAGAATGGAAGCAGATGGAAGCCCCTTGCGCACCCCCGGCAGGCCATGGGCAGTCTGTGAGCCTTGTCCTTACTCCATTGGATGCTGTACTTCTGCCACTTCAATGCGGTCAGGAGTGTTCCAGTCGGTTTCTTTACACGGCTGAAAGCTTTCTTAACAGAACTTATCCAACTTTCTTCAGGTACAAAGCCCATCAACACACCATGCGGCCTGTCTGCGGGTCTTTTCGCTTTGTTTAGATTGGTTATTCTTATCTATACTATCCTCTTCTATCCTATACTGTGGTTCCAACATGGTTCCAATATGGCTCCGCCCTGCTCCCGCATCTGATGAAAGGTATCCACCCCCCCAGCGGCTTGTCCGCCGGTGTATGATCTGTCTGTTTCTTTTTCTCTTTCTCTTCTCTTCTCTGTGTCACATTTTTGCACATTGTGACGATGAAGCGTCACATTGTGACGGCGAAGCGTCACATTGTGACGGCGAAGCGTCCGGCATTTCTTTGGATTCAGTAGTCATGAAGCATATCCTTTTGGCCAATTACATTATACCACAGTTTTGGAAAAAGTCAAGAGTTTTCCCCTAATAATTTTAATCTTTTTAACTATCTGTGCATTTTATTGTACCTCTTATTCCTCATTACCAATTCCTAAGGAAGCTCTGATTAAATCGGCAAGAGCTGACAGCAAGAGATTTTGGCTCAGCCGAAAGTTCCAAAAGAGGCGGAATACTGGATGTATTTCCCTCTTTTGGAACTGCACGGGTGAGGCAAAAGATCTGCTGCTCAGCCGCAGACGATTTATTCAGAGTTTCCCTAATTATCTATAACCATCCGGAGGACGCCATGGCCCGAACAGACAACCAAAAACTGAAAATCCTCTACATCTGGGACTATCTGCAAAAAAACGCCCACCAGGACAAGCCGGTGAGAGCCAATGAATTGATCTCCATGCTGGAGCGGCACGGCATATCCTGCAACCGGAAGACCATCTACTCCGACATTACCGCCCTGCAGGATTTCGGGATAGACATCGTTCACCTGCCCGGCCGAACCGGGGGCTACTACATCGGCACCCGGATTTTCGAGCTGCCGGAATTAAAGCTGCTGATCGACGCGGTGCAGTCCAGCCGGTATCTCACAGAGAAAAAATCCCGGGAGCTCATCGAAAAGCTGTGCACCCTGTGCAACGAGCAGGACGCCCGGCTGATGCGGCGGGATGTGTATGTCTCCGGCCGGGTGAAGAGCATGAACGAGACCATCTACTACAACGTGGATGCCATCCAGGAGGCCATCTCCCAAAACAGGCAGATCACCTTCCGCTATTTCGACTGGGGGCTGAACGGCGCCCGGGTCTACCGGCAGAAGAGCTACACCGCCAGCCCCTACGGTCTGTGCCAGGACAATGAAAACTGCTATCTTCTGGCCCTGTCCCCCCGGCACGGCATCACCAGCTACCGGGTGGACCGGATCAGCGACATTCAGCTGGAGGAGGATTCCCGTCTCCCCTGCCCTGAGCTCACAGGCAAGAATCTGACGGAATACGCCAGCCGGATGTTCCAGATGTACTCCGGAGATCAGGTTTCCGTCAAGCTCCGGTTTCACCGGGACCTGTCCAACGTGGTCATCGACCGGTTCGGCAAGGACACCATGCTCATCCCCGATGGGGACGACCATTTCGTCTTCACCGTCCAGGTAGCGGTCTCCCCCCTGTTTCTCAGCTGGGTGATGGGCTTTGGGGAGAAGGCAAAAATCCTGTACCCCCAGAGCGTGGCGGAGGAATGCAAAAAAATGGCCCGCCGGATACTGGAGCAGTACGGCGGGTAGATAGGGGATTTCAGCAAAGCTGGAAGGTATTGAAAACCTCGCTCCAGATGATCTGGCAGTCATCGTCGTCAATGTCCTGCAGGACGGACAGGCAGTAGTGGTAGCTGCCGTCATCCAGCACCACCCCCCGGCCCAGGCGTTCCCCCTGCTCTCCTGCGCTGGCCCAGGCAAACTCCCATCTGGCCGGGTCCTCTTGGGTCTGAATCACGGTGATGTCCTTCCGCTCGAAGCCGGTGATGGTGCGGATGGTGCCGTCCAAGTCTCCGCCGGACAGGGTCTGGATCATCACCTCATACCCATCCCCCAGATAGAGCCTGCCGCTGTCGCTTTCCATGGCGCAGGCCACCGTTTCACCGGGGAGCTCCAGCCGGGTCTCCCGGGGGGCGACCACCTGCACCGGTTCCTCCCACACATCCGCCACCGTCTCCCCCACGTCCGCCTGGGCGCAGCCGGTGAGCAGCAGCGCCGTCAAAAAAATAAGCACATACTTTTTCAAAAGAATCCCTCCCGAAAGGACTGTTAGAGATGATAACAACTCCGCTCCTTGTCTATCTGCTTCTAATCAATGCAGTGGGCTTTGTTTTTATGCTTGTGGATAAGCGCAGAGCCCAGAAAAACCTCTGGCGCATTTCCGAGTCCACCCTGCTCACCGTGGCCATTCTGGGTGGAAGCATCGGCAGCTTCGCCGGAATGCGCCTTTTTCACCACAAAACCAGAAAGCCCAAATTCTCCATTGGCATCCCCGTCATCATCATCCTTCAATTTGCCGTATGGGCGCTGCTGGGTCGAAGCTGATTTCTTTCGGAATAATTTTCCCATCACTGGCAAACAATACCTCTGGAAATCTTTTTTGGAGGTAATGGATTATGAAACACCTGATTCGTCTGTCCTGCGCCCTGCTGGTGGGAGCCACACTGCTGCTTCCCGTCTCGGCGGCACAGATCACAGGCGGCGACTGCTACTGCTTCAGCCCGGAGGATTTTGCCCCGGGGGAGACGGAGCTGGCAGGCATCTGCATCACCAAGCTGCCGGAGGCGGAAAAGGGCACCGTCATGCTGGGCAGCCGGATTCTCCGCCCCGGCGATGTGCTCACCGCCCAGCAGGTGGGACAAATGCAGTTTGTGTCCAATTTTGCCCAGCAGGATGACACCGCCACCATCGGCTATCTGCCCGTGTTCGCAAACGGCCTGGCGGGGGAGGCGTCGATGACCCTCTCCATCCGCAGCCGGGAAAACCAGGCCCCCATCGCGGAGGACTGCGCCTTCGAGACCTACAAAAACCTGGAGCTCGCCGGGCAATTGAAGGTCCGTGACCCCGAAGGGCAGAATATGACCTTCACCCTCACCCGTCCCCCCAAGCGGGGCAGCATTGAGATCAAGGAGGATGGCAGCTTCACCTACACGCCCAAGAAAAACAAGGTGGGCGTTGATTCCTTCACCTTCACCGCTGCCGACCCTGCCGGGAGCGCCTCCCGGGAGGCCACGGTCACGGTGAGCATCCTGAAGCCCACGGACGCCAAGCAGTATTCCGACACCATGGGCAGGCCCTGCCGGTTTGCGGCGGAGTGGATGAAAAATACCGGCATTTTCGTGGGGGAAAATGTAGCGGGCAGCCCCTGCTTCTCCCCTGACCGGGTAGTGACCCGGGGGGAATTCATGACCATGCTGGTGAAGGCTCTGAAAATTCCTGTAGATGAAGCCGTCACCGAAACCGGCTATTCCGACGCTCCCGACTGGCTCAAGCCCTATCTGGCCGCTGCCCTTCGCTCCGGCCTGACCCTGGGCCCCGGAGACGCGGACCGCTTCTGGCCCGACCTGCCAGTCACCGGCGAGGAGGCGGCGGGGATGCTCTGTGCCGCCCTGAACCTGACGGCCCGGGAGCAGTCCGTGCTCTCTGCCGAGGCCAGCGCCTCCACTGCTCTGGAAATTGCGGCCCAGAACGGCTTTGACCTGCTGTCCGGGAATAACCTGACCCGGGAGTCCCTGGCCCAGCTGCTCTACCAGGCAAGCCACTTCCAGGCCTGACGAAAAACAAAGAACCAGCCAGGGGTTTTCCTTGACTGGTTCTTTTTTATGTAGTTTTTGAGCAGGAGGCTGAATAGAACCATGTACCGGCATCTGAGCGTAGCCCGCCCTTGTGTAAAGGTCAATGTCGTCAGCTTTAGACCCGCCCCTACAGGGCTCCGTTGAATGGAACCAAGTCCCGGCTTCTGAGCTCAAGCCCCCCTTGTGTAAAGGGGGGCAGGGGGGATTGGGCAGCAGGCAGTCACCAATTCGCCCGACTTGATGCGAATACGTAACATCCTGCCGCGCCAGAGCAGCCAACGGAGCACTCATAAACCATCACTTTACGGGCCGGTCAAGGCCGGCCCCTACGGGATACATAAAGAAAATTCCTAATTCCTAACTCCTAATTATCTCCTCAGCCAGCCGCAGCGCGTGGCGGCGATACCATCCGTTTTCGTCCTCATCCGCTTCCATAAATTCCACATACTCGTTCAGAACCGCCAGCTTCACATCCAGGATGTACTGAGGATATTCCGGTTTCCGGTTCAAATTCTGATAGACACGCTCCACGAAAAGCTTTTTCTGGCCTTCATTCATATAGAATGGAAAGGTCGCCCGGTCAGGGGTCCCATGGGCAAGAAAGCGGGCAATATCCAGGGAATACGGAAGAATTCCGCCGAATCCCCAGTCAATGATAAAAACTCTGCCGTTGTGATTGATCCCGTTGAATTGCAGAAAATCCCCGTTTGACAGCGTCCTCGGGCAGGTCAGCTGGCGCTTTAGGAAGAGGGAATAGCTTTCAGCGATGGCCGGTTCCTTTTTGATATATTCAAAGCGATCGTTGATTCGCTTCCAATACGCCTCAAATCTGGCGCCGGCCTCTTCCGTCATCCAATAGGCATTCTGAATTTCCGTAAGGCTCGCCGCCGCCGACAAGGCAAGCTGGTCGGTCATCTCTCTTAAATCGTTTCCGGGAATCTTTTCAGGCAGAATCCAGCAGCCGGTGTCGTCTTCCCACTTTCCGTAGAATTTGGGAACGGGGAAATCCCTGTTCGCAAGGTACTTTTCGTAATTTGACGCTTCCGCCCGGTGGGTTTTCTTCAGAATTTTTTCGCCGGAGGCTGTCAGAATTTCATACACCTCATAGCGCCGGACCTCATCCTCTTCCTCGCCATATCGCTCACAGAACTGCCGCAGAGCGTGTATGCCCTCCCCGGAAATCCGCCTGAAAATCCTTAAAATGTCATCATTTTCAATTTCGACTTCAAATTTCATTTCTGAACACCAATCCCGCTCTTTGAGAAACGTCAGGGCTCATTGAAGATTTTTTCCGCACCCGCGGCACTCGCCGCAGTTGCCGCCGCACTTGGGCTTCTTTTTCCGTAGCAGCAGCCAGAGGCAGTAGCCGCAAATCAGGGCCAGGAGAATCCAATCGGCAATTTTCACAGCAATCCTCCCACCTGGTACACCAGCAGCGCCGCAATCCAGGCCACCACGCACTGGGCAATTACCACGGCCAGTGTCTTCCATTTGCTCCCCAGCTCCCGCCGGATGGTGGCCACAGCGGCCACACAGGGGGTATAGAGCAGGCAGAAGGTCAGGAAGCTGGCAGCGGACCGGGCATCAAACAGGCTGTGCAGCGCCACCTGAAGCTGCTCGGCGCTGACGCCCAGGATCACTCCGAAGGTGCTCACCACCGCCTCCTTGGCGGTAAAGCCGGAGACCAGAGCCGTGACCATCCGCCAGTCTCCAAAGCCCAGGGGTGCGAACAGCGGGGAGATCAGCTGCCCAACCTGGGCCAGAATGCTCTGGGTGCTGTCCGACACCACGTTCAGCCGGAGGTCGAAGCTTTGCAGGAACCAGATAATCACCGTGGCCAGGAAGATCACGGTAAAGGCCCGGGTGATGAAATCCTCCGCCTTCTCCCACATCAGCAGCGCCACGCTCTTGGGAGAGGGCAGCCGGTAGTTGGGCAGCTCCATGACAAAGGGCACCGGATTGCCCCGGAACAAGGTATTTTTCAGAAGCAGCGCCACGAGAATTCCCACCACCATGCCGCCAAAGTACAGAAGGATCATTACAGGCAGCTCCCTTCCCGGGAAGAAGGCGGCGGAAAACAGGGTGTAGATGGGGATTTTGGCGGAGCAGCTCATGAAGGGGGTGAGCAAAATGGTCATCTTCCGGTCCCGGTTGCTGGACAGGGTCCTTGTGGCCATGATGGCGGGCACCGAGCAGCCGAAGCCGATGAGCATGGGCACAAAGCTCCGCCCGGACAGGCCGATCTTGCGCAGCAGCTTGTCCATCACAAAGGCCACCCGGGCCATATAGCCGGAGTCCTCCAAAATGGACAGGAAGAAAAATAGGGTCACGATGATGGGCAGGAAGCTGAGCACGCTGCCCACACCAGCGAAAATGCCGTCGATAATCAGGCTGTGCACCACCGGATTGATGCCGTAGGCTGTCAGGCCCCGGTCGGCAAGCAGCGTGAGCCCGTCCACCGCATACTCCATCAGGCCCGAAAGGAAGTCCCCCACCACATTAAAGGTCAGGAAAAACACCAGCCCCATAATGGCGATAAACAGCGGAATCGCCAGATACCGATTGGTGAGCACCCGGTCGATTTCCACACTGCGCCGGTGCTCCTTGCTCTCGGAGGCCTTTTTTACACAGGAGGCGCACACCGACTCGATGAAATTATAGCGCATATCCGCAAGAGCCGCATTTCGATCCAGTCCCGTATCCGCCTCCATTTCAATGATGGAGTGCTCAATCAGCTCCTTCTCGTTTTGGCTCAGTTGGAGCATTTCGTAAAAATCCTGCTCTCCCTCGATGAGCTTGGTGGCGGCAAACCGGCGGGAGACCTGGGAGCGCTGGGCGTGGTCCTCGATGATGTGGCACACCGCATGGATGCACCGGTGCACCGGCCCATCCGGGCAGAAATCCTGCACCTTGGGCAGCACCCGGTTCTGGGCGGTTTTCAGCAGAATGTCCACCAGCTCCGAAACGCCCTGGTTCTTGGCGGCGCTGATGGGCACCACCGGCACGCCGATGGCGGAGGAGAGCTTCTTCACGTCGATGCTGCCCCCGTTGCCGGTGAGCTCATCCATCATATTCAGCGCAATCACCGTGGGCACCTGCAGCGCCAGCAGCTGCAAGGTCAGATAGAGGTTGCGCTCGATGTTGGTGGCGTCCACAATGTTGATGATGGCGTCTGGCTTGGAGTTCAGGATAAAGTCCCGGGTAACGATCTCCTCCTGGGTGTAGGGCCGGATGGAATAGATGCCCGGTAAATCCACCACCTGATGGCTGGTGCCCCGGATGGTTCCCACCTTCTGGTCCACCGTGACCCCGGGGAAATTGCCCACATGCTGATTGGAGCCGGTGAGGGCATTAAACAGGGTGGTCTTGCCGCAGTTTTGGTTGCCTGCCAGTGCGAAAATCATACCGAGCCCTCCTTGAGGGTGATTTTTGCCGCATCCTCCCGGCGGATGGTCAGCTCATAGCCCCTGACCTGAATCTGGATGGGGTCTCCCATAGGGGCGACCTTGCGCAGAGTCACCCGGGTGCCGGGAATCAGCCCCATGTCCAGAAACCGCAGCCGCAGGGCTCCCTCGCCCCCCACCTGATGAATCGTGCCGGACTGGCCGATCTTCAGCTCATTAATGGTCATCTGGATTCCTCCTCATCGTGCTTTTTTGTGCCATTATAGCGAAAAGAGGGATTGTTTGCAATGGGCAATTTGCATAGGCTAACTATTTTTTGTCCCCCGGTTTCTGTTGCATTTTCTGGCGGAAAGTGGTACAATCAGTGTCACAAAAAGAAAGAGGAGTGTATTCTATGTGGTTTCTGTTCGCCCTGCTGTCCGCCGTTTTCGCGGCGCTGACCTCCATTCTGGCAAAAATTGGAATTGAAGGTGTCAATTCCAATCTGGCCACCGCTCTGCGGACGCTGGTGGTGCTGGCCATGGCCTGGGGCATGGTGTTTCTCACCGGCGCTCAGGGAGGCATCGGCTCCATCAGCCGGAAAAGCTGGACTTTTTTGATTCTGTCCGGGCTGGCCACCGGGGCCTCCTGGCTGTGCTACTACCGGGCGCTGCAAATTGGCGAGGCCTCTAAGGTTGTCCCCATCGACAAGCTCAGCGTGGTCATCACCCTGGTGCTGGCGTTTGTGTTCCTCCACGAAAAATTCACCTGGAAATCCGGCCTGGGGGCAATTCTGATCACCGCGGGTACCCTGATCATGGTGCTGTAAAAGCCGCCGCCGCATCCTCCTTACGGAAGATACGGCGGTAATTTTTATTCCTTGGATTTTTCTTTCTTTGCTCTGCGCTTGCGGATGGACCTTCTGGCAAAGGCGGCAGCGCCCCAGCCCACAAGGCCGACCAGCGCCAGATAGGGCAGATTGATGATGAGCCAGCTGATAAAGCTCACAATGGCCTCCCCCAGGTCAACGAAGCTCTCCGCCAGGCCGGATGTGACCTTCTTCCAGAAGCCCTCCTCCTCCACGGGCGTGTAGCGCTCCACTTCGCTGATGTAGAGGTCTACCGTGGCATAGTCCACCTGATTGTCATAAAGCCGCAGTGTGGAGGTGTAGTTTTCCAGCTGGTAGCGCACCTCTGTCAGCCGGGCCTCGATTTCCAGCAGATCGCTCATATTCTCGGCCTGCTCCATCAGCTCCAGCAGCCGGGCCTGCTCGGTCTCCAGGGCGGTGACTCTTCCCTGGGTATCGGAGTAGCTCAGGGTTATGTCCCGGACATTGCGGGAGCTGGACACCAGATTGGTCAGGCCGGAGACCTCCTCCACAAAGCTGTCCACCCGGTCGGCGGGAATCCGGATGGTCATGTTGGCGTAGCGGAAGCGTCCGCTGCCCGCGCTGCCGCCGGAGGTGCTCTGACTCTCCGCGTAGCCCTCCATTTCGGAAATCCGGGCGGTGATGGCCGCGAGAGCCGCATCCAGGTCTCCGGTTTCGGCGGTGAGGCTCATGGTGATGACCCATTTCCGGTTCTGGGGCAGCAGCTGATTGTCCCTGGCGGCAAGCTTCTGATTGACGCTCAGTGCCCTGGGGGCTGCATCGGCGGGGGCGCCGACTTCGTTCTGCATGTTATAGCCGGTTGTTTCGTAGGCCCCCTCATCATAGCTTGCCTGCATGTTTTTCTTGCCGCAGCCCGCCAGGCTTCCCGCCACCAGCACCGCCGCCAGGGAGACTGCCATCCATTTTTTCATGTTCATTGTCTTACCTCCGTTTTTTGTATGTAGTATCCCACAGCTTTTTGGAATACGCAATGAATTCCTCTCACCCTGTATGTGGGAATTGCGGTGAAAAAGGTTGCAAATAAAATGAAATTTTTGTATAATAGTTTTCAAGGAAGCTCTGATTCATTCGGCAAGATCTGCCGCTCAGCCGAAGACGGATGATTCAGAGGTTCCTTAATAGGAGGAGATAGAAGGATGGCAAAGCTTTATTTCAAATACGGCGCCATGGGTTCCAGCAAAACCGCCCAGGCGCTGATTACCAAATACAACTACGAGGAAAACGATCTGTCCGTCTGGCTGCTCAAGCCCAGCGCCGACACCCGGGATGGGCAGTCGATTCTGCGCAGCCGCATCGGTCTGGAGGCGGCGGTGGAGATTGTGCCCCCGGAGACGGATATTTTGCAGCTGTTCCGGTCCCAGCGGCTGGGGAAATGCGATGTCATCATCGTGGACGAGTGCCAGTTCCTCACCCAGGAGCAGATCGACCAGCTCCGGACCATTGTGGATGAGCACAACATCCCCGTGATGTGCTTCGGGCTGCGCACGGATTTCCAGACCAGGCTTTTCCCCGGCAGTCTGCGGCTGATGGAGGTGGCAGACACCATCCAGGAGATCAAAACCATCTGCGACTGCGGAGCCAAGGCCACGGTAAACGCCCGGATCGACGCATCCGGCCACATCATCACCCAGGGCGCTCAGGTGGTGCTGGGGGGCAACGACAGCTATATCGCCATGTGCCACAAATGCTATATTCGGGGCATCCGGGAAAACCGGGTGATTAAGCTTCACGGGCAGGAGGAATGACAATGAGCTTAACGGTCAATATTTATTATACCGGAAAAAATGGGAGTGCCAGGGCCTTTGCGGAAGAAATGACCTCCAGCGGACTGGTGGAGCAGATTCGCCGCGAAGAAGGGAACGAAAAATACGCCTATTTCTTTCCGGCCGAGGACCCGGAGACCGTGCTGCTGATCGACCGCTGGCATGATCAGGCGGCTCTGGATGTGCACCACAAAACGCCGATGATGGAGAGAATCGCCGCCCTCCGGAAAAAATACCAACTGAAAATGCGGGTGGAGCGCTTTGTAGACGCCCCCCGGGAATAAGGAGATGCTTTTATGGAATTACAGGAAATACTGTCCAAATGTGACCACACCCTTCTGACCCAGACGGCCACCTGGGCCGAGATCAAAGCCATCTGCGACGACGGGATGAAGTATCACACCGCCTCCGTCTGTATCCCGGCCAGCTTTGTCAGGCAGGCGAGAGAATATGTGGGAGAGAAGCTTCCCATCTGCACTGTCATCGGCTTCCCCAACGGCTACGACACCACCGCCGCCAAGTGCTTCATGGCCACCGACGCCGTGGAAAACGGAGCAGAGGAAGTGGACATGGTCATCAACATTGGCTGGGCCAAGGAGGGAAAATTCGACGCTGTGCGGGAGGAGATTGCCGCCGTGAAGGCCGCCTGCAAGGGGAAGCTCTTAAAGGTTATCATCGAGACCTGCCTGCTCACCGATGAGGAGAAGATCGCCCTGTGCAAGGCCGTCTCCGACTCCGGAGCGGATTATATCAAGACCTCCACCGGCTTCAGCAAGGCCGGGGCCACCTTCCACGATGTGGAGCTCTTTGCCCGGCACGTAGCCCCCCACGTAAAGATCAAGGCCGCCGGCGGCATCTCCAGCCTGGAGGACGCGGAAAAATTCATCCGGCTGGGAGCCTCCCGTCTGGGCACCTCCCGCATCGTCAAGCTGGCCAAGGCAATGGAAGCCGGGCAGGAAGCCAAAAACGACGGCTCCTACTAAACCACTATTCTGTGCACATCGGCTTTTCAGAATTCAGACAAATTGTAATTTGGCAGTTTGGCGGCGCTGCCGCCCTTGCCTCTCCCTTTGGGAGAGGTGCCCCCGCAGGGGGCGGAGAGGGCCCTCTCAGTCTCGCTTCACTCGACAGCTCCCCCAAAGGGGGAGCCAAGGCACTGCTGCGCAGTGCGACAACTTCCAATTTGCTGGACTAAGTCGGTAAAAACATTCCACATCATAAGGAGATTATTGCATGAAAAATACTTATAAGGCATCGGAGATTGTGGCCTGACCGGGAGGTTTGCCAACAATACTCGCAGGCCTCCCGAAGGATTTAGCCATCAATCTTTCAGGAGGTATCCCATGAATCGGGAGAATAAAAAGAAATCTTACCAAAAAGGCTATTATCAAAGCCATCCCTGTAACGATACATTTGTGTGTAAGCATTGCGGAAGAACCGTCGTCCCCGCCGGTGCGGGGAGCGACCACCGGAACCACTGCCCCTACTGCCTATGCAGCCAGCATCTGGACATCACCCCCGGCGACCGGGAGGCGGATTGCGGCGGCCTGATGGAGCCCATCGCCGTCTGGGTTCGAAAAAATGGGGAATGGGCCATCATCCACCGCTGCAAAAGCTGCGGCGCCCTCAGCTCCAACCGCATCGCGGCGGACGACAATCCCATGAAGCTGATGTCCCTGGCCATGAAGCCGGTTTCCTCCCCTCCCTTCCCTCTGGAACGGATTGAGGAAATGACCAAGGCCATGGGCGGTGAGGGAGAAATCATCTGGTAACGCCCACAGGCGTGCGGTTCCGGCAGATTTCCAGTATTTCAATTTCCGGCAGGGCCGCCGTCCCTGCCAGATTCTAAAAATTATTTAACAAAGGAGAACGATACCATGCTTCAAACTCCCACCCCCCATAACGCCGCGAAGCCCGGCGATTTCGCCAAAACCGTGCTGATGCCCGGGGATCCTCTGCGGTCGAAATTCATTGCGGAAAACTTTCTGGAAAATCCAACGCTTGTAAACAACGTCCGGGGCGTCCAGGGCTACACCGGCGCCTACAAGGGTGTCCGTGTCTCCGTCATGGCCTCCGGCATGGGTATGCCTGCCATCGGCATCTACTCCCATGAGCTCTTTAACGGCTATGGGGTGGAAAACATCATCCGGGTGGGCTCCGCCGGTTCCATTCAGGAGAACGTGAAGCTGTATGATCTGGTCATCGGCCAGGGGGCCTGCACCGACTCCAATTTTGCCTCCCAGTTCCATCTTCCCGGCACCTTTGCCCCCATCGCCTCCTGGGAGCTGCTGACCCAGGCAGTGAAGGCCGCTGAGGCCCATGGAGCCCGGTATCACGTGGGCAACCTGAACTCCTCTGATGTCTTCTACGGCGACCACATCGGTGTGCCGGAGGGTCTGGACAGCCTGTACGGCCTGCAAAAAATGGGCGTGCTGGCCCTGGAAATGGAGGCTGCCGCCCTATACATGAACGCCGCCCGCTACGGCAAGCGTGCCCTGGCCATCTGCACCATCTCCGACTCCATCGTCACCGGCGAGCTGACCTCCTCCGAGGAGCGGCAGACCGCCTTCACCACCATGATGAAGGTAGCCCTGGACGTGGCGGTGGCCATGGAGAATCGGTAAGGCCGCAAGCTGCCTCCGTCACAGCTGAGATTTCCATTCTGAGGTGAGCAATGTGATGAAACGTATTTTCTTAATTGTACTGGATTCCTTCGGAATCGGGCAAATGCCGGATGGGGCGGAATTTGGGGATGTGGGGGTGAATACCCTGGCCTCCTGCGCATCCTCGGCAAAGCTTCACATTCCCAACATGATTGCCGCCGGTCTGGGCAATATTGACGGCGTGGAGTGTCTGCCCAAAGCGGACGTACCAATGGGAGCGGTTGCCCGGCTGCGGGAGGCCTCCATGGGCAAGGACACCACCATCGGCCACTGGGAAATCGGGGGAATCGTCTCCCCCACTCCCCTGCCCACCTACCCCAAGGGCTTCCCCCAGGAGGTGCTGGATGCTTTCCAGCAGGCCACCGGGCGGGGGGTGCTGTGCAACCTGCCCTATTCCGGCACCGATGTCATCCGGGATTACGGCCAGGAGCAGAAGCGCACCGGCAAGTGGATTGTCTACACCTCCGCCGACTCGGTATTCCAGGTGGCGGCCAACGAGAACTGGATTCCCCTGGAGGAGCTTTACGACGCCTGCCGCAAAGCAAGAGCCATCCTCCAGGGCCGGCACGGCGTGGGGCGGGTGATTGCCCGGCCCTATGTGGGAGAAGACCCCGCCAGCTTCAAGCGCACCGCCAACCGCCACGATTTCTCCCTGGAGCCTCCCGGAAAAACCATGCTGGACGCCATCAAGGAGGCGGGGCTTAGCTGCCTGGCGGTGGGGAAAATCCACGACATTTTCGCCGGGCACGGAGATACGGAGCACGTGTTCAACCAGTCCAACGCCGACGGCATGGCCCACACCCTGGATTATGCTGCCCGGGATTTTCATGGTCTGTGCTTTGTGAACCTGGTGGATTTCGACATGCAGTTCGGCCACCGGCGGGACGTAGACGGCTACGCAAATGCCCTCTCTGAGTTCGACGCCTGGCTGGGTGCTTTCCTGCCCAAGCTGGGGCCGGAGGACCTGCTGATGATCACCGCCGACCATGGCTGTGACCCGGCCTACACCGCCACCACCGACCACACCCGGGAATATGTGCCCCTGCTGATTCTGGGCCAGAAGGTGCGCCCGGTGAATCTGGGCACCCGAAGCAGCTTTGCGGACATTGCCGCCACGGTAACGGAGTTGCTGGGGGTTCCCTTCCAGACGCCCGGCAAAAGCTTTGCGTCAGAAATTTTGTAAGGAGGGATGAACATGACCCCTGAAAAGCTGGCGGAACTGGCGATGGAAGCCATGGCTCACGCCTATGTCCCCTATTCCGGCTACAAGGTGGGAGCGGCTCTGCTCTGCGCCGACGGCACGGTGTACCAGGGCTGCAACATTGAAAACGCCTCCTATTCCCCCACGGTCTGCGCCGAGCGGACGGCCTTCTTCAAGGCGGTCTACGACGGCCACCGGGATTTCACCGCCATTGCCGTCTGCGGTGGAAAGGACGGCGTCATTACCGGCCCCTTCCCGCCCTGCGGTGTCTGCCGCCAGGTGATGCGGGAATTCTGCCAGGACGATTTTATCATCTACCTGGTGGGAAAAG
>CAZYWM010000051.1:5918-14737 GCA_964651615.1 uncultured Oscillospiraceae bacterium | reverse complement strand
AAAACGTTACCGGGCGGGTCAGGGAAAAAGCGATGACAGTCCAGCTCCGTGCGAAATTGGCTGCGGGCCCTGCCCGCCAAATTACAATTTGCCGTGGAAATCCCGCTGACAGAAGCTCCCGCCCGGGGGAGCCGGGCGGGAGGTGGTTTACGCAGCGGGTGTTTCGGTGGGTTCCAGGGCCTCGTGGTAGCCGTGGCTCACCAGATAGTCAATGGTGTGCTGGCAGTCGCTGAACAGGAGAATCTCCAGGGCGTACATTCCCTTGTACTCTCTGGCGGGATAGATGAAGCTGATGTGATCCTCAGGTTCCGCGTCGGGGTGGAGGCTCCAGCTCTGAGCCATATTGCCCTCCTCGCAGTCTTTCAGCATGGCATCCAGCAGACCATCCCACGCTTCCCGGGGGATGCTTGTGTCCTTCCCATTATAATAGTAGCCGCTTTCCAGGTCGCTTTCATGCCAGCAGGTCAGCCGGATCAGCTCGGTTTTCTCCAGCAGGGACTCCAACTCGCTTTCGGAGTTGATCTCCAGCTGGTAGTCGCTGAACACAAATTCCGGCCGGGAGTAGATTTCCTGGAGGATATTCAAATGGGGACTGTACTCGTGGTAATAATAGCTCCGGTTCACGGTGGAGCCGTTTTTCAGGGTGTAGGTGATAAACATCACTCCGATGGCCCCCCGGGCGCCATTGATCTTTTCGTAGTCCAGTTCCTTATCCTCATTCCCGAAAATCCGCTCCAGCAGGGGCCGGCTGCTTTCGATCACCCGGTGCTCCTCCAGGGCGTCCCGGTGAAGGGTGAGGACCTTTTCAATGTCCTCCGCCGATTCGGCAGTGAAAACGGTGCGGTAGCTGGCGGAGGGGTTGCGCAGCTCTGCCTTCTCAATGTTCTCCGCCTCCGGAATCCGATAGGCTCCACCGAACAGGTTCAGCCCGGCGGCGGCCATCACCAGCACCATCACGGCGGCAAGACTACCCAGAGGCAGGAGGCTCCTGGCCGAGAACACATTCACCTGGCGCTTCAGGAGCATCAGGCAGCAGTAGTAGCCCACCGCCAGGCCCACGGCCAGCATCAGGTAGCCGATGTTCCAGTCAAATTCGCTGGACACCGCATGGGCCACCACCCCGGCGCTGAGGGTGCACAGCACCAGGATCACCGGCTCCATTTTCCGGAAGGCCAGCAGGTCTCCGGCGCACTCGGGCTTGCGGCGGTTCAGCAGCTTCATGGCCAGCCAGATGGCAAGGCACCCCAGAGCGGCAAAAAACACCAGCGTTAGAATGCTCTTGGAATCAAACTCAATGTCGGTTATACTCGGGCACTCGAAGAAGGCGGTGGGGCCATCCTCCAGGTAGCGCGCAGGCGCGTCGGAATAATTGGCCTTAAAAGCGTAGCTGCCCATCATCTCCGTCAGGGGGCAGAAGCAGGCGCGGATCACCGGGATGTACATGCCAAAGATTAAGGGGCAGATGATTTTCACATAGGCCCAGGTGGTTACAACGCCGAAGAAATTCACCAAACCATACAGTAGCGTCATCCCCGCCCGGTTTCCGGCGCAGACCCCGCACAGCAGAGCGACGCCAAAGAAGAACAGGAATTCCAGCATGGCGGAGCCCATCCACACCGGGATGAGCACCCGGAACCGGGTCATGGAGAGGAGCATCATTCCGCCGGAAATGAGGATGCCGGGGATGACGCTGAGGATGCCATGGATTACCTGGGTGCCGAACCAGCCGCCCCGGGTGACGGGAAGGGCATGAATGGCGTAGCACAGCCGAGGGGTGTACAGATCTCCCAGCAGCAGCTGGGCCAGGACAAAGGCATAGACCAGCTGGAGCAGAATGGTAATCTGCGAGAAGGAAGACATACTGGTGGTGATGTTTCCATACTGATTGCTCCCCAGGTTCACGCTGACCAGGGTCAGCAGCATGAGCACCAGGGTGTAGAGAATTCCCAGAGGGGCGAACCGCCGGAAGCCCATCCGGCAGAAGGCAGGATCATAGCACGCTCTTTTTAACTTCATCGTTCACACCTCCCAATTCATAGATGAAAATTTCCTCCAGGGACAGGGGCAGTACGTCAAAATAGGCGGGGCTCATGGCCTCTGCCCGGGCCCGAACCTCCTCGCAGGAGCTGCGCAGAATAAAGGTGTTCAGCCGCCCGGACCGGCTCTGGTGGAGAATTTCCAGCCCGGCGGGGGCCTCCCCCACGATTTGCAGCTTCACGGTGCCCCCCTGCATGTCCGCCAGGCTCTTTTCCAGCAGCATTTTGCCGTGGTTCACAATGCCCACCTGGTCGCACACATCCTCCAGCTCCCGGAGGTTGTGGCTGGAAATCAGCACCGTGGTGCCCCGCTCGGCCACATGGTCCAGAATCAGGCTCATAACCTGGCGGCGCATCACCGGATCCAGGCCGTCCACCGGCTCGTCCAGAATCAGCACCTCCGGCGCTGTGGCCAATGTCAGGTGGAAGGCCGCCTGCTTCTGCATTCCCTTGGAGAAGCGGCGGATGGGCCCGGCGGGAAGGTGGAAGACCTCATTCAGCTTCCCATAGAGCGTCTCGTCAAAGGTTTCATACATCCGGCGGTAGAAGCCGTGCATGTCCTCCAGGGTGGCGCTGGGAAAATAGAAAATATCGTCGGGGATGTAGCCGATCCGCTCCTTCACGGCGGGGTCATTCCACACCGGCTGGCCGTCCAGCGTGACGGAGCCGCTGTCCGGCTGGTAGATGCCGGTGAGATGGCGGATAATGGTGGTCTTGCCGGCGCCGTTGGGGCCCACCAGGCCATAGACCGACCCCCGGGGCACGTGGAGATTTAAATCCTCCAGCGCCCGGAACGCACCAAAGGACTTGGTGACATTTTTCATTTCAAGCATGATTTACCTCCTGTTCCAGCCGGTTTTGCAGCTCCTGCCGGGTGTAACCCAGGGTCAGCAGCTTCTTCGCGGCTTCATCGAATTGGCCCAGCAATCGCTTTTCCAGCTTGGGATCGCCGGTGGGGACGGTGCAGACGAAGCAGCCCTTCCCCGGCACGGTGGCGATCCACCCCTCCATTTCCAGCTGCCGGTAAGAGCGCTGAATGGTGTTTGGGTTGATGGACAGCTCCACCGCCAGCTCCCGCACGCTGGGCAGCTTCTCCCCAGGCCGCAGCACCCCGGAAGTGATCTGCTGCCGCAGGCCATCCATGATCTGCACGTAAATGGGTCTGGCATCCCGATAGTCCAGATGCAGCATGAGCTTCCCTCCTCCTGTTTGAATTTTACTGTACTAACCGTACTAGTACAGATAGTATAACAGTTCATACAGTATTTGTCAATAGCTGGAAAATTAAGGGTTTTTTAAGATACTGGGAGAGATATAAGATATGAGATAATTAGGAGTTAGGAATTTAAGGGGATGGCTTGGCAACATTACCTTGCGGCTGACTGTTGAAAATGTGAAAAAATGTGCTATAATGTCACGTGATTACGCTTTCAATATAATAGGGAACTTCTGATTAATTCGGCAAGAGCTGACAGCGAGGGATTTTGGCTCAACCGAAAGTATCAAAATTGCGGGAATACTTTGTGTATTTCCCAATTTTGATACTGCACGGGTGGGGCAAAAGACCCGCTGTTCAGCCGCAGACGAATTATTCAGAGGTTCCATAGGAGGGAGAATATGATTTTTGGCAAGCACATCAACCGCTACTATCTGCGCTATGCCCCGCTGCTGCTCATCGGGCTTCTGGCCCTGGGCGCGGTGGACTATTTGCAGCTGGTGATTCCGGAGCTGTATCAAATGGTCATCAACGGCATGAACCAGGGATATGTGGTGGTGGATGGGGTCAGGCAGACCTTTGACATGCCGTTCCTGCTGGACCACATCTGTATGCCCATGGTGGCCGTGGTGGTGAGCATCGTGTTCGGCCGGTTTCTGTGGCGGGTGTCCATTTTCGGGGCCGCCATCCGGGTGGAGACCGACCTGCGGGACAAAATGTTCAGCCATGCCAGGCAGCTCAGCCGGGAATACTACCAGGTGAACAAGGTGGGAAGCCTGATGAGCCTGTTCACCAACGACCTGGATACGGTGCAGGAGTGCTACGGCTGGGGCTTCATGCAGTTTTTCGACGCCCTGATTCTGGGTACCTTGTCCATTTTGAAAATGTGGCGGATGAACCATCTGCTCACCGTCCTTTCCCTGATTCCCATGGCGCTGCTCTTCGCCAGCGCCTCCATCGTGGGCAGCGTGATGACCAAAAAGTGGGACTACCGGCAGGAGTGCTTCTCCAATCTGTCCGACTTCTCCCAGGAGAGCTTCTCCGGCATTGCGGTGATCAAGGCCTTCGTCAAGGAGGCCAAGGAGCTGATGGCCTTCAAGAAGCTCAACGACGAAAACGAGGTCGCCAATGTGGACTACACCAAGCTGTCCGTGCTCATGCGAATCATGGTGAGCTCCTTTGTGGAGAGCGTCATGTGCATCATCCTGGGCTACGGCGGGTATCTGGTGTACCACGGCACCTTCAACGCCGGTCAGCTCATGGAGTTTATCGGCTATTTCACCGCCATCGTCTGGCCCATCATGGCGGTGTCCGAGCTCATCGACATGACCTCCCGGGGCAAGGCCTCCCTGAAACGCATCAGCGAGCTGCTGGACGCGGAAATCACCGTGAAGGATGCCCCCGGCGTGAAGGAGCTGGAGCAGGTGAAGGGCAGCATCGAATTCCGGGACCTGACCTTCCGCTACCCCGGGTCGGAGTACAACCAGCTGGAACACGTCTCCTTCCGGATCAACCCCGGGGAGAACATCGGTCTGGTGGGCAAAACCGGCTCCGGCAAGACCACCCTGGTGGATCTGATTCTGCGAACCTACAACGTGCCCGACGGGACACTGTTCATCGACGGCCAGGACGTGAACCGGGTGAGCATCCACTCCCTCCGGGAGAACTGTGCCTACGTGCCCCAGGACAATTTCCTGTTTTCCGACACCATCGCCCGGAACATCGCCTTTGGCGACCGGCAGATCGACAGCAGGGCCGTGAAGCGGGCCTCCAGGCTGGCGGACGTGGACGAGAACATCTCCGAATTCCAGCAGGGATATGATACCATGCTGGGCGAGCGGGGCGTCACCGTCTCCGGCGGCCAGAAGCAGCGGATTTCCATCGCCCGGGCGCTGATGAAGGATGCCCCCATCCTGATTCTGGACGACTCCGTCTCCGCCGTGGACACCAAAACCGAGCGGAACATCCTGGGCAATCTCCGCTCCACCCGCCAGGGGAAGACCACCATCCTCATTGCCCACCGGATTTCCACCATCGAGCAGATGGACCGGGTGCTGTTCATCGACCAGGGCCGGGTGTCCGGCTTCGGCACCCATGAGGAGCTGTACGAGCGCAACGCCGCCTACCGGAAAATGGTGGATTTGCAGCGGCTGGAAGAGGAAGGAGGCAACGAATGATGAACGAGTATCTGCCTCTTGTCATCGCCTGCGCCGTCATTGGCGCGTTCACGCTGATATTCACCGCAGCCTACATCGTCCTGATCCGCAAGGTAAAGCACCCCCAGAACGAGCGCCGCATGACCGACTCCTACCTGATCCGCCGTCTGCTGGAATATGCCAGGCCCTACATAAAGCAGTTCATCCTGGTGTTTTTCATCATGCTGGTGTCCATCGCCTATGATGTGCTGTCTCCCCTGCTGGTCAGCCGGATTCAGGGCTTAATCAAGCTGGGCAGCTTCCAGCTGTCGCGGCTGTACGCCATGGTGGCCGTGTACGCTGGAATTCTGGCAATTTCCATGGTTTGCACCTATTTCCAGGCCATGATCCTGCAAACCGTAGGCCAGAAGATTCTCACCCAGATTCGGCTGGATACCTTCACCAAGATTGAGAGCCTCTCCCACGAGCAGCTGAACCAGATTCCCGTGGGCAAGCTGGTGACTCGGGTGAGCAACGACCCCAACTCCATCAGCTACCTGTTCACCAACATTCTGGTGACGCTGCTGAAAAACACCATGGTCATCCTGGGCGTGCTGGGGGCCATGCTGATGCTGAACTACGCGCTGACATTGATGGTGCTGTGCTTTGTGCCCTTCCTGATTATCTTCACCCTGATTTTCCGGCGGTTCAGCCGGGAGGTCCACCGGAAGGTGAACAACACCCGCACAGACGTAAACACCTACCTGTCCGAAAACCTGTCCGGCATGAAAATCACCCAGATTTTCAACCGGGAGGATGTGAAGATGGAGGAATTTCTGGACAAGAGCCACAAGCTCCAGGGGGCAAAGTTCAACCGGATGCTGGTGTTCGGCATCTTCCGGCCCATGGTGTATATGCTCTTCGTCACCTCCAACCTGTTCCTGTTCTACATCGGCTGCCGGGGCTACATTCAGGACATCACCTTCCTGGGGCAGACCATCACCAGCGAAATTGTGGTGGCCTTCTACCTGTATATCTCCAAATTCTTCAACCCCATCCAGGCCCTGGCGGAGCAGTTTGACATGCTGCAGCAGTCCTTCGCCTCCGCCGAGAAGATTTTCACCATTCTGGACATGGAGCCGGAGATTGTGGACGAGCCCGACGCCGTGGAGCTGGATGAAATCAAGGGGGAGATTGAATTCCAGGATGTGTGGTTCGCCTACAAGCCCGACGAGTGGGTGCTCAAGGGAGTATCCTTCCATGTGGCCCCCAGGCAGACCGTGGCCTTCGTGGGCTCCACCGGCTCCGGAAAGTCCACCATTCTCTCCCTGATCTGCCGGAATTACGACATTCAGAAGGGCCGGATTCTCATCGACGGCATGGACATCCGGAAAATCAAGATTTCCTCCCTGCGCCGCCATTTCGGCCAGATGCTCCAGGACGTGTTCCTGTTCTCCGGAGACATCCGAAGCAATATCCTGCTGCGGCTGGAGGGCGTCAGCGACGAGGAGATATGGCAGGCGGCCCGGTATGTAAACGCCGACTCCTTTATTCATCGGCTGGAGCACGGCCTGGACGAGCCGGTGCTGGAGCGGGGCAACAATTTCTCCGCCGGCCAGCGGCAGCTGCTGTCCTTTGCCCGCACCATCATCCACAAGCCCTCGGTGATGATTCTGGACGAGGCCACCGCCAACATCGACACGGAAACCGAAATTCTGATTCAGGACTCCCTGGAACGGATGAAGAACATCGGCACCATGCTCATTGTGGCCCACCGGCTGTCCACCATCCAGCACGCGGACAACATCATCCTCCTGTCCCACGGCAAAATTTTGGAGCAGGGCACCCACCAGGAGCTTCTGCACCAAAAGGGACGCTATTACCAGCTCTATACCCTCCAATATCAGAAGCAGCAGCTTTTGAAGCAGGAGTAACCGGAATTGCGCTGTGTGGCGATTTGCCGCGCGGCGCAATTTCCACATATTAAGATTCTATTGCTTCCCTTGATTTTTCCAATTCCTTGCACTATACTGGTAGGTGAACAGGAAAAATTGGAGGTGTATCATCATGAAAATATTAGCAGCGATCTTCCTTGCCGCGGCGATGCTGCTTTCCGGTTCCGCATCCAGCGAACCGGAGCCGGAGCTGGCGGCCAAGGCAAGCAGCTACATCATTCGGGTGCTTCAGGCATCCGCGGACTACAGCAGCGTGGAAGCCTTTACGGCGGAGCGGGTGGCCCTGCGTACCGCCCCCGGTGCGCTCTACAAGAAAGTGGCTGATCTGCCCGCCGGAACCAAGGTGGTTGTTCTGGACTCCAAGACCGTCCTGAATACCCTCTGGTGCCAGGTTCGCGCCGGAAGCGACCTGGGCTGGGTGCAGGCGGCCAGTCTGCGCTCTACTGCCCTGCCCGTTCTGGAACAGAACCAGGCCACCACCAAAGAGCCCGCCAGGCTCTACAGCTCCTACAGCCAGGGCAGCCGGGTGATGACCCAGCTGGAAGAAGGGGCGGAGCTCTCCATCAAGCGCACGGCAGTGTTCTCCGGCACCCAGTGGGTGTACGCCACCGCAAAGGATTACAACATGTCCGGCTGGATTCCGGCCGACCAGCTGAATATGCCCGACGTTGTGAAGGATGCGGACCTGGATGAATCCGAGACAAATGGCGACTACGTGCCAAGCTACGCCACCATGGGCATTGTCACCACCAATCAGCTGAACATCCGCACCGCTCCCGGCACCAATTTTGACCGAATCGGCACCTATTCCGGCGGTCAGCGGGTGGGCATCATCGAGACCAACAGCGGCTGGGGCCGCACCGCCCGGGGCTGGATTTACCTGGGGTATGTGTATGTGGACGGCCAGGTGGGCCAGAATCCCATGGTTGGCAATGTGACCGCCGACCAGCTGAATGTCCGCTCCGGGCCCAGCACCCGGTACGCCATCAACACCACCTACAAAAAGGGAGACCGGCTGCTGGTGCTGGAGCAGGTCTATTCCGACGGCAGCTACTGGGGCTACACCCGTTACGGCTGGGTCAGCATGGGCTACGTTGCCCCCGACGTGATCCCCGGCACCAACACGCCCATCTATGGCTTCGGCGTGGTGAAGGATACCGATGTCTACCCCATGGCCGGAGGAGGCTCCCCCATTTCCCAGCTGGTTCAGGGAAGCATTGTCCCTGTCTATGTCACCGCCAAGGTGGACGGCGTCCTCTGGGGCCGGATTCCCACCGGCTGGATCTGCATGACCGATGTGGATATGAGAGCCGTCTTCACCTATGGCATTCTCCCGCCGGTGCCTGTGGACCCGCCTGTGGACATCCCCGTGGAGCCCAGCGATCCCTCTGAGCCGGAAAAGCCCACTGATCCTACCGAGGAGGAGAAGCCCACCGATCCCACCGAAGAGGAAAAGCCCACTGACCCCACCGAGGAG
>CAZYWM010000051.1:0-5818 GCA_964651615.1 uncultured Oscillospiraceae bacterium | reverse complement strand
CCGATTCCACCGGGGAAGAGAAGCCCTCCGATTCCACGGAGCCGGATACCACCCCGGGAGATTCCTCCGAAAACGCATAAAAAATTTTTGAGCACCTTCCAAACCAGGAAGGTGCTCAATTGTTTTGTTTTCCGCTTTGAATCGGTGAATTGTAATTTGGCCCACCAACGGGGTGGGGAAAATGCCTTCCCCCGGGGGAAGCTATGGGTGCTGCCGCACCAGTGGAACCAACGAAGCACTCATAACCCATCACTTACGGGCGGGTTAGGGAAAAAGCGACTACAGACCAGCCCGGTGCGGCATTGGGGTGAAGCACCCCTGCGCTTCCAATTTTACACCAGTCTGGCACCGGCGGGGATGGAGCTATCCAGCATGACCAGGTTCAGCTTCTCTCCCCGCTCGGCAGAGAGCAGCATTCCCCGGCTCTCCTGGCCCATCATCTTCCGGGGGGCCAGGTTGGTCACGGCCACCAGGGTTTTGCCCAGCAGCTCCTCGGGCTGGTAATACTTGGCAATGCCGGAGAGAATCTGCCGGGGAGTGCCGGTGCCGTCGTCCAGGGTGAATTTCAGCAGCTTCTCGCTCTTTTTCACCTTCTCACAGGTCAGCACCTTCACCACCGTCATCTCCACCTTCTCGAACACGTCGAAGGTGATCTCCTCCTTGGGTTCGGGCAGGGGGTCTTCCTTGGGCTCCTCCGCGGGGGCGTGGAGGGCCTCCAGAGCGGCCAGTTCCTTCTCCATGTCGATCCGGGGGAACAGGGGCGCTCCGGCGGCGGCGGCCACCTGGCTGTCCAGCAGGCCCCACTGGGCCAGGCTGTCCCAGTCCATGGCCGCTCCGCCCAGGCGCTTGCCGATCTCGGCGGCGGTGTCGGGCATGAAGGGGGACAGCAGGCCGCCGCAGATGCGGACGGTTTCCAGCAGGTTATACAAAACTCTGGCAAGCCGGGGCTTACATTCCTCGCTCTTGGCCAGCACCCAGGGGGCGTTCTCGTCGATATACTTGTTGGCCCGGGAAATCACCTTGAACACCTCGGCAAGGGCGTTCTGGAAGGCGTATTTCTCCATCTGCTCCTCATACTTTGCCCGCAGACCGGAGGCCATGGCGATAAGCTCGGCATCCTTCTGCTCATCCGCCTGCTGCTGGGCGGGCAAGTGCTCCCCGAAATACTTCTGGGCCATGGCCACGGTGCGGGAGACCAGGTTGCCCAGGTCGTTGGCCAGGTCGGTGTTGATGGTGGAGATCAGCAGCTCATTGGAGAAATTGCCGTCGGAGCCAAAGGGGAAGGAGCGCAGCAGGAAGAACCGCAGCGCGTCCACGCCGAAGCGCTGGGCCAGCAGATAGGGATCCACCACATTGCCCTTGGACTTGCTCATCTTGCCGCCATCCAGCAGCAGCCAGCCGTGGCCGTAGACCTTCTTGGGCAGGGGCAGATTCAGGCTCATAAGCATGGCGGGCCAGATGATGGAATGGAACCGGACAATCTCCTTGCCCACGAAATGCACGTCGGCGGGCCAGAATTTCTCCAGATCGTCGTATTTGTCGTTTTCAAAGCCCAGGGCGGTCATGTAGTTGAACAGGGCGTCAATCCACACATACACCACATGGCCCGGGTCGAAGTCCACTGGCACGCCCCAGGTGAAGCTGGTGCGGGAGACGCACAAATCCTCCAGACCAGGGTCAATGAAATTGTTCACCATCTCATTGACACGGCTCCGGGGCTCCAGGAAATCGGTATTCACCAGCAGATCCCGGACCCGGGAGGCGTATTTGCTCAGACGGAAGAAGTAGGCCTCCTCCTCGGCGTCCTGCACCTCCCGGCCGCAGTCGGGGCACTTGCCGTCCTTCAGCTGGCTCTCGGTCCAGAAGGACTCACAGGGCTTGCAGTATTTTCCCTTGTAGGTGCCCTTGTAGATGTCCCCGTTTTCATACATCTTCTTGAAAATCTTCTGGATGGCGGCCACGTGATAGTCGTCGGTGGTGCGAATGAACCGGTCGTAGGAGATGTTCATCAGCTTCCACAGGTCCTTCACGCCCCCCTCCCCCAGGACGATGTTGTCCACAAACTGCTGGGGGGTGACGCCGGCCTCCTTGGCCTTGTCCTCGATCTTCTGACCGTGCTCATCGGTGCCGGTGAGGAACATCACATCATAGCCCTGGAGCCGCTTGTAGCGGGCCATGGTGTCGGTGGCCACGGTGCAGTAGCTGTGGCCGATGTGAAGCTTGGCAGACGGGTAATAGATGGGGGTCGTGATATAGAACTTCCCCTTGCAGGCATTGCACATAGTATTTCCTCCTAAAAATGAAAAATCGCCCTTAGATCAAATCCAAGGGCGACAAAAATTGACGCGGTACCACCTTGATTCGCAGGGAGCTCCCCTGCCTCTTTGACGCTTTGACGGGCGCACCCGGAGAGGGCCTACCAATCGACCCCTCAGCTCCAAGACCATGTTCCCCACCCCATACCGTGCCCGTTCGCAGCAAAGGAAACTCTGAAGAAATTGTCGTCTTCCGAGCTTCCCATCGGGCTCTCTGACCGGCTGGATGGAGGGTACTCTTCTCTTCACAGCTTTTACAGAACATATTATATCCAAAAGCACCTGGATTTGTCAACAGGAATTATCGGGGGATCAAATTTCCACATCGTAAATCCTTACGATTTCGGTGGGCCCCTCCTGGTAGAGGGCATCCACCTTGCCATCGCCGATGACGGTGACTTTCAGGGTGCCTCCCCGGTTGTTCAGAGTCAACTCGCCCCCCGGGAGCTGCCCGGTAAGATAGAGCACCGTGGCAACGCTGCCGCAGCCCGTGCCGCAGGCCAGGGTGAAATCCTCCACCCCCCGCTCAAAGGTGAGCACATTGACCTCCGTGGGGGCTACTCTGGTGAAGTAAGTCACATTGGCCCCCTTGGGGAAGGCAGGGTCGTGGCGCAGCCGCTCCATCTCCGGGCGCAGCTTCCCGGCGTCGGCCCACAAGCTGCCCGAATACTCCCGGATGGCGTGGGGCAGGCCGGGATTTCCCAGCTCCACATAGGCCACGTCCCCCTTCCGGTGCAGGTCCACGGTGGTGGGGGTATTCAGCCGAACCCGATAGCGGCCCTCTCCCAAGCGCCAGCCCTGCACCGGCCCGGCGTCGGTCTGCACGGTCATTTCGTCCCCGGACAGCCCCAACTCATTGGCAAACCGGCAGATGCACCGGGAGCCGTTGCCGCACATCTCCCCCCGGGAGCCGTCGGAATTGTAGAAATGGAGCTTGAAATCAGCGGTTTCAGAGGTGTCCACCGCCATGAAGCCATCCGCACCCGTCAGGGCGCAGAGCCTTTTCGCCAGAGCAGAATAGTCCGGGCTCAGCCCCCGGCCATCCATGACCATAAAGTCATTTCCGGCCCCGTTCATATAATATACCTTCATATCGCTGTCTCCTTGGCTCAGTGGGATAAATCAGCGTCCGGCCAGCAGGTTTTCCATGTTGTAAAAGCCCTTGGGCTTGCCCACCATGAACCGGGCCGCCTCCACACCGCCCTCGGCCAGCATATTCCGGTTGGAGACCTGGTGACGCAGGGTGATGGTCTGGCTGGGGGTGCAGACATGGACCTCGTGGATGCCCACCACGCTGCCCATCCGCAGAGAGGAAATACCCACCTCGTCGCGGGTGCGCCTGCACTCGCCGGAGCGGCCGTCGTGCTCCACCGCCTGGGGGCGGACGGATTTCACCGCCTCGAAGAGCATTTTGGCGGTGCCGCTGGGGGCGTCCACCTTCCGGTTGTGGTGAATCTCCACGATCTCCACATCCGCCTCCGGGAACAGCGCCACCGCCTGACGGGTCAGGCTGCACAGCAGGGCAATGCCCAGGCTCATATTCCCGGAATAGAACACGGGAATCCGCTGGGCGGCGTCCATAATCATCTGCTTCTCATCCTCGGTGTGGCCGGTGGTGCCGATGACGACAGCGGCGCCGACCTTTTCCGCATAGTCCAGCACATCCGCCGCGGCGGAGTGGTGGGAGAAGTCGATAATTACATCGGCCTCCACCGCGCCCAGCTCGTCAAAGGTCTTCGGCACGTTGTTCTCCCCGTCGATGCTCACCCGGCCCACTACCTCGCCGCCCAAAATGGCATCAATGAGTTTTCCCATGGCCCCGTTGGCCCCGCAGAGCACCGCTCTCATACTTCTACCCCCAGCTGGCGCATCCGCCGGAACATCCGCTGGCGGTTTTCCTCGCTCATGGGAATCAGAGGCAGGCGGATATTCTCCTCCCCATAGCCCATGGCGCTGATGGCGGCCTTGGCGGGGATGGGGTTGACCTCGCAGAACAGATCGTTGATCAAATCCAGGTACTTGCACTGCATCCTGGCGGCCTCGTCCAGCCTGCCGGCGAAGAAGGCGTCGGTCATGGCCACGGTCTGAGCGGGAATCACATTGCTCAGCACGCTGATGGCGCCCTTGCCGCCCATGGCCATCATGGGGATGGTGATGGCATCCTCACCGGAGTACACGTCGATTTTGTCGCCGCAGCGGGCGAAGAGCTCCACCACCTGGGCCATGTTGCCGCTGGCCTCCTTGATGCCGGCCACATTGGGATGCCGGGCAAGCTCCTCCACCGTGGCGGGGAGCAGGTTGCAGCCGGTGCGGGAGGGCACGTTGTAGAGGATCACAGGCTTGTCGGATTTGTCGGCAATGGCGGTGAAATGGGCAATCAGTCCCGCCTGGGTGGACTTATTATAGTAGGGAGTGACCACCAGCACCGCGTCCGCCCCGATGGCGCAGGCGCTCTCGGTGTAGGAAATGGCGTGGGCGGTGTTGTTGGTGCCGGTTCCGGCGATCACAGGCACCCGGCCATTCACCCGATCCACGGTGAAGCGGATGACCTCGTTGCGCTCCTGGGCGGACAATGTGGCGCTCTCACCGGTGGTGCCAACAGCCACCAGGGCGTTGATTCCGGCGGAAATCTGGAAGTCAATGAAGCGGCCCAGGGCCTCATAGTCCACGCCGGTGGCGGTCATGGGTGTGACCATGGCGGTGGCAATGCCCTTAAAAACGGTTGTCTTTCTCATGTTTCTTTCTCCTTTATCCCAGGGTAATGATGTTGAAATAGTCGTACAGGGGAATGAGCTTGGGCAGGAATTCCCCCACCCGCTCTCCCAGCGCCGGGCCGAAAATATCGGGGCCCACATCCTCGTGGACGATCAATCCAATCTCCCCCTTCCAGTCGTAGTAGGGCTGGATGGCGGGGTCGGGGGCGGGCTTGGAGCGCTTGTAGCACTGGGCGGTGACGGTCATGCCCACCGAATCCTGGACAGCGCAAAGCATATCCAGAAACTCCCGGGGCTTGGCGGAAATTCTTGCCCGGAAGTCCTCCATGGCGGCGGTTTTGGGATGCCACAGGGAGAAGCCGTAGCTCACCCCATCGGGGGTAATTTCAAAGAACAGGCAGGGATTTTCCGCCCACCAGTCCACATCCCGCCGGATGCAAATCCACAAGCTCTCCTTGTAGGGGTCGGGGTGGTGGAGCCGGGCGTCCCGGTAGATGCGGCTGACCTTCAGAATATCCCCGGACCGCTCCAGAAAGGGCTGGAAAAGCTGGGCGCCCAGGGCCTTCATGGGCTCATACAGGGTGTCCACGTACTGCTTTTTGTGCTCCAAAAACCAGTCCCGATTGTTGTTCATGCGAATGCCCCAGAGGAAATCCACAGTCTCAGGGGTAAAGCCGGTAAACATTTCTATCTTCCTCACTTTATTTTTTATCGGTTTGGGCAGCAAACAGTAACTTGTAATTTGGCGGGCAGGGCCCGCAGCCAATTTCGCACGGGGCTGGACTGTCA
>CAZYWM010000050.1:0-15044 GCA_964651615.1 uncultured Oscillospiraceae bacterium | reverse complement strand
TCCTCGGCGGATCTTTTGCACCCACTCATCAGTTTGGAAAAAGGGAAATACACAAAGTATTCCGCCTTTTCCCAAACTTTGATTGGGCACAAAATCTCTCGCCGAGAACCCTTGTCCTATTGTGCGGTATTGCTTTTATTCTTGTATGCAGACAACGTCCGCCAGTTTTCTTCTGCTCAGGGTGTAAGCAGCGCTCCCAAGCGAGACAATTTCACTCAGCAGGAAGAACCACTCCATCCTGCCCGGGCTGTCGGGTGACACAAACAGGAGGTACACCAGGCTTCCCAGAATGGCGAGAAGCAATGCCGCCAGCGCGGACCAGCTGCCCGCGACAAAATAGTGGCTCATCCGGTCTTTCTGTTCCCGGGTCAGCACATTTTTGTCCGCAGCAAGAATGGCCAGCCCGCGAATGGTGAACCAAAGGGGAATCAGGCTGGCGGTATGGGGAATGACCGCATACGCGACCTTCTCCAAAGAGGCGCCGCAGGCAAGCCCGGCAAGGAGGATTGCCATGGATATTCCGTTTAGAATCACCATAAGGCACGCCTGGGCTCTGCGCTTGTGAGGGTCGGCCTTAAACCGGAAGGACCGCCCAATGTATTCCGCCTCTTCAACAATCCGGCCCTTTGCGTCCACGTGGGTGTGCACCCGATAATCGTCCTTGTATTTTTCAATTTTCATGGGTTTCCTCCTGGTGATTCCTTTTGTTTCCCGCAAACCGGCGTCTGGGCCGGGAATGTATGATATGTAATTGTATACCCCATTACTCCCGGAATCAATTCCGGAATCTGGCAAAATTTTTGTCATTGCGGATCAGGCGGCGGTAAAGGACAGCAAAGCAGCCCAGGTGCATCGCCGCGGTGATGATCCAGCTTACCGGAAATACCAGATACAAAACCGTGAGAGATTTGCTCGCCCGGAAGATGGTGGCGATCCAGAGGATTCGGACAAGGCAGGAGCCGATTGTGCTGACGATCATGGGAAGCCAGGCTCTGCCCATTCCTCGGATGACGCCGCACAGCACCTCCATAAAGCCGCAGACAAAATAGGGGATCACACAGTAAAGCGTTCGGATGACACCCTGCTGTATGATGATCTCGTAGCCGGGTTCCTTTCTGGAGAGGAATATTCCCAGCAGCTGGGGGCAGAAGGCGGAGACGACCAACGCCAGGGGCAGATAGATCAGGAAAACCGCCGTCAGGCAGATGTTCAGGAGCTTTGGAATCGCGGAATAATTTCTGTTTCCCATGGCCCGGCTGGTGAATGTGACTGATGCGTGGTAGACGGAATTCATTGCCGTGTACACAAATCCGCACAGGCTTCCGGACGCGGTGTTGGCAGCAATGACGTGGGTGCCGAAGATATTCACAGAGCTCTGAATCAGCACATTCGCCGTGTTGAATACGATCACCTGGATACCGGCGGGAAAACCCGCCGCAAGAATATCCACCGCCTCCCTGGGATACAACCGGACAGACCGGATTCTTAATTTCATGGTGCCGTTGGCTTTCAGGAAGAAAACCAGAATCAAAATCAGTGAAAGGTATTGGGAGATGGTGGTGGCCAGGGCCACGCCCGCCACATCCATGCGCAGCTGAATGACAAACAGCAGATTCAGCGCAACATTGACAACGCCGCACCCGCTCAGGATGAGCAGCGGATGGGTGGTGTCGTTGTATGCCCGGAGGACGGCGGCAGCAAAGTTGAAGACAACCAGCGCCGGAGCGCCGAGAAAATAGATTTGCAGATACCTGGCGGACAGCGGCAGAATCTCTTCCGGCGTCCCCATCCAGGCCAGCATGGTGCTGGAGAGGGGGACGCCCAAGCACATGACGGCAACTCCGAGAATTCCGCTCAGCGCAAAGGCGCAGTTGACCGCGCGTTTGATCTGATCGTCCTGTTCTCCTCCGATGGCCCTGGCGACCACAATGTTCGCGCCGATGGACATTCCGTTGAAGGCGCCGACGATCAGGTGCACCAGAGAGGTGGTGGCGCCCACCGCGGCCAGCGCGCTGGCTCCCGAAAACTTTCCCACCACAAGGTTGTCCATGGCATTGAATACCAGCTGGAGAATTCCCGTCAGCGCCAGCGGCACGCTGAAGCGCAAGATCTGAAAAAGGAGCGTATCGTCAACCGTCCGGCTCCGGGACGCCCTGTGTAGCCGCATAGAGATTCCTCCGTTTTCGCTTTGCAAACGTAATTTTCTTCCCGCCCCGGGGATTAAATTTGATTGATAATACTAGACTTTGATTAAAAGTTCACAAAGATTTCCGAGGATGATTTGCGTAAAACAAGAGGTCGGATGCAGCTGGGCTGACGCCCAGCAAAGACGACAACGCCGTTTTACACAAATCAGACCGGAAAGATTGTGAGGTTTTAATCAAAGGATAGTATAAAAAGCAGGCAGCCGGAATTGACTGCCTGCTTTCGGATTTGTCCTGTGGAGGCGGCTGGGGAAATCACCCCATGGATGCCGTGCAGGCTGGGAAATTACCGTGAAAATGGGGCAAATGTCAGAATTTTGCTTCCAGGTGCTCCAGTTTTTCCAGTCTGCGGACAAACTCGTCCTGGCCGGAGAATTTGGCGTTCAGGAAGGAATCGATGACCTCTTTCGCGGTGTAGTAGCCGATCACCTCTCCGCCCAGGCCCAGCACCTGCACATTGTCATGCTCCACGCACTGGTGGGCGCAGTAGACATCGTGGCACAGGGCCGCGCGGATTCCCTTGATTTTGTTACAGGCAATCACCGCGCCGCAGCCTGTGCTGCAGAACATGATGCCCCGCTCCGCCTGGCCGGTCAGCACGGCGCCACAGATTTTCTGGGCAATGTCGGGAAAATCCACCACGTCCTCTGAGTAGCATCCAAAATCCGTGATTTCATTACCTTCCTGCAAATAAGGAAGCATTTTCATTTTCATTGCGTAGCCGCAATGATCTGATCCAATTGCAATCTTCATAGGTTAACCTCTCAATCGTTAAATAAGGTGCAGGCGCAGTAGTGGTTGTGACTGATTTCCTTCAGCGGAATGGCTCCGGAACGGCACTTTTCCGACGCGAAGGGGCATCTGGGCGCAAACCGGCAGCCGGGCTTGGGCTCGATGGGGCTGGAAACCTCGCCCTTGAGCAGTTCTCTTTCCCTGCCGCGGTTGGAAAGATCCGGCTGAGGGATAGCAGCCAGGAGCGCCTTGGTATACGGATGGGCCGGATGGGCGAACAGTTCGTCCTTGTCCGCGTATTCCACCACCTGTCCCATGTACATGACCATAATGTTGTGACTGATGTGCTTCACCACAAAGAGGTTGTGGGTGATGAACATATAGGCAAGCTTTTTCTGATCCTGCAAATCCATGAGAAGATTCAGAATCTGCGCCTGAATGGAAACGTCAAGGGCGGACACCGGCTCGTCGCACACAATGAACTTGGGGTCCAGGGCCAGCGCCCGGGCAAGGCCCACTCTCTGCCGTCTGCCGCCGTCCAATTCATGGGGGTACTGGTTGTAGTACCGGCTGGGAAGGCCGACCGTTTCCATCAGGGAACGCACCCGCTCATTCAGCTCTTTCTTGGACATTTTGGGGCCCATGGTTTTGATGGGGTCGGCAATGATGTCGCCCAGGGAAAGCCGGGGATTCAGGGAGGAATAGGGGTCCTGGAACACCATCTGGATGTCGTGGTAAATCTCCTGCTTTTCCCTGCCCTTCAGGCCCAGGATTTCCCGCCCATCCAGCAGCACCTCTCCGGAGGTGGCGCTTTCCAGCCGGGTAATCACCCGTCCCAGGGTTGTCTTGCCGCATCCGGATTCGCCCACCACGCCAATGGTCTGCCCTGCCGAGATGGAAAGATTCACATCCTCCACCGCGTGAAGCAGGCCTCGGGGCGTCTGGAAATATTTGGTCAGATGCTTTGTTTCAATGATCGGCGTGCTCATGGCTTTTCCTCCTTTCCCCAGGATTCGTAGCGGAAGCATTTGATGGTGTGGGTGGAACTGGTATAGTCCGCCGGCTGCTGCTGCCCGCATCGCTCCGTGGCGAAGGGACACCGCTCGTGGAATTTGCAGCCTGTGGGAAGGTTGGTGGGATCAACCACGAAGCCCTCAATGGGGGTCAATCGCTTTTCGTTGGAGTCCAGCTTGGGAATACAGTTGAACAGTCCCGTGGTGTAGGGATGATTGTCCTTTTTGCTGAAAATGTCCTCCACCGTGCCGGATTCCACAATTTCTCCCGCGTACATCACGGAAACGCTGTCGCAGGTCTCGGCAACGATGCCCAGATCGTGGGTAATCATAATCATTGCCGTGTTGAAGTTCTTCTTCAGCTCCCGCATGAGCTGTAAAATCTGCGCCTGGATGGTCACGTCCAGGGCGGTGGTGGGCTCGTCGGCAATCAGCAGGTCGGGCTGGCACACCAGGGCGATGGCGATGCCGATGCGCTGCTTCATCCCGCCGGAGAACTGGAAGGGATACTCATGCTTCCGTTCCGCCGGGATTCCCACCAGCTTCAGAATCTTCTCCACCCGTTCCTCCCGCTGTTTTTTGGACAGGTCACGGAAGTGGAGCAGCAGCATTTCACCGATCTGATCACCCACGGATATAATGGGATTCAGGCTGGTCATTGGGTCCTGGAAAATCATGGAGACCTGTTTGCCCCGCATGACGCGCAGCTCCTTCTTGCTCATGGAGCGCACATCCTTGCCCTCAAACGTGATGGAGCCCTCTGTGATTTCACCCACCTGCTCCGGCAGAATGTTCAGGACGCTCAGGGCAGTGGTGGTTTTTCCCGCGCCGGTTTCTCCCACAAGGCCCATGGCCTCGCCCTTGTGCACCACCAGATTCACACCGTTTACGGCATGAACCACGGATTCGTCGGTATTATATTGTACATGAAGGTTCTTAATGTTCAGCAGCTCTTCCATATACATCCCTCATTTCTTCATTCTGGGGTCCAGGGCATCCCGCAGACCGTCGCCTACAAAGTTAATGAAAATAACGCTCAAGGCAATCGCGCCGCCGGGAATAATCCCCAGGTAAGGATAGAAGCGGATGTAGTCCTTTACCTCCGAAAGAATGGTGCCCCATTCCGGCGTGGGAGAGGCGATGCCAATTCCCAGGAAGCCCATGCCGGCAATGCCCAGAATGGTGCTGCCCAGCATCAGTGTGGCGGAAATGACCACAGGACCGATACAGTTGGGAAGAATGTGCTTTACCAGGATTTTTGTGGTGGAGGCGCCGTAAATATGGGCGGCATCCACGTATTCGGCAGAGCGGGTGGTCATGATGGCGGAGCGGACGGTTCTGGCCAGGCCGGGGAAGCTGGACAGTGCCATTGCCAGCCACAGGCTCCCGATGCCCTGCCCGAACACCACAATCAGCGTCATTGCCATCAGCAGGTTGGGAACCGACATAAACACGTCCATCAGACGCATAATTACGGTGTCGACCTTCCCTCCAAAGTAGCCGGCAATGCTTCCGAAGAAGATGCCCAGCACCAGCGCTCCCAGCATGACGATGAAGCCGGAAGAGAGGCTGTACACGCCGCCGCGCAGGATCCGGGCGAACAGGTCACGGCCGAACTGGTCGGTTCCGAAGGGGAATTCGGCGCAGGGCTCCACCGTTTCCAGCAGAAGATCCTGGTGCGTCACCCGATCCCAGCTGATATACAAAGGAGAAGTGAAGCAAATCAGCATCATCGCGACGATTCCCACCAGGCCGATCACTGCCAGCTTGTTCTTTTTGAAGCGGATCCAGATCAGTCCCCACTGGGAGATGCTGCCCTTTGCAGCGGCTTGCTCCATTCTTTCAATTCTACGTTTTGTCATGTCTGCATTCCTCCAATCAGCGCATTTGCAGCTTGACCCGAGGGTCAACAACCGCATACAGGAAGTCTACAAACAAATTCACAACACACACAAGCAGAGAGATGAAAATGATTGGGCCCATAACCTCGGGAATATCGTTGCTCCGCACGGCATTGACCAGCATGGAACCGATGCCGGGGATTGCGAAAATGGTTTCCACTGTTACCGCGCCGGCCACAAGTCCGCCCACCTGGTTGCCAATGCCCGTGATCACCGGGAGCAGGCCGTTGCGCAGAGCGTGGTGCATAATCACCCGGCCCTTGGTGCAGCCCTTGGCATACGCGGTTCGGATGTAGTCCTGGCCGATCACGTCCAGCATGCTTGAACGCGTCAGTCTGACCTGACCGGCCACCCGGCTGGCTGCCAGCATGATTGCCGGAAGAATAAAGTGGCGGAGGGTGGAGGCGCCGGTAACTGGCAGAAGCCTGAGCTTCAGGCAGATATAAATCTGACAGATCAGTGACAGGAAAAAGTTTGGAAGGCTGATCAGGAGCATGGCCAGAATCATCGTGATCCGGTCGGCAGCGGAGTTCTGGTTGACCGCCGCGAACACGCCCGCCGCAATGCCCACCACGATGGTCAGCAGCAGCGCCATGGCAGTCAGCAGCAGTGTGTTCGGGAGACGCTCCATAAAATTCTTTTGTACGCTGGTCTGCATGACCCACGACTTCCCCATATCGCCCTTTGTCACCAGGTTCCACATATAGGTTCCGTAGCGAACAAGCAGCGGCTTATCCAGACCAAGCTCGTGATGTACTTCCTCAATCGCTTCCTTTGTTGCCGTACTGCCCAGACGCATCAGCGCGGGATCGGCGGGAGATAACGACAGAATTGTGTAAACAAGCAGGGTAAGGAGAAGGAATGTGGGAATGATCTCCAACAGACGCTTAGCAATGTATTTTACCATTGCGGTTCTCCTTTCTTTTTGTAATCCCGAATGGCCCGGAGGCCATTCGGGATCATTGGAGGCGGCGAATCGATCGAATTAATCGGCCCAGGTCCACTCAGCAATGCGGACATTGGTGCCGGGAATTGCCTGTACGCCGGAAACAGAGCTGTTGAAGCAGAAGGTGTTGCAGTCCTGGTACAGAGGCAGCTTCACAGCGTGCTCATTCATAATGTCAGCCATCTGGCGGAAAATCTCGGTGCGGGCATCCTCGTCCAGCTCCGTCAGAGAGGCGATGGCCAGAGCGCCCAGCTCTTCCTTCTGCTCGCACTTGGAAGCGTCGAAGGTTGTAGTGCCGGGGATATAGAACTGATACATCAGGTTGCAGTCATACAGGGAGGGCAGGGTGGAGTAAATGCCGATGTCGAAATTGCCCTCGCCGGTCAGGGTGGAGTAGGTAGCGCCGTCGATGGCCTTCAGCTCGGCATTGATGCCCACCTCCTGCAGATTGCCCTGAATGACCTTGCAGACATTCTCCTCCTTGGAGCCGGCAGTCACAACGATGGACAGCGTATCGGAGCTTGTGTAAGTGGACTGGGCCAGGAACTCCTTGGCGGCTTCGGGATCATAGGACTGGGCGGGGGTAAAGGTTCCGTCCTCGGGGCGGCAGCGGATGCCGGGGGCAATCATCATGGTAACGGGAACGGTGTGGCCCTTGTTCAGCACATCACAGATAATATCGTAGTCAATGGCGGCGGCAACAGCCTTACGCAGATTCTCGTCGGTATCCAGCTTGGAGTGGGTGCCCCAGTTGATGAATGCCACGGTCTTGGCGGTGCAGTAGCTGACCTGGAAGCCATCCATCTTTTCTACCTTGTCACAGTTGGCCAGAGAGACGTTCTGCAGAACATCCACCTCCCCCGCCTCCAGGGACAGCAGCTGAGAGTTGGCGTCGGGCAGGATGTTCAGGTTCACATACTTGATGTCAGGAGCGCCCTGCCAGTAGAGCTCGTTGGCCTCCAGCTTCACGTAGGAGCCCAGCGCCCGGTCAACAAACTTGTAGGGGCCGGTGCCGATGGGATGATCGATGTAGCCTTCCCAGCCCACTTCCTCCTGGTAGCTCTTGTCCAGGATGCCGATGTGATAGGAGGCAAAGAAGTTGTCCGCGGCGGCAAACACGCTGTCCATATAGACAACCACATGGGTGTCGTCCACAACCTCCGCGTGGCCGTAGCCGGGGATGTTGGCATCGGTGACAACGGGGTTCTCGGGGATCAGGTTCAGGGTCCAGGCCACATCTTCGGCGGTCATCTTGTCGCCGTTGTGGAAGTAGACGTCGTCACGGATGGTGAAGTACCACTCCAGGCCGTCGTCGCTGTGGCTCCACTCGGTGGCGATCCAAGGGTTCAGGGTGTCGGTGGTGGTATCGTACCAGAGCAGGGAATCATAGAGCGCAAATACAATCAGGCCGTCACGGTTGGCCACAGCCACATTGTTGGACATGGGGACGATGTTGGAGATTTCCGAGCTGATGCCAATGTTCAGAACGCGATCGGAATTATCGGCAGCAGCAGCAGTAACGCTCAAGCAGCCAATAATCATCAGCATGGCAAGGACGAGGGCGAGGTACTTTTTCATTTTTTGCAACTCCTTTTTTTTAATTTTTACCGCATGAATTTTGTAATCGTTTTCATTTCGGTATCTCTAGGATAGCGCAGCTTTCTCGGTTTGTCAACAAGTTTTTGAATATTCAACATTTTCACCTTATATTTCGATATGAAATTGTGCACAGTGTACATAAAATTGCCTGTCATATCGGAGAATGGCTCGTTTTGGCGGCAAATACCCTCCCTTTGAAAATTGTACACGATTTCTTAAAAAATTGCTGAGAATTGGTTGACTTTGGCATTAAGATGCGATATATTAGTCGAAGTAAACGATTAACGTTAATTCGGACCCGAAAAATGAAAACACAGAGAGGAGAGGACTGCCGATGAGCGTTGCCACAATCAAGGATGTGGCAAGGCATGCAGGCGTATCCACCGCTACCGTTTCCCGGGTTATCAACAATTCCGGGTTTGTGCGGCCGGATACCGTCCAAAAGGTCTTGTCTGCCATTGAAGAGATTCAGTACGTTCCCAACATCACGGCCAGAAATCTGAAAAATGATTCCAGCAGCATTATCGCGTTTCTGATTTCCAACATTTCCAATACCCATTTTACAATCATGGCAAAAACCATCGACAGCATTCTCCGGAACGCGGGCTACAGCCTGATGGTTTCCAGCACCGATGACGACCCCAAAACGGAGATCGAGCAGCTCAAGCGGATGCAGAGTCTGAATGTCCAGGGGATCATCCTGAACACAACCGGGCGAAACGACAAGCTTGTCGCGGAGCTCAGCGAGAAAATTCCCATGGTTCTGGTGGACAGAAGTGTCTCTTCCCTGGAATTTCGGGGGGATTTTGTGGGTTCCAACGGCTACAGCGGCGTGTATGATATTACAGAGCACCTGATCGACAGGGGGCACCGCCGGATTGCCATCATCAGCTCGGACCTGTCCACCAGTACGGGCAGGGAACGTCTGGCAGGTTTTTCCGCCGCCATGAAGAAAATCGGCGTCACGGTGGACGATCACTACATCTACAATTTCAATTCCGGGCACTTCAACGAGGAGGGCGGAATCCGGGGCTGTGAATACCTGATGGAGCTGGAGGAGCCTCCCACGGCCATCGTTGTGTCCAACAACGACATGGCCATCGGCGTATACAAGTATCTCGCGCGGCACAATTACCGCATCCCCCAGGACGTTTCCGTGGCCTCCTTTGGCAACATCAGCAACAGCGACCTGTTTAAGGTTCAGCCCACATTTGCCACGCTGAACCCCATGTTTATCGGGGAAAAAGCGGCAAATTTGATTCTCTCCCGGATTTCCAATCCCGCAGTGGGCGCCCGGGAGGTCATCTTTGAGCCCCTGATGGTGATCAAGGACTCAACCAGAAGCCTATAGCCTTTTTCAGGCGAAACAGTCATTTCAAACCAGACATTTGTCCGGGGGCATTGGGGTCCGCCGGATAAGTGTTTGGTTTGAAATGACTATTTTTATGGTCTTTTCTTGTGGAGATTGCCGAAGGAATTCCCATTGACTTTTTCATAAAGTCCTGTAAAATGAAAATGTAATCGTTTTCTTTTCAGGGTAATGAAAAAAAGAGGGAGGACCCTGACATGAAGCAGACAATCATCCATCTGTGGGACGTTCACGAAATCGTCTTACAGGCGGATAACCGGTATGAAAATCCCTACACGGATGTTACCGTATGGGCAGAGCTGAAGGGCCCGGGCTTTGAGAAGCGGGTGTTCGGCTTCTGGGACGGCGGAAGCATCTGGCGCATCCGCGTCACCGCCACCGCCCCCGGCCTATGGACCTACACAACAGGCGCCAGCGTTCCGGACCCCGGTCTGGCGGGCATATCCGGCGGATACACCGCGCTGGAGTGGAGCGAGGAAGAAAAACTGGAAAATCCCTGCCGCAGGGGAATCGTCCGGGCAACAGCCAACGGCCACGCCATGGAATATGCGGACGGGACCCCCTATGTGATGGTGGGCGATACCTGGTGGGCCCTGGCCAGCTATCGCTATCCCTGGTCGGATGAGGATACCCCCCATCCCGTGGGCCCGGACATGACCATGAAGGATATGGTTCGGGTTCGGAAGGAGCAGGGCTACAACTGCGTTGGCACCATCGTGGCCTTCCCCACCTGGGCAAAGGACGGAAAGCCCTCCACCATCCTCATCCCCGACGAGCATCAGACCGCGGTCAGAGGCGCGTGGATTGCCGGAAGCGTAAGCGATATGTTCCGGCGCTCCATGGACCCCCAGCTGGCGGCGTCCCTTACCGCCCGGGACATGCACAACGAAGGCGGGCGTCCCTTCTTCTTCCCCGGAAAAATCGAAGGATACGAGGACCTGGTTCCCGATTATGACCGGATCAACCCGGAATATTTCAAGGTTCTGGACAAAAAAATCAATTATCTCAATGCCAACGGCTTTACCGTATTCATGGAGGCTCTGCGGCGGGACAGCTCCAAAACCTGGAAATATTACTACGATTGGCCCATGGTCTACACCCGCTACATCCAGTACCTCAGCGCCCGCTACCAGGCCAATAATACTATTTTCAGCCCCATTCACTATGACGCCAAGCTGATGAGCATCGACTCCCATGAGTTCAATGAGCCCATCAATCTGATGATCGACCTGTACGGCGCGCCTCCCTTCGGCACATTGCTGGGCACCAACGCCCCCGGCTCCACCCAGTTCGCCTACGGCGGCCCGGAGGAGCAGCACTGGAAGACCATGGATCAGATCGGAAACCGCCGGGACCATGAGCAATACTGGCTTCTGACGGACATTTTTAACGATGAGCACCCGGTTCCCGCCATCAACGGCGAACCCTATTACCCCGGCCATGTGACCACCTTCCTGGATGTCCAGGGGCAGGCCTATGAACGGGTCATCGGCGACGTAAACGTGGAAGACGACCACATGAATTTCCGTTCCTCCCTGTATGGCAGCATCCTCTCCGGCGGCTACGGCGGAAATCTGGCCGGATTCGAGGCCGGCTGGAGCGCCAACGTGGAGCCCGAGGAAACACCCCTCAAGCTGTGGGATACCATGGAGTTTCCCTCCTCCCTCCAGACCAGATTCACCCGGGATTTCCTCCTGTCCGAAGGAAAGCGGTATCAGGAGCTGATCCCCGACTGCAACCTCATCACCCCCAATTTCCACGGCCGGGAGCACGGCTGGAGAGGCTGGGCCTTCTGCTCCGCCACCAGAAAGCGGGATTTGGTTTTGGGGTATCTGGAAAAGGACACCCTGCCCTGCCGAATCCGGGGACTCCGGCCCGGCGATCTGTACGAGTTCCGTTACTTCAATCCCCGGACGGGCGAATGGCTGGAAAGCCAGCAGATAGAGGTCAATTATTACGGCAGCATCCCCCTGCCCGCCAGACCGGATGAGCTGGACTGGGCCTTTAAGGCAAAACGGCTCAACGACGATTATCGCCTCAGCAGCCAGGCAGGCAAGGATTATCCCATGAAAAAAGACATTATTTACACCTATGTGGGAGAAAACAGAGGCGAGTAACCGGCGTGAAACGGGCCGGGGAAGCCCGCCATAGCATGGGGCAGTCCTGTGAAGGCGCTTCCAATCCCTGGTTTTTTTGCATGAAAATGTAATCGTTTTCATTTTCTGATTGAAACAGAAAGGACTAATCAAAGATGAAAAAATCTGTAATTCACGTATGGGATGTATACGAGATAGAACTGAAATCCCAGCTGGAATATGAAAATCCATACACACAGGTTACGGTGTGGGCGGATCTGAAGGGCCCCGGCTTTGAGAAGCGTGTCTACGGCTTCTGGGACGGCGACGATGTGTTCAAAATCCGTGTGACCGCCACCCAGCCCGGTGTCTGGACCTACACCACCGGCGCGTCCACGGAGGACCCCGGTCTGTGCGGACACACCGGCGGCTACACCGCCATCGCCTGGACCGAGGAGGAGAAGCAGGAAAATCCCTGCCGCAGAGGCATCATCCGGGCCACTGCCAACGGACACGCCATGGAATACGCCGACGGAACGCCCTTTTTCATGGTGGGTGACACCTGGTGGCCCCTGGCGACCTACCGCTTCCCCTGGACGGACGACGAGCAGGAGCGCCCCATCGGCCCCGGCATGACCATGAAGGACATGGTCCGCCATCGTCTGACTCAGGGCTACAACTGCATCGGAACCATCGTCGCCTACCCCACGTGGGCAAATGACGGAAAACCCGCCACCATTAAAATCGACGACGAATATGGCACCTTTGCCAGAGGCGCCTGGGCAATGTGCAGCGTGGAGGAATGGTATACAAAGTTGGATGCCCACGCCCGGGACATGCACAACGAGGGGGGCCGTCCCTTCTTCTTCCCCGGCAAGATCAAGGGCTACGAGGATGTGGTTCCGGATTACGACCGAATCAACCCCAAGTATTTCCAGGCCTTCGACAAGAAGGTCAACTGGCTGAACGAGCACGGCATCACGGTCTTTATGGAGGCCCTGCGCAGAGACTCCTCCAAAACCTGGAAGTATTACTACGATTGGCCCATGGTCTACACCCGCTACATCCAGTACCTCAGCGCCCGTTACCAGGCCAACAACACCCTGTATTCCCCCATTCACTTCGACGGAAAGCTTCAGACCATCGACTCCCGGGAGTTCAACGACCCCATCAATCTGATGATCGACCTGTATGGCGCGCCCCCCTTCGGCACCCTGCTGGGCACCAATTCTCCCGGCTCCTCCAAGATTGCCTATGGCGGCCCGGAGGAGCAGCACTGGAAGACCTTCGATCAGACCGGCAACTGGCGGGACCATCAGTATTACTGGCTGCTGACGGATATGTATCATGACGACAACCCTGTTCCGTCCATCAACGGCGAGCCCTACTACAGCGGTCATACCAGCATCATGCGGGATAAGGACGGGGCGATGAAGACGCTGGTATTCGGCAATGTAAACAGCGTGGAGGACCATCTGAACTGCCGTTCCTGCTACTATGGAAGCGTTCTGTCCGGCGCCTATGGCGGCCTTCTGGCTGGTTTTGAGGCCGGCTGGAGCGGAAACGTGGAGCCGGAGGAGGAGCCCTACAAAATATGGGACACCATGACCTTCCCCGCGTCCTATATGGTGCAGTATGTGCGCAGTTTCCTGTTCTCCGAGGGCAAGCGGTATCAGGAGCTGATTCCGGATCAGAATCTGGTCACTCCCAACTACAACGGCCCCACCTCCGGCTGGAGAGGCTGGACCATGTGCTCCGCCACAAAGGAAAGAGATCTGGTCATGGGCTACTCGGAGAAGGACGCCGAGAATGTAAAGGTTCGGGGGCTGCGTCCCTATGATACCTATGAGCTGTCCTGGTTCGATCCCCGGACGGGCCGGTGGCTAGAGGAAAAGAAGGAGCTCACCTGCTCCAATTTCGGTGAGATTGCCCTGGGCGATTTTCCGGACGAGTTTGACTGGGCCTGGAAGCTGAAAAAGCTGAACACCGACCTGCCCATCGACAAAGCCCTGAATGAGGACGGCTCCGGCAAGAACTATCATATGGGTCTGGGCTTCCTGGAGCGTTACCATATTCCCGATGATTCTACAAAATAACCTATAGGAGGGAACCATTATGAAACAGGCTGTTATCCACATGTGGGACGTTCACGAAATCGTCCTGCAGGCCAATAACCAGTATGAAAATCCCTATACGGACGTCACGGTCTGGGCGGAGCTGAAGGGACCCGGCTTTGAAAAGCGGGTGTTCGGCTTCTGGGACGGCGGCAGCACCTGGCGGATTCGTGTCACCGCCACCGCCCCCGGCACCTGGACCTACACCACCGGCGCGTCCGTTGCGGACACCGGCCTGGTCGGAATCTCCGGCGGCTATTTCGCTCTGGAATGGACCGAAGAGGAGAAGCAGGAAAATCCCTGCCGCAGAGGCATTATCCGCGCCAGCGCCAACGGACATGCCATGGAGTACGCCGACGGAACGCCCTATGTGATGGTCGGCGATACCTGGTGGCCCCTGGCGACCTACCGTTTCCCCTGGACGGATGACGATGAGCCCCGCCCCACAGGCCCGGACATGACCCTGAAAGACATGATCCGCATCCGAAAGAGCCAGGGCTACAACTGCATCGGCACCATTGTGGCATATCCCACCTGGGCCAATGACGGAAAGCCCTACACCATCAACATTCCGGATGAGCACAACACCTGCATCCGCTCGGCCTGGGCCGTCTGCGGCGTGGAGGACTGGTTCCGCACGGACATTGACCGTGTGATTACGGCCCGGGATATGCACAACGAGGGCGGCCGCCCCTTCTTCTTCCCCGGCAAGATCAAGGGCTATGAGGACCTGGTTCCCGATTACGACCGAATCAACCCCGCTTACTTCCAGGAGTTTGATAAAAAGGTCAACTACCTGAACGCCAACGGCTTTACCGTATTTATGGAAGCGCTGCGGCGGGACTCCTCCAAGACCTGGAAATACTACTACGATTGGCCCATGGTCTACACCCGCTACATCCAGTACCTCAGCGCCCGCTACCAGGCCAACAACACCATCTACAGCCCCATCCACTTCGATGTCAAATCCCAGACCATTGACGCCCGGGAGTTCAATGAACCCATCGACCTGATGATCGACCTGTATGGCGCGCCTCCCTTCGGCACCCTGATGGGCACCAACGCTCCCGGTTCCACCAAAACCGCCTACG
>CAZYWM010000049.1:0-15311 GCA_964651615.1 uncultured Oscillospiraceae bacterium | reverse complement strand
GGTGCTCCCCGACCCCTGCGGGGGGCCTTCCTTTCTTGTGTCGGCAAGAAAGGAACACCTCCGCGTGGCACTGAAAGCAATAAACCCGGCCAGTGTTTGTAAAACGTAAAAATTTAGAATTTACGCAGTAACAGGGGGGGCGGGCGGGTCAAGACCCATTCCTACGGGGATGACGGCATTGGGATGCCTTAAATTGGCGCATTTTCATAAAAAATCCTTGACATTCCCCCTGGTGGAAGGTTTATACTGTAGGAAGAAAGGTGGTATCCACCGTGAAAATCAATGAGGTTGAATCCCTGGCGGGAATTACGAAGAAGAATATCCGCTTCTACGAGGAGCAGGGTCTGCTCAGCCCCCGGCGGAATCCCGAGAACGGCTACCGGGACTATGGCGACGAGGAGGTTCGGGTGCTTCGCCGCATCAAGCTGCTGCGGAAGCTGGACGTGCCCATCGATGAGATCCGCCTCATGCTCCAGAGCACCCACACCGTGGGGGACGGGATGCGGCGGCATTTGATCACCCTGGAGCGGGCCCAGCGGAATCTGCACCAGGCCATGGCTCTGTGCCAGGAGCTGACCAGCCAGGACATTCCCATCTCCCAGCTGGACACCGAGGCGCTGCTTTCCCGGATGGAGGCCCTGGAAGCCTCCGGCACCAGCTTCCGGGACGTAACCGCTCAGGACATCCGGGTGCGCTACATCGCCCCGGTGACGGTGGCGGCGGTGGTGGTCAGCGTGATGGCCGCCCTCATCTGCCTGATTTTCTGGGCCGTTTCCATCGACCCGGAACAGGCGCCGCCCATCTGGGCCGTGGCGGTGATCGTGGGCTTTTTCGCCGCCATCGGCATCGGAACCCTGGCCGCCCTGGCCCAGCGAATTCGGGAAATCCGGAAAGGAGAGATTGACGATGCGAAAAAATATTAAACGCGGCGCCATCATCAGCGCCCTGACCGTGGCAGTCTTTTTGCTGGCCTATCTCGCGCTTCTGGCTGCCGCCGTGTTGGAGCTGCCGGAGGACACCGCGGGGCTGATAGCCCTCGCGTTTGTGGGAGCCATCTTTCTGGCCGTCCTTGTGGGGGTCTTCCTGGCCCTGCGGCAGCGGCTGAAGGAGGTTGACTCCGGGGAGGAAGAGGATGCGAAAAAATACTAAAGCGGATAAAAAGCGGGATGCCCTGAAGGGGGCGATCCTCTATACCCTGCTCGGTGTCGCCAGCGCCGGCGTTCTGCTATATCTGTGGTGGCGGTACAGCCTGGCAGGGGTTGCGGGCACATTGGTGCTCCTTGCGTCATTGCTGGATTTGGGACTGATTATCCCTGTCTGGAAGGTATTCCAAGAAAGAATCAAAGAAATTGAAGGAGGAGAAGAAGATGCTGCTGCTGAATATTGACCACGTGCCCGGACGGGACATGGAGGCCATGGGCCTGGTGAAGGGGACGGTGGTGCAGTCCAAAAACTTTGGCAAGGATTTCATGGCCGGAATGAAGACCCTGGTGGGAGGCGAAATCACCAGCTACACCGAAATGCTGGTGGAGGCCCGCCAGATCGCCACCAAGCGGATGGTGGACGAGGCCGAAGCCATGGGAGCCGACGCCATTGTGAACATCCGGTTCGGTTCCTCTGCGGTGATGCAGGGCGCCGCCGAGGTCATTGCCTACGGCACCGCCGTAAAGCTGAAATAATCCCGGGAGGCCAATATGGAAATTTCCAATCTGACCATCGGGGTCCTGGCTCTGAACGCCCTTCTGGGCCTGGCCCTGCCATTGGGACTGCTGTTTTACCTTCGCAAGAAGCTCCCCAGCCCTGTAACGCCCTTTTTCGCCGGGTGCCTCACCTTCTTTCTGGCGGTGATGGTGGTGGAAAGTATGTTCCACAGCCTGGTGCTCACCGGCCCCTTCGGCCAGAAAATCTGGGAGACTCCCTGGCTCTATGCCCTCTACGGCGGACTGGCAGCGGGGATTTTCGAGGAGACCGGGCGGCTGCTTGCCATGAAGCTGCTGAAAAAGAAATACCCCCAGCCCCAGACCGCTCTGATGTACGGCGCCGGACACGGGGGGATTGAGGTGCTGCTGGTGATGGGCATCACCATGGCCCAGAACCTGGTGTATGCCCTGATGGTCAACGCCGGGCAGACCCAGGCCATTCTGGCACCCCTCCCCCAGGCCCAGGCGGAGGTGCTCTCCAGCGGACTGGAAAGCCTGGCCACCACCCCGGCGGCCATGTTCCTGATCAGCCCCCTGGAGCGCATAATCGCCCTGGTGCTCCATATGTGCCTGTCCGTGCTGGTGTGGCGGGCAGTGACGGGAAAATTCTATCTGTATTTTGCCGCCATCGGCGTCCACGCCCTGGTGGATGCCGCCGCCGTCCTGCTCCAGCAGTATGGCGTGAACGTGCTTGCCATTGAGCTATGCCTGGCCGCCATCGACGTGGCCCTGGTTTTCTGGGTCAAAAGGATATACACAAATATGCAGACAGAGTAAGGCAGCGGCCAGACCCAGCCCGGGTCTGGCCGTTGATTTATTCTGGAAAAACAGTGCTTGTTATTTCGTGAGTTTCCTCCTCGTCAAGCAGGTCGCAGTCCAGCCACAGATGATACACCATCGACCCATGTTCAAAAAAGGTGTGGTTAAAATGGCGCTGTTCATCGGAATCATCGCTGTGTCTTGTCATTGTCACCACCACGAAGGGGCCTTTCTCGTCTTCTCCGTGCATGGCCATAAATTCCACATTATTCGTTTTGTGGAATTCATTTTGCAGATAGCGCAGGATGTTTTTGAAATTTTTGTCCTTCAAATCCCTCCGGCGAAGCTTCGTAACGGCAAATCCGCCGACCGCTCTTCCGTCCTTGTCGGCAATGGCGCAGTCTTCCTCTGTCTCATCGGCAAGGGAATACCCCTCCGGCAGCGGGAAGGAAAAGTCGGCCTTTTGCGGAATCGGGTCGCTCTTTGCGCATCCGGCAAGCAGAATCGTCACGACAAGAATCAATGCAGCCCGCGCCCATACAGCTCTCTTCATATGATTTCCTCCTTGATTTTTCCAGTATTTCCCGGCAGGTGGGACTTCCATATGCCGATACTACATCATAAGTAGTTATTTTTCAAGTGGGTTAAGGGATTATTAAGAATCGGAGCCTCCCTTTCCCCTTGACACTCCCCAGGCGGGGCGATAGAATGGAGTTACATTATGATAAGGAGCGGTTTTTATGAAACGACTGTGTGCATTTGCCCTGGCGCTGGCATTCCTCTTTGCCCTGCTTCCGGCGGCGGGAGCGGAGGAAGCAGCCTTCCGGTTCACCCGGGAAAATTTTCCAAGGCTGGACGGCTCCACCTCCCTGGTTCCTCTGGGGCAGGGCATCGCCAGCGTGCTCCTGGGAGAATCCAGAGAGGATGCCGCCGACCTGATTTCCTTCAACCGCACCACCCAGTCCTTCCGCAACCTGTGTGACGGACTGTGCGACCTGGTGATTGCCGCGGAGCCGAAGGGTGAGGTTTTCACCCAGATGGCCCAGGCGGCCTTCCCCTATTCCATGGAGCAGATCGCCACGGAGGCCCTGGTGTTTGTGGTGAATGAAAGCAATCCCGTAAATTCCCTCACCACGCAGCAGGTTCGGGACATTTACACCGGAGAAATCACCAACTGGAGCCAGGTGGGCGGAGAGGATGCCCCCATTGCTGCCTTCCAGCGCAACGCCACCGCCGGCAGCCAGGTGATGATGGAGAAGCTGGTGATGGAGGGAACGCCCATGATGGAGGCTCCCTCTGCCATGGTTCCCGGGGGGATGGGCGAGCTGATCGAGTCCGTCCGCAGCTATGACAACTCCGCCAACGCCATCGGCTACACCGTGTTTTACTACGCCTCGGACATGCAGATGGCCCAGGGGCTGAAAATCCTGCAAATTGATGGCATCACCCCCTGTGCCGAGACGCTTCGCAGCGAGGCCTACCCCTTTCTCAATGGCTACTATGCCTGCATCTGTGCCCTGGCTCCCAAGGATTCTCCCCAAAGGCGTCTGTATGACTGGCTGGTTTCCGAGGCGGGACAGGCCCTGCTGACGTTGGAGGGCTACGTGCCCATCCACGCCCCCGGGGAGGCCCCGGACAGCGGCGAAGCAATCTTCACCGACTACAGCCGCTACGCTCCCAACAACGGCACCCCGGCCAAATTCACCCGCTTTGACAGCCCCCAGGATCATCTGGAGCCCCGGGCGGACTACGGCCTGATTTTCCCCTATGAGGGTGTCCAGCTCTACAGCTCCTGGGACGATGGCTCCACGGATTACCAGTCGGGAAGCATGAAGGGCTTCTTTAACCACCAGGGTCAGCTGATTACGGACCCCATCTATACGGACATCTATAAATTCACCCTGGAAGATGGGGACTATCTGTGGGTGGTATGCAGCGAAGACGGCCGCTGCGGCCTGGCGGCCAAGGACGGCAGCTTTGCCACGGAGCTCTGCTACGACAGCATTTACCGCCTGGGAGAGCGCATTTTCGCCTCCACGGATTATGAGGCCCGAACCTTCCGGCTTCTTGACCGGGAGCTGAACACCGTCGCCACCCAGGAGGACTTCACCTTTGACGGGAAACGGTTCATCCCCTACTATTTTCAAAGCGGGCTGACCCTCTGCGGCTATGAGGATGAAAACTGGAACGCGGAGTACCTCCTTCTGGACAAGGAAAACCGCATTCTCCTGGAAACCACGGACACCGTCTCGGTCGATGAAGCTGGCATGATCCATCTCTACGACGACCAGTGGCGCTGCAGCCTGTATACCCCGGACATGACCCCCGTAGAGCTGCCGGAGGTGGGCGCGAACCGGGAGATTGGGAAGCTCGGCCAATTCTACCGGGTGTATGGGGATGCCGGCGACTACATTGTCGATGCCCAGGGCACCCTTTTTGAGTGGGACTATGACAATACCGATTCCACTGCCGGTGACTGCTTCCAGGTGGTGCGGAATGGCCGGGCAAGGCTCTACGATGATGCCGGTCATCTGAAATACGATGATCTGAACCCGGAGTGGATTTATCTGGGGGAGGATGTGTTTTATGAAACCAGTGACCAAGGACTGACGCTCCACAAGCTGTCCGATGGCAAGGAGCTGTTTCTTCCCCAGGGCAGCTATGTCTACAAGGCGGGAGAGGTCTACGAGGTCAGCATCTGGACGGATGACACTTCCAGCACGCAGCTGGTGGACAAGGATTTGAATCTGCTGCCCCAGGCCTTTGGGATGCTGCGTATGCTGGATGATCTGATTACCGGGGAACAGTATCTGCTGGCCAATGATTGCTATGGGTTTGCCGGAGAGGAGCGGCTTCTGACCCTGGACGGCCAGACGCAGCTCTTCCGGGCAAGCGGCAGCCTGGATGTTATGGGAGGCTACATCACCGTCTCCAACGACTGGGCCTTCACCTGCTATGACATGGAGGGGAACGTGATTTTCTGCTATCCCTACTTCGGCATGGCCTCAGGGGATTAAAAAATCCCCGGCTCTCCGGGGATTGACAACGCTCCATTTATGGGCTATAATATGTATAGAAAAGAGCGCCGCGACAAGCGGTTTACCCTGAACTCAGATGAAGATTCCTAATAAGAAACCGTCACTTGCCAGAGTGGCGGTTTCCGCTTTTTACAGTGATTGTAATGGTAAATTTACCAATATGTACAGTCAGTGTAATTGGCATGACCATCACCCCCTTTTGGGTGGTGTGGCAAACCGCCTGCCGAATGTGCAGCGCCCAGCCCTTCTTCCGAAGAGCCAAAAACAGTATCCCATACTTTCTGCCAAAAGTCAATCTTTTTCGCCATAAAATGAGCCGTTCCGGTTAAGGAACGGCTCAAAATTTATTCCATTACCAGCTCATTACCATTGTAGTCCACGGTGACGGTCTGGCCGGGGGTGATGTCCCCCTTCAGGATGCGCTTGCTGAGCATGGTCTCCACGGTGTGCTGCACATAGCGGCGCAGGGGCCGGGCGCCAAACTCGGGATTGTAGGCCGCATCCATGATGGCGTTCTTGGCGGCCTCTGTTACCTGGCAGACAATCTGCTGCTGGGCCAGGCGCTGGTTCAGCTTGTCGATTTGCAGATCGATGATCTTCGCCACATTCTCCCGGGTCAGGGGCTTGTAGAACACAATCTCATCCAGCCGGTTCAGGAACTCCGGACGGAAGGACCGGCGCAGCAGGGTCTGAACCTGGCTCTTGGCCTCCTCGCTGATATTGCCCTCCTGGTCGATGCCGCCCAGCAGGTACTCCGAGCCCAGGTTGGAGGTGAGGATCAGGATGGTGTTCTTAAAGTCCACGGTGCGGCCCTGGGAATCGGTGATCCGGCCATCGTCCAGCACCTGCAGGAGGATGTTGAACACGTCGGGATGGGCCTTCTCCACCTCGTCAAACAGCACCACGCTGTAGGGCTTCCGGCGGACGGCCTCGGTCAGCTGGCCGCCCTCCTCGTAGCCCACATATCCGGGAGGCGCTCCGATCAGCCGGGAGACGGAGAACTTCTCCATATACTCGGACATATCGATTCGCACCATATTGCTCTCATCGTCAAACAGCGCCTCCGCCAGCGCCTTGGCCAGCTCGGTTTTGCCCACGCCGGTGGGGCCCAGGAACAGGAAGGAGCCAATGGGCCGGTTGGGGTCCTGGATGCCTGCCCGGCTACGCTGGATGGCCTCGGTGACGGCGGTGACGGCCTCTTCCTGGCCCACCACTCTCTTGTGCAGGGTTTCGTCCAGGCTCAGCAGCTTCTCCCGCTCCCCCTGGACCAGCCGGGACACGGGGATGCCGGTCCACCGCTCCACGATTCTGGCGATTTCATCCTCAGTGACCCGGTCCCGGAGCAGGTTATCCTCCCGGGCGGTGTTCACCTTCTGCTCCTCCTCGTTCAGCTTCCGCTGGGCCTCGGGCAGGCGGCCGTATTTCAGCTCGGCAGCCTTTTCCAGGTCGTAATTCTGCTCGGCAGCCTCAATCTGGCGGTTCAAATCCTCGATGGTCTCCCGCAGCTGCTGAACCCGGCCGATGGCGTTCTTCTCGTTGTCCCATTGGGCCTTCATGGCGTTGAAGCTGTCCCGCTCCTCCGCCAGCTCCTTTTGCAGCCGGGCGAGATTGGCCTTGGAGAGCTCGTCGTCCTCCTTTTTCAGGGCGGCTTCCTCAATTTCCATCTGGATGATCTTCCGGGACACCGCATCCAGCTCCGTGGGCATGGAATCCATCTCCGTGCGGATCTGGGCACAGGCCTCGTCCACCAGGTCGATGGCCTTATCCGGCAGGAATCGGTCGGTGATATACCGGTGGGAAAGGGTCGCGGCGGCGATGATGGCGGGGTCGGTGATTTTGACGCCGTGGAACACCTCGTAGCGCTCCTTCAGGCCACGGAGGATTGCAATGGTATCCTCCACCGTGGGCTCATCCACCTGCACCGGCTGGAACCGGCGGGCCAGAGCGGGGTCCTTTTCAATATAGGTTCGGTATTCATCCAGGGTGGTAGCGCCGATGCAGTGGAGCTCGCCCCGGGCCAGCATAGGCTTGAGCAGATTCCCCGCATCCATACTGCCCTCGGTTTTGCCCGCTCCCACAATGGTATGCAGCTCATCGATGAACAGCAGAATCCGGCCCTCGGACTGCTTCACCTCGTTTAGCACGGCCTTCAGCCGCTCCTCAAATTCGCCCCGGTATTTGGCCCCGGCAATCAGGGCGCCCATGTCCAGGGCAAAGACGGATTTGTCCTGCAAGGCCTTGGGCACATCCTTTTTCACGATTCGCTGGGCCAGGCCCTCGGCGATGGCGGTTTTGCCCACGCCGGGCTCGCCGATGAGCACCGGATTATTCTTGGTCTTCCGGGAGAGAATCCGGATGACATTTCGGATTTCCTCGTCCCGGCCGATCACCGGGTCCATCTTCTGTTCCCGGGCCCGCTTCACCAGGTCGGTGCCATACTTTTCCAGGGCGTCATAGGTGCCCTCCGGGCTGTCGGAGGTGACACGCTGGTTGCCCCGAACTGCCTGCAAGGCCTTCATGGCGGCGTCGGCGGTGATGCGGTAGGTGTTGAAGAGGTTCTTCACCCCGCCCTGGGCGGTGTCCAGCAGGCCCAGCAGCAGATGCTCCACGGAGATGAATTCATCCTTCATGTGCTCCGCCCGATCCTGGGCCGCAATCAAAGACTGGTTCAGCTCACTGCTGATATAGATTTTGTCCGCCTCCCGGGCGCCGGTGACGCCGGGCAGCTTCCGGATTTCCGCCTGGGCGGCAGCCTGGAGGCTCTCCACGGTGATGTCCATTTTCCGCAGCAGCTGAGGCACCAGGCCTCCCTCCTGCTCCAGCAGGGCGGTCAGCAGGTGAATCTGCTCCAATTGCTGGTGATTGTTGCGAATCGCCAAGTTCTGTGCGTTCTGAATGGCTTCCTGGGATTTCTGTGTAAAGTTCTGAAGATTCATAGCGATCCTTCCTTTCTGCTTTTAGCACTCTCGCCATGAGAGTGCTAACTCATTTATCCTTACTATACCCCATTTCCGGAAAAAGTCAAGGCCCGTCACGAATTATTTACAAATGAAAATGCCACAGAAGCGGCGAACCGCCTCCATGGCATTTTTCTTATGATTTCGCCATTGGCTCCGGGAGGCGGCAGGTAGAATCCACCGCTTCAAACATGCCGCTTTCGCTGGAACGCTCCATTTTGCAGATGATCTCCAAAATGTGGTAGGCCAGCTCCGAGGAGGCCCGGGCTCCCCTGCCCTCCAAAATGGCCGATGCCATCTCCGAAGGGCCGACGCCGCGGCAGTTGTCGGAGAAATCGAAGCCGTAGTCAATTTTTTGCTCCCCGCCGGACACCACCGCGCGGTTGGGAAGGAAGCTCACGCTCCCGCCAAACTCATTGGGATTGCCCAGCCTCAAAATGCCCTTGCTGCCATAGACCAGGAAAACGGATAGGTCGTCGATGGCGGTGTCGCCGTTTAAGCAGAAGGTGCCCATCACGCCGGAGCGCAGCTCCACAATGGCGGAAACCTGGCTTTCGTTGGGATATTCATAGGTCTGCCCAAACTCCGGGGATTGGGGGAAGATATTCGGGCGGATGGCGCTTTGGTTTTTGAATTTGGCGCAGACCTGGGCGGCAGGCCCCAGGAGGCTGACCAGGGCCGTGAGGTAATAGACGCCATAGTCATAGGAAATGCCGCCGCCGGGGAGCCGCAGAAATTTGGCGAAGCTGGCCAGCAGGTTCAAATCCCGGTTGGCGCTGATCTGAAAGCCGGTAACTTGGCCGATGAGGCCGTCGTCAATGGCCTTTCTGGCATTTTGCAGGGAGGCGCCCAGGAAGGTATCCGGTGCGGCCCCCAGGTACAACCCCTTCTCCCGGGCAAGCCGCAGCAGCTCCGCGGCCTGGGAGAGCTCGCCGGTCATTGTCTTCTCTGTGTAGACATGCTTTCCCGCCATCAGCGCGTCTTTGATCAGCTGGTAGTGGGAGGGGGTGGGGGTCAGCACCACCACCATGTCGATCTGGGGGTCCGCCAGCATTTCTTCAAAGGTGCAGGGGCGGATGTGGTATTGCTCCGCCTTTTTCACAGCATTTTCGTAGTGAGCGGCGCAGCAGCAGACCACATTCAGATTTTTGAACCGGCCGATCATATTTTTCAGGTAGATGTCGCTGATGCTGCCGCAGCCAACCACACCCACGTTCAGACTGTCTCGTTTCATTTTCGTCCTCCCCAAATCAGGCGGCATTTTGGGCAAGCCAGAGATAGTTGGCCTCCCGGGCCTGTTTTTCAGCGCTCAGGTAATCCTTGGACTGCCGCAGTCCCTCGCCGGTGATGTCCATGGTCCGCTGCCAGGAGTCGGCGCACTGGGCCAGGGTGCTTTCGTTGATGCCGAACAGCTCTGCCCACTCTCCCCGGCGGCTGTCGTCCAGGGGAAGCACTTCGTAGCGGACGATGGTGGCGCTTTTGCGGACAACGGTGTTGCCGCTGCTGTCAATGGCCCGGACCCAGGTGGGAATCAAATCCACGTCCTCTAAGTACACGGTGCCGTCGGAATACTTGGAGAAGGTGATGGAGAACAGCACCCCGTCCTCGGTATGGGCTGTGGGCATTGCGGAAATCTCCCCCAGCCGTTGGTTGGACACGGTGTTGCCCATGGAGTACAGGCAGACGGTGCGGTGATTGGGATCAACGGTGCTTTCCAGCAGCTCTATGGGCTCCACCACATGGGGGTGGCCGCCGATGATCACATCCACGCCCATGTCGCACAGCTTCTGGGCGATCTCCTTCTGGCTGGCGTTGGCCTCCAGCTTGTACTCCTGGCCCCAGTGGAGATAGACCACGATGGCCTCGGCCCCGTCGGCGCGCATCAGCTCCATCTGGGTGGCCAGGTGGTCGTAGAGGGAACTGGGGTCGGAATGGCGGAAGCAGTTGATGATGTCGTAGCCATTGGACTGCATGGGGTTATAGTTCAGGGCGGGAGGATTGCCCGGGCCGGTGGAATCCTCATAGGTATAGCAGATCATGCCGATGTTGATGCCGTTAATGTTCTGCACGGCGTATTTCGGTTCCTCGCCGGAGAGCATGGTGCCCAGGTTGGCAAGGCCCTTCTCCCGCACGGTGCGGATGGTTCGCTCGAAGCCCGGCTGCTGGCTGTCGTAGCTGTGGTTGCTGGCGGTGAGGAGCATGTCGAAGCCCGCGTTTTTGGCGGCGTCCACCAGATCATCCGGGCAGTTGAACATGGGGTTGCCCTGATAGGGCTTGGCAGTACCGGCCAGGGTGGTCTCCAAATTGGCCACGGCGTAGTCCGCGGCGGTGACATACTCGGTGATGTAGGGGAAGATGTAGCTGAAATCGTAGCTGCCGTCACTCTGCCGGGCGTCGGTAATCAGCTGGCCGTGCATCAGCAGGTCCCCGGTGGAGAGGATGGTGGCGGTGGACACCACGTGCTCCGGTTCTGGCGGAAGGGTGGTGGGCGGCTGGGTCGTGGGGGGCTCGGTGGTGGGCGGCTCCGTATAGAGCGGCTGGGTGGGCGCTGTGGTGGGGGCCGTGGGCTCCTGGGGCGCGGTAGCCAGGTCAATGCACAGCCAGGCAAGGGCCCCGATGGCAATGATGAGTATGACGATCAGGGTGATCAGCACCTTGCGGAGCCCATCCCCCCGGCGTTTTCTTTTGGACATGAGGTTTCCTCCTGAGAAGACAGCAGGGATTCTGCTCTATTTTTCACCTATCATAATATGTTCCCCCATTTGTGTCAAGCTTGGAGGGAATACGTTCATATTCTGTTCATACAGTTTTCCTCTCGCTGTGGTATGATTGCTCTGAAAATAGATACATGCGGGAGGCTTTTCCAAATGACAAGACGGGAATTTGAGGTAACGGACAGGGATGTCATCCGGGGCATTCTGGACAGGAGCAAGGTGCTCCGCCTGGGGCTGATCGACGGGGCGCTTCCGTATGTGGTGCCCATGAACTACGGCTACCGGCTGGAGGATGGGAAGCTCACCCTCTATCTTCACAGCGCGGTGAAGGGGTACAAGCTGGACGTGATTGCCAAAAATCCCGTCTGCTGCTTCGAGATGGACTGCGATGTGTCACCCTTCCAGGGGAAAATTGCCTGCCAGTACGGCATCACCTACTATTCCCTCATGGGCCGGGGCCAGGTGCAGCTGGTGGAGGACCCCCGGGAAAAGGAGCAGGCCATGGCTCTGCTGATGAAAACCCAGACCGGCAAGGATTTTGAATTCAATGAGCGGCTGGTGTCCATCGTCAGCGTTCTGCGCATCGATGTCAGCGAATACACCGCCAAGCACCGCCCCCGGCCCGGGGAGATGTGAGATATAAGATATGGGATACAAGATATGGGATAATTAGGAATTGAGAGGATAACCGCCCACCTGCGCTCCCGTAGGTGCGGGGAAATCTGTTATCCTCCTAATCCCTAATTCCTAACTGTCCTGCGTCTACTTCCGTGAAAAGCTCCCGATGCGTTCCTCGGCCCAGGAGTATTGCTGCATGTATTCCCCCTGATAGGCCCGGACGGCGTAGGGGACGTTGTTCAGATAATCGTAGTAATCGCATTCCAGCAGGGCAGGGTTGATGTTGTAGCCGCTGCGGGTGCGGACGAAAACATCGGATTCCCCCACCGCCTCCAGGGCGTTGGACAGGTCCATGACCAGATGGCGCAGGTAGTCCTTCTGCCGCTTGTCGCTGGTCTCCTCCTCCCAGAGCCGGGCGCAGATTTCGCCGGAATTGACCCGGGCGCCGTTCCGGTCGATGAGGAAGGCAAACAGCTCCTTGGTCTTGCTCCGCTTGAAGGTCAGAGGCTTTCCGTCGTAAAACACCTCAAAATTTCCGAAGCAGTGGACCACCAGCTTCTTGCCGGTCTGGGGCTTGGGCATGGGATAGCGCAGATTTTCCAGCTCCGCCCGGATTGCCTCCTGGCTGGCGGGCTTGGAAAGATACCCGCTGGCGTGGAGGGCATAGGCGCTGATTGCGTAATCCAGGTAGCCGGTGACGAAGATCAGATTGGTTTTCGGGTTGCGTTCCTTCAGATACTTGCCCAGCTCGATGCCGTTCATGCAGCCCAGCTCAATGTCCAGGAAGGCAACGTCACAGGTGTTTTCCCCGGCCCATTCCAGCGCGGCCGCCGGGTTGATAAATTCAATCACCTCCGCCTGAGGCACCACGGCCCGGATGTTCCGGGTCAGCAGATTCAGGGCGCAGCGTTCGTCATCGACGGCGAGAATTCTCATAATGGGGTTCCTCCTCTTTTTTGCGAATGGTGATCTCCACGATGGTTCCCACCCCCGGCATACTGCGGACGGTCAGGCTGCCGTGGCAGAGAATGGACAGGCGGGTCCGCACATTGTTCAGTCCCACATGGTTTCCGGGGGAATCGCAGGGGGCGGAGGTGTCGAAGCCCACCCCGTTGTCCTCCACCAGAATGGAATAGTATTCCGCGATCTCCTTGGTGATAATCCGAAGGGTGCCGCCATCCGGCCTTTTGCTCAGCCCGTGGCGGATGGCGTTCTCTGCCAGGGGCTGCAGGGTGAGCAGGGGCACCTTGAAATCCGTGGCCCCGATTTCGTATTCCACGTTCAGCCGGGGTCCGAACCGGCGCTTTTCCAGCCTCAGATAGCTTTGGAGAAATTCCATATCCTCATCAAAGCCCACCAGGAAATTTCCGGACAGGGCGGAGATTTTGTAGTGCAGATAGTCGGAAAGCTCCTGCAGGGCCGCCTTGGCTTCCCGCGGGTCGGTGTCGCACAGGTCCATTACCGTCGCCATGGAGTTAAAGAGAAAATGGGGCTGGATTTGAGACAGGACTAAAGCTGCCCGGGTGGCTTGCAGCTCCAGCGTCTGCTGGGCAAATTTCCGATTCTGCTCGGCATAGAAGTTGGAGGAGATTACCAGGATGGACAGCAGCGAGGCCAGCGTCATCAGAGGAAGGTCGCTGAGGAAGGGCTGCGCGATAACGGTGACGATGTGCAGCAGGCAGAAAAGCGCCAGGGCAAGCCGCCTCTGCCAGCGAATTTCCCGGTGGATGAGAATCTGGTACAGGCTGGCCCCCAGCGTCAGGCAGTAATACACGCACAGCAGCCAAAAGGAGCCTCCGTCAGTTCTCTGCCCCGGCGGAACCGGGCGGAAAAGGCCGTGCCAGGGATTCAGGAGCATGAGCAGCCCCATTGCGATGCCGGCAGCCCTGATGTTCCGGGTGCCTGCCTTCCACTGCTCCGGCAGCAGCTCCAGCTCCGCCCGCAGGAAGGACACAAAGCTCAGCATGACACCGTTGCCGGCCAGCAGCTTGAGGACGAACGCCCCCTCCAGCAGGGCCGGGGAAAGGCTATCGTAGCAGCGAACCGTCATATCCGATGCCGCCACAACGATGAAAGTCACCATGAGCGTCAGCAGCTGCTTTTCCCGGGGCCCTTTTTGGGATGGATGAAGGCCGATGCTGAAAAAAATAAAGATCATTCCCAAAATACCGGTAATATCCACGGCAATATACAATGCAAGCTGGTTGTCCATATCTGCGTTCCTCCCGGGAAATTCAAACAATATCATTATAGCACAAATCCTGCCGGTGCTCAATGAATAATCCATCACAAAAGGTGAATATTTTTCCCTTACCGGGAGCCGTATCCATGGAGTCTGTATATCCATGAGAATGGGGGGTTCTGGCTGAACCATCGAAAAATGTTTTGGAGGTGTCGCTGACACGCGTGAAAAATAAAATCTTTTTGCACCATGAATTGTCGAATTTTGTCATATTTGTGTCATGAAGCATCTGCTATACTAAAGTGGTTATACTGCGGCAGATGCGGATAAGGGCAATGTCATCAACCCAATTGGGATGTTTTGCGTTGACATTGCGGATAAAGGAGGGTCAGTAAAATGGAAGATTTATCTGGACGCGTTTTTGGTGGATTACAGGTGATTGGGCCAGCTCCCCAGGAGGATGACTGCTGGCTCTGCCGGTGTGGCTGTGGGAATCAGATAACCGTTGCCACCCAGGACCTGCTCAGCGGGAAGACCCGTTCCTGCGGCTGCGGCCGAAAACGGCTCCACTGCGGAGACATTACCGGGATGCGTTCCGGGCGGCTGGTGGCGGTGCGGCCCACCGATCAGCGGCGGCGCAGCAGCTTTCTGTGGCTGTGCAAATGTGACTGCGGCGGAGAGATTCTGGCGGAGCCATACAAAATTCGGAACAAGGTGATTTCCAGCTGCGGCTGTATCCGCACAGAAAAGAAGATCAAAGACATCACCGGCCAGCGGTTTGGGCGGCTGGTGGCTTTGGAGCGTCTGGACAAAAAGCGGGGCAGCAGCTTCCTGTGGCACTGCCAGTGCGACTGCGGCAACACCGTGGATACCAGCGCCAACTCCCTGCTCTCCGGCAACACCAGGAGCTGCGGCTGTCTGCGGATTGAAGCCATCAAGCGTACCAACGCCAAATACGGCTCGGTGGCAAAGCGGATGCGTCTGGTAGACGGCACCTGCGTTGACCGCATTGAGCGCAACCGGCTGCAAAAGAACAACACCAGCGGCTACACCGGTGTCCAGGCCCGGGGCGATAAATGGATCGCCGTGCTCACCTTCAAGAAGGAGGTCCACTATCTGGGCATTTTTGAAACCCAGGAGGAGGCCATCCAGGCGAGAAAGAACGCGGAAAAGCACTATTTCGGCGAATTCCTGAACCAGTATTACGAGGGCAAGGAAAACCAGGACAAATCCAAAGAATAAAAGTATCCCCTGCGTCACGCAAACGCAGGGGATGCTTTTTGTCCAATTCATACTAGACTTTGATTAAAAGTTCACAAAGATTTCCGAGGATGATTTGCGTA
>CAZYWM010000048.1:0-15792 GCA_964651615.1 uncultured Oscillospiraceae bacterium | reverse complement strand
CTCTGCTATGTTGCGCTGTTTTTCTATACCCTTTTTAACCCTTGATTCGCATTATTATTCTGCACCCATCCGTGTACTCTCCCGGGCGAAAAGCACGGGGGGAATACGGGTGGTGCCGCACTGGGTGTTGCGCTGCCGGATGATCTGATTCAGAGCCGTCAGCACAGACCGGCAGGTCTGCTGGGCATCCATCTCAATGGCGGAGATACCGGGGCTGACCATTTCCGCCAGAGGGCCGTTTTCCAGAGAGATTACCTTGACATCCTCTGGCACGCGGATGCCGAACTTACGCAGGCAGTTGGTTGCTTCCACGGCAGTTGACACCGTGTTGGCAAAAATACCGTCGAAACTGACATTTCTGTTCAGCAGGTCCTCCACCGTTTGGGTGACAGAATGTTCTTCCCTGTTACCCGCGACCACATTCAGCTCCTCCGTCACTGTCAGCCCATTTTCCCAGAGAGACTGCTGATAGCCCAGATAACGTCCCAGATGTCCGTCGCGGAACCGGGAGGATTTGAAATACAGAATGCGGCGGCATCCGGCACGGATCAGCTCGTCTGTAGCCTGTTTCGCTCCGCCAACCACGTCAAACAGAATTTTTGCAGCGCCTTCCGACTCCATGGGAGCTGTTCCCACAAAAATGGCAGGAATGTCCTCCCCCTCCGGCTTGACAGGAGTCTCCTTAAAGAGATAGATCACGGCACCGGCACTCAACGCCGCCAGCGTGCGGCAATAGGCCGCCTCTATCTCCTCGTCATGGAGAGTCACGCACACAAGGGGGGTGTAGCACTCCCGTATCACCTCATGGATGATGCAGTCACACAGATTGGAAAAATACTCCGAAGACTGTTGGGGAATCATAATTCCCACCAGCGAGCTGGTATTGGAGCGCAGGGTCTGCGCCACCAGATTCGGGGAATACCCCATGGTGGAAATCACACTCCACACCGCCTGCCTGGTTGCTTCTGAATATTTCCCCTTGCCATTGACGATTCTGGAAACCGTGCTGGCCGACACGCCAGCCGCCTCCGCAATATGACGGATTGTGATTTTCTCCATAGAATCCCTCCGGGCTGCAAATCGATAATTACTTCTTTCCTGTTCTCTCCCGCAGCGTCACCACAGCAACCAGCACAATCGCAAGGATCTGCGGAATCATGACCGTAAAATACATATTGCCGTAACTCATATGCACCGACAGCAAACCGGCTGCCGAGGCACCCAACGCCTGGCCGATATCCAGCGCCGTGTAATAGGTGCTGTTTGCCGTGCCGCTTTTGGATACATCCACTGCTTTCACACACCAGGTCTGTAAAATGGGGCACAGCGCGCCGTAGAAGGTTCCGTACAGCACTGCCGCCACCAGGAACATCGGCAACGTCCGGGCCAGCCCCAGGGTAAGAAACACGCAGGCAAAGCCCGCCAGGGAGACAAACACAACGGCCCGGCTGTACCGGCTGTCAGACAGCCGCCCGAACAGCGGGCGCATTACCAGCATCACGGCGCCGGCCACGGTGAAGTAATATCCGATGCCGGAAACCGACAGGCTCTCCGCATAGATGGCTATAAAATTGGTAATGCTGGCCATGCCCGCGCCGACGCACAGAATCACAACGGCGGGAACCACCGCTTCCCGGGCAAACAGGTGCTCCAGCACATTCAGCTTCCCCTGAGGTGCTTTGGACTTTCGCATGGCGTTTTCATCCACGCCAAAGCTCATCAGGCATCCCGCTACCGCCAGAGCAAAGGAAATCAGAAACATCCAGCGGTAACCCACTCCCTGAATCAACTGCAGACCCAGATTGGGCGCGAACACGGAAGCCAGAGAAGAAGCGATACCGAACAGGCCGATGCCTCTGCCGATCTGATCCTCCCCAATGGATGCCACCAGCACCGTGCTGTTGGCCGTGGTCACCATCCCCCAGCCCACGCCGTGCAGCAGCCGGAACAGCATAAGCAGCGACACGCTGCCGCTCAGGGCATAGCCCAGAATGGAGAAGGCTACGATAACAAGCGCCGCGGTCAGGATTACCTTTTTCCGCTTGATATTGATGTAATAGCCCACAAAGGGACGGGTCAGGATGGCTGTGACGGAGAAAGCCGTCGCGGCAAATCCCGCCAGCTCCACACCGCCGCCCAGAGCCAGCACATATTTGGGAATGGTGGGGGTCAGAATGTGAAAACTGAACGCCGTAAGAATATTGCACAGGAAAACCAGAGTATAATTGCGATTCCAGATTGAATTTGTTTTCATAATACCCACCTTCTCACCCTTTGTCAAGAAGATGACAGGCCACGAGATGATTTCCGCTTACCTCATGCATCTCCGGCTGTCTGGCGAAGCACACCTCCATGGCATGGGGACAGCGGGCCGCAAACCGGCAGCCGGGTTTCGGGTTGATGGGCGAAGTAATCTCTCCGGCAATGGTCTGGATTTCCTGGGCTTTTTCCAGATCGATGGTGGGAACGGATGCCAGCAGCGCCCGGGTATAGGGATGGGCGGGATTGGCAAACAGATCCTCCGTTTCGGAGTACTCTACCAGGTTGCCCAGATACATCACGGCGATTTTGTTGGAGATATGCTTCACCACGGACAGATCATGGGTGACGAAGATATAGGTCAGCCCCAGCTGCTCCTGCAGATCCTGCATCAAATTCAGAATCTGTGCCTGGATGGAAACATCCAGTGCGGAAACCGGCTCATCGCAGATGATGAAATCCGGCTTCAGAATCAGTGCCCGGGCGATGCCGATTCTCTGACGGCGGCCACCGTCCAGCTCGTTGGGGTAGGCATTTTCAAAGCGGGTATCCAGGCCCACTGTTTCCATCATTTCCCGAACTTTGGCTTCGGCTTCCTTTTTCTTCATGCCGTCGATCAGCAGGGGCTCCATAATGATCTGCTTTACCGTCATGCGGGGATTCAGAGAGGAATAGGGGTCCTGGAAGATCATCTGCACTTCCTTCATAAAGTCCCGGGTTTCCCGCTTGGACAGGTGGGTGACATCCCTGCCCTTGAAAAGGATGGCGCCGTCAGTGGCATCCAGCAGATGCTGGATGGTTCTGCCCAAAGTGGACTTGCCGCAGCCGGACTCGCCCACAACTCCCAGCGTTTCCCCCTTCTCCACGGAGAAGGACACATCGTCCACGGCGTGCAGCAGTCCTGCCTTGGTTTCAAAATACTTTTTCAGGTGCTTAACTTCAAGTATTGTATTCATAGATTTTACCCTTCAACATGAAATAGGCAGCGAACCAGGTGACCGTCGCCGATGTCTTTCAGCGCCACCGCCTGCCGCGTGCATTCTTCGCAGCATTTGGGGCATCTGGGCGCAAAGGCGCAGCCCTCCGGCAGCTTGGTGGGATCGGGCATCAGGCCCTTAATGGGTTCCAGACGATGCTTGCTGTGGCTGCTGATGTCCGGAAGCGCCCGGAAAAGGCCGATAGTATAGGGATGGGCTGGATGCTTGAAAATCTGCTGCAGCGTGCCCTTCTCGATGATCTGACCGGCGTACACCACCGCCACCTCATCACACATCATGGCAATGACGCCCAGATCATGGGTAATCATAATGTTGGAGGTGTTCTGCTCCTTTTTCAGCTTGTTGATCAGCTGAAGAATCTGCGCCTGAATGGTGACATCCAGCGCCGTGGTAGGCTCGTCCGCGATCAGCAGCTCCGGATTGCAGGCCAGGGCGATGGCGATGACAATACGCTGTTTCATGCCGCCGGAGAACTGATGGGGATATTCGTCAAAGCGCTCACCGGGAATGCCCACCATTTCCAGCTTATCCACCGCACGCATCCGGGCCTCCGCCCGGCTGATTTTGTTGTGGTTCAGAATAGCCTCGGTGATCTGGCTGCCCACGGTTTCAATGGGATTCAGGGAGGTCATGGGATCCTGGAATATCATGGACATCTGACTTCCCCGGAGGCTGGTGCGCTTCTTGGGGGACATCCGGAAAACATCGGTGCCGTTGTATTCCACCTCGCCGGAGATCACCTTTGCAGGGGGTTCCGGCAGCAGACCCATAATGGTCAGGGCAATGGTGGTCTTTCCTGCGCCGGTTTCTCCCACCAGGCCAATGGTCTTGCCCCGCTCCAGGTCAAAGCTCACATCGCGGACCGCTTTAACATCGCCGTCCTCGGTGCTGTAATTCACCGACAGATTCCGGATTGAAAGAATCATATCCTTTTTTTCCATAGCTTATCTACCTTTCAGACGGGGGTCCAGAGCATCCCGCAGACCATCGCCGATCATATTCAGGGAAAAAACAGTGAGCATGATAATCATGCCGGGCGCCAGCACCAGGTAGGGGAAGTCCCGGATGTAGCCGCGTCCCTCAGACAGCATCTTGCCCCATTCCGGCATGGGTGCCTGGGCGCCCAGACCCAAAAAGCTCAGGGTGGAGGCATTCAGAATACCGCCGGCCACGCCCATAGTAAACAGGACAATGAGGGAGGAAGATATGTTGGGCAGAATGTACCGGAACATAATCCGGAAATCACTGGCCCGGGAGGTTCTTGCCACCTCGATGTACTCCTTGTCCCGCTCGGAAATCACCATGGCCCGGACCAGCCGGGAAACGCCGGGAATTGCGCCCAGGGACAGCGCCAGGATCATGGAGATCACGCCGCCGCCAAACACGGCCGCCAGCACGATAGACAGCAGGATGGAGGGGATGGACAGGAATATGTCCATAATACGCATCAGTATATTATCGGCCTTGCCGCCGTAGAAGCCGGCCAGCATACCGATGAATACAGCGATGGCGGTGCCAAGCACCGTAGTGCTCACGCCGATGGACAGGGAGATCCGGGCACCGTAGATCATACGCACCAGATTGTCCCGGCCCAGATAGTCCGTGCCCATGGGGTGCTCCCAGCAGGGCTTGGTAAACTGGATCTTGTAATTCTGAACATCGTAGCCTCCCGGTGCGATCACGTTGGCAAACACCGCGCAGAGAATAAGCACGCACAGAAAACATAATCCGAATACCGCCAGCCGGTTGCGGCGATATCTTCTCCATAAGCGGGTCAGGTCAGTGTCAATATGCTTTTTGCTCTTCATGCTACCTCACCCGTCTCTTTCTTTTTGGATTTGCCGCCCATCTTCTTGTAGTAGGACTTGATCCGGGGATCAATGTAGGCGGAGCCAATGTCCGTCAGCAGATTGCAGAGAGATACAAACACACAGATCACCAGCACGCCGCCCCGGATGATGGGGTAGTCCCGAGCATTGATGGCGCCCAGCAGATAGGTGCCCATGCCGGGAATGGAAAACACGTTTTCCACAACCACGGCGCCGCCCAGAATGCCGCCGACGCCGTTGCCCACCTGGGTGATGATGGGGATCATGGCATTCTTAACTGCGTGGTTCATAATGACCCTGCTTTCCTTAGTGCCTTTGGCACGGGCAGTCCGCACATAGTCCTTGCGGATCTCGTCCAGCACCGTGGAGCGGGACATACGGAAATTGGCAGCCGCGCCGCCAAGCCCCAGGGTCACCACCGGCAGAATAATGGACTTGAACCCCTCAAAGCCGGTGGCGGGCAGTACCTTCAGCCGCCAGGCAAAAATCAGGGAAAGCTCCAGCGCAAACCAGAAGGAGGGCATGGAAGTAAAGATTACCGCAAACACATTCGCGGCGTTGTCCACCAGGCTGTACTGCTTTACCGCAGACAGGATGCCCAGCGGAATGCCAATCAGCAGGCTGAGCAAAACACCCAGAGAGCCAATCAGCAGCGTCACAGGAACGCGCTTGGCGATTTCATCCATGACGCTCAGGTTTGTTTTATAGGATGTACCCATGTCAAACCGAAAAATCAGATTGTACAGATAATCGCCGAACTGCTTGAAAAACGGTTGGTCAAGGCCCATGATATGCCGCTGCGCTTCAATCTGCTCATCCGTAGCAGTGAGTCCCAGAACCTGCCGGGCCGGATCTCCGGGGGTCAGATACAAAAGAACAAAGATGAACAGGAGAACGCCAAAAATGACGAAGATCATCATTCCGATTCTTTTTAAGATGTACCTAGTCATATTGTCTCCCAATAAAAGTCTTATGTTTATAAAAGTCTTATGTTTTCCGAAGGGCTTTGAAGATTTGTGCTGTGGGGTTTCCACCACAGCACAAACGGTGATTATACAGATGCTGTATCAGCCCTCAAAGTAGGCATCTGCCAGCAGGAAGGTGCAGTTGCCGCCGTTGATGGTGACGCCCTGGAGCTTCTCGCTGCAGGTCATGTAGCTGATGGGGTAGCAGACAGGCACGGACATGGCATTCTCCAGCTCCAGGCGGATTGCTTCCTTGACCAGCCTGTTGCACTCGTCCACATCGGTGGTAGCCAGGGACTTGACGTACAGGTCATTGATGGCCTCATCGCACTCCACCAGAGGCCATGCGCCCCAGTTGGGAACCATGTCAGGGCTGCAGTTCTTCAGATAGCCGGGAGCGTAGCCCACGGAGGTACAGCCGATGGCGGCATACATATCGTCCTCTTCGCCGGCAATCAGGGTGGGAACGGCAACGTTGCTGTCCAGGTTAAAGATTTTGACCTCAATACCGATCTTTGCTAGGTCGTTCTTCACACACTCCAGAATGTGAACCTCAGCGGGAGTCGTGTCGGAGTAGATGGTCAGCTTTAGCCCCTCGGGGTAAGCGGACTTGGACAGGTATTCCTTGGCCAGCTCGATATCGTAGGGATACATGGGATTCTCGTCGTAAGCAGGATCGTAGGCACCGTTGTTATTGGCAATCTTCTGGTTGGCGACAGTAGCGGAGCCACCATAAGCAACAGCGATGATCGCTTCCTTGTCAATGGCGCAGTTGATGGCTTTGCGGACGTTGACATCCCGCATGGGCTCACTGCGGAAGTTGAACCAGATGTTCTTGACCAGAGCCGCGGGCATCTCCATGGTCTTCAGACCGGAAACGGAGCCGCTCTGAATACGGGCGATATCCATATTGTCGGGGCCGGTGACCCAGTCGATGTTGCCGTTCTCCAGCTCGATCTGAGCCTGAGAGCTCTCGGCGATCAGAACGGTCTCCACGGTCTTGATGGCGGGAGCGCCGCCCCAGTAATCCTCATTGGCTTCCAGCTTGGCGCCAACGCCGGAGGTGAAGGAAACGAACTTATAGGGGCCGGTGCCCACGGGATTGTTGGGATAGTTGTCGCCCAGCTCCTCGGCAGCCTTCTTGGAGCAAATGGAGTACATCTGGTCGGTCAGGGTGATGAACGCATCGGAGCCGGCGCGCTTGAGGGGGATCTCCACCTTGAAGTCGTCCAGCTTCTTCATATTGTCGAAGTCAAACAGGGATTCGCCCTCGCCGCCCACGGCGGTCTTGCCTCTGTAATCCCGGAGGGAGAAGATGACCACATCCGCATTCAGGTCCTCACCGTTGGAGAACTTGACGCCCTGACGGATCGTCAGGATGACGGACATATTGTCGGCGCCCCACTCCCAGTCCGTAGCCAGACCGGCATACAGGTTGCCGGCCGCGTCCAGATTCAGCAGGGTTTCATACACATTGCGGCAGATCAGAGCGGAAGACACGTTATAGCCAGAGGTATAGGGGTCAAAGCCGGGAGCATCCATGTTCACGGCAACGCGCAGATCGGTTTTACCCTGAGGCGCGGGCACGGTTTCACCGGACTCGGTGCCGGTCTGTCCCCCATTGTCGGTGGGAGCGGCGGTCGGTGCGGGGGGTTCGGTCTTGCTGCCGCAGCCGGTCAGAAGGCCTAGCAGCATCGCTGCACAAAGCAAACAGCAAACTAATTTCCGTTTCATTTTTATCCTCCTAAAATTTGGTTTCATATGGGCAAACGTTTGTCTTACTTCATTTATATAGCAAAGCTTCTTTTTTGTCAAGTATGCAAAATAATTAAAAATCATACTGGGTTTTTATTGACATTTCTCATACATATGTGGTATTGTTTAGATGGACCAATTGGAAGGTCGCAAAAAGTAATGCAATTTTGTTGCATAATCTTCTAAAACGAACGGAGGATTCACCCGTGGAAACAACAGCATATGATCGCAGATGGGACACGCTGGTCGCCCCCAAAGAAAAGGATCAGCCGGCACATTCTTTAAAAGAGGGACTGATTTTTTCCGGCAACAACAGTTTTGATGTCAACCGGCTGATCTGCAGCGAATACGGTCAGAAAATCATCGACGGAATGGAGCCTTTCTTCCTGAGCACCGATCCCATGGACCCCAAGGTTGTGGCGTATTGGCGGGAAAAGGGTCTGAAAAAGGAAATGGTTCGGGGTGGTCCTCAGGAATGGAATATGTGGACCATCTTCACTCCCGTTTCCGCGGAGCTGCCGGAGAACGCTGGGCGGAAGTACCCCTTGGTATTCGGTCTGCACGGCGGAGATGCCGGTGAGTTTGCCGGCGAGCCCATTTTCCTGGCCGAGTCCACCGGCTATGCCCGGAAGGCCGCCGAAGAGGAGTTCATTCTGGCCATGCCCGAGGATCATGACGCCGAGCCCATTATGAATCTGTACAACTACCTGATAGAGCACTACCCCGTGGATCGTTCCCGGGTCTATGCCACCGGGTATTCCGCCGGCAGCGACCGATCCGTCCGGGTATGCCTGCGGCATCCGGAGATCTTCGCCGGTATGCTCATCGGCGCCGGTGTCCCCTTTAACCTGATTGATGATGAAAAGGAAATCATCAACACGGAAAAATACAAGATGCCCATGATCGCAATCGGATGCCTGTCCGACAAGGGAAATCACACGCCATTTTACAGCACCAACTCTCTGGACCACCCCACCTCTCCCTTTATTGAGAAGCTGCTATGCGCCGAGGGCAAAATGCGCTGGATCAACCGGATCTTCCGGGTGAATCATATCCCCTATTACTCTGTGGAGGAGAACCGGGACTATGTACTGACCCAGGGCACACCTGCCGAGAAACGCATCGGCATGAGAGCCCAGCGCTCCAAGGTCTGGGAGTGGGCAGGCAAAAAGCATTACTGTCTGGACTATACCGATGCGGAGGGCATCGACAGCGTGCGCTATATCTTTATTGAAGATATGCCCCATTTCGAGCCTGTCGATATGATGGATCTGGCCTGGCCCTTCCTGAAGCGCTTCTCCAGAAATCCCGGGGACGGCTCCCTTGTATGCTCCGAGCCCGAGTTTGACCGGTAAATCCAAAAATGGAGAGAATGTCTCATGTCTACTATCACTTGGATTGATGATATTGCCGCAAAGCTGTCGCAGGGCGTTATGTACGCCGCCATCCCCATGATCGGACAAAACTTTGCCGCGGGAAATATTCTCAGAACGCGGCAGATCGTATGGTATACCCTGGCGTTGTCTGCCGTGTCCTGCTCAGCTATTTGATAGGGGTAACGCTGCAGCTTAGATTTTACGGCTTTGTGCTGGGATACAGCCTTGCCACCTTTGCCAACGGCTTCCGTCCATGTGGGCATTCCTCAGGGGGGAACTGGGGAAATTGGCAGACTGTAATCTGATTCCCAATAGGATATGTGGAGGGACTTATGAATAAGAAATGCTTCAAAGCCACGGATTACAACGCCCCGTTTATTGAACAACGGGCAGACCCGTTTGTCTGCCGCGGACCGGATGGAATGTATTACTTTACGGCGTCCGTCCCGGAGTATGACCGAATTGTCCTCCGGCGGGCAGCCACCATAGACGGTTTGCGCCGGGCGGAGGAGATCACAATTTGGAGAAAACACGAATCCGGTCCCATGAGCAAGCATATATGGGCCCCGGAGCTTCACTGGATGGACGGCGCGTGGTACATCTATTTCGCGGCCAGCGAGGTGAAAAACCGGTGGAAGCTGCGGCCGTATGTGCTTCGGTGTGCAGGAAACGATCCGCTTACGGACCCATGGGAAGAGCTCGGTATGCTTCAGCCAAAGGACGATGACAAATTCTCTTTCCGGGATTTCTCTCTGGACGCAACGGTGTTTTGCCACAGGGGAGAAAAATATGTAGTTTGGGCAGAAAAGGTCAATAAGGGCAAGAAAATTTCCAATCTGTATATCGCCCGGTTGGAAACGCCCTGGAAGCTGGCAACTGCCCAGGTGTTGCTTGCCAGTCCGGACTACGATTGGGAACGGGTGGACTTCTGGGTCAATGAAGGCCCGGCTTTTCTGATGCATAGGAATCGGATATTTTTGACCTATTCTGCCAGCGCGACCGGTTCCTGCTACTGCATGGGTATGATGAGTATTGACGCTGACGCAGATCTGCTGGACCCCAGAGCATGGAAAAAGGAACGCCGTCCCGTGCTTTGCACCGATAGAGAAAAGGGCATTTTTGGGCCGGGACACAATTCCTTCGTAAAGGCGGAGGACGGGGTCACCGATTTGTGCTTTTACCACGCCAGAACGTATGATGAGATTATCGGGGATCCGTTGTACGATCCCAACCGTCATACCATGATGCTGCAGGTCACTTATGACAGTACCGGTATGCCGGTATTTGAGATTCCGAAGCAATAGCCAGTGGCTCGAAAAAAGAATCACGGCAATCAGCGGAACACTTTCAAAATAGTGTAAAAAGCTGTTCCCTTTTTCACAAGGCAGCGTTTTGTCCCAAACTGTTTTTAGAGGAAGCAGGCGAATCATGTGATAAAGCCCCCGGGGAAAACCCGGGGACTTTGAGACTGAATGCTTGCATGGAAATAAGGCGTTATTTGTACAGGGGCGCTGTCTTCTCTTTGAGGTATTCCTTCAGATTTTGAGACGAGCCAAGCATACGGTCTCTGACATACATCCGCCGCCGGATGGGATCGGACTTGATGTGCTCCACCATGGCATCCACCTGACGGAACAGATCCTCGTCGGAGTCCCCGGAGAACGCGATGCCGATGGCTATTTTATCACCGTAGTTATCCCATAGGGCGAATTTGTCGCACATGGGCTGCCCGCACCATGCGTCCATGTCGGCTTCCACCATGGCCGGAACCAGCATCTCCCGGCAGGTATCCAGGGAGAAGAAGGGAGCCAGCTGCGCGCCCCAGTCATCATGGAAAAAGAGGTGGTCAATGCCAAAATACTTTTTATACGCGGCAATGAGCCGGATATTGGTGTCGGCAATCGCCTGCAGAAGCTCATGCAGATCGTCGGCGCAATCCTCATCAATCAGCGCCATGGCGGCACCTTCAAATTCCATAAAGGAGATCAGCCGCTCAAAGAAACCGGTGTAGATCACCGTGCTGGTCAGCCGGCCCGGAGTCAGGAAGCCCTGATTCCGCCGGGCGGCGCCCTCCCAATCCCAGCTGTCAATATCCGGGAAGCGGATCACGTCCCGCCAGTCGGCCACATCGGTGAGGATGAGCGGGATGGAGGGATCCTCCATGGAGCCGCCCACGGAGACTTCAAATACCCAGGGCACGCCGTACATATCCGGGCCGCAAAACCGGGACTGGGGAATGGAATCTGCTTCCTTTACAAAGCCGCGGGCGATTTTTTCCGGCACGCAGAGGGGCAGAATGGTCTGCATTTCCGAATAAATGGGCATCCATTCCGGCTTTTCTCCCATGAGAAACCAAAGTCAGTTTTCTTTTGAAGTGCCGGCGCCGAAAGCCGATGCGGCATATACCCCAACCTGATTGACCAGTGTGTTCACAAAAATCATGGACAGGTTCACCGCTGCGCTCTGAACCGCATAGGGAATTCCCAGCTTTACAAGCCTTGGCAGGATCTCCCTGTCAATTTCCATCAGGCGGCCTCCCGTCTCCAGCCCCACCGTCTCCCGGTTTGTCCGTAAGAATTCCACGGAGAACAGCAGGGATACCGCCTGCCCAATGACGGTTGCGGCCGCCGCGCCGGCAACGCCCCAGTCCAGCAGACCTACAAACAGCAGATCCAGCCCAACCTGTGTCTGTGAAAGACAGTTCTGCCAGTTTCCGATGTTCTCCCGGCAGCGGAGCCGATAGGAGGTTCCATTCTCGTGGGTCACCTCCACACCGTTCTCTTCAAAGCGGAATCTCACCAGATGAGAGCCCACCCACGCGCCGCTGCGGAACATCATCAGAAGCGTCCCCTTCTGCCATACCGCCGCGGCATAGCCCTCACTGGGGGCATACCCCACATGGGTATCCAGCCGCAAACCGTTTTCTATCCGGCGGTGCCCTCGGCCGCTCTGCATTTCCTTGAAAATAAAGGGCATTTTGCAGCCGACCCAGCTGCCGTCTGTGGGGACGGTTACCATATTGGAACCCTGTAGGCGCACTTCCCGCTCCCCGGGCAGCAGCGTAATCTGTTGCAGTCCCAGAAATTGCTTCTCGAATCGAAGCCTGCCGCCGGGCGCGTCACAGGGAGCCCCGTTGCCTTCCTCCGGAAAGCAGGACAAGGAGCTGATACGGCAGTGCAGAACCGCAAGCGCGTCGGGATTCTCCGGCAGGGCGCGATCAAACAGATTGCCCCGCAAATGCATCCACAGCAGCTCCACAATCCGCTCTGCCATGTAGTCGATAAATTGCGGCGAATTATTGTACTATATCGCAGCCGCGCTCAAAACGAGGCGTTTATACGGTATGGAAAAACCTTCATTGCAGAAAAGAAGGCTTTTTCAATTGTGCAGGATTCCCTCGAGAATCACAAGATTCAGGAAGAAAAACAAGACGTAAAAAAAGCCAAATAATTTATCAAGGACAATTATACCCAGGACATTGCTCTGAAGGATATTGCCGATGCTGTTCATCTGAGCCCAAATTATCTGATCAAGATTTTTAAGAAATACGAGAGCACAACGCCGATTCTGTATTTGACCAGCGTACAAATCGCACAGGCAAAAATTCTGTTGTTGGCAAACAGTTTCAGTATCACTCAGGTTGCACTGATGACCGGGTTTAGCAATATCCCATATTTTACAAACATCTTCCATATGTATACCGGTATGTCCCCTTCCGCATACCGAAAAAGCACTCACAATAGTCTCCGGTTTCCCAAAAACCGCCAATATCACCGAATTCTCATCGGATCACGCCGAGCTGCCCAGTGCGGATTCTTTCCGCAGTGTGACTGTGGGTTCCATGCCCAATCTGCAATAGTAAAACACGTACCAAAGTCTATGAAGACAGTGTACTGATCAATTTCCCACTTTTTGTCCTAAATGCAAAAAAGAAACACCCATCAATATTGTAAAACTGAAAATGATCGTAAACAAATGAGCCAGACAGCCGTCACAGAGCCTGCTTTCCTATTTATCAAGGGATGCAGGCTCTTTCCCTTTTATTAGAAGCCCATTTTCTCCACGCATTGCCAACAACACAATTTGGCATACCGCAAACAATGTTGCTGCTTCGTCTTGGTTGCAGCTGTCAACCAAGGCACGAAGCTGATAATGCTCAGGGGATTCTTTTTCTCGTTCTGGATAAAAAATATCTCTTGAATCGATCAATAGTTTACGAACCAGGGGATAGAGGACATCCATTGTTGTGTTGGCTCTGTATGCTTTTATGTTCATTACAGTACGCTCATCCGCATCAATCAAATTAGCGACCTGCCTTTGTGACAACCCCGACTTTTTCCGGGCCGTTCTCACTGTATCTCCCAGTGCACGTGAATACTCAGACATGTATTTCACCTCTTGAGTATTTTACATTACAGCACCATTTGATTGAATACGACAAATTACGGTCAAATACCGAAATATATTACAGTTATCTAAGGAATAAAATATGTTTTCCTCTCTATTTGTTGCTTCCAATCTATGTGAACAAAATTTCACGACTCCTCCTGGCGCTGCTATGCTCAGGAAACTGAAATATATTTCTGCCCTATAAAAAGCCCTTATACGTCTGTCATGCTTTGCGTGATAGATGTATTTTTTTACCTGAAAACCAGCAGCCCTGGCTGTCGGTCTCCTCCCATTTCAACTTTGACTCATCAGAAATCAAATTGAAATGGAGGAAATTTTATGTTCAACCCCAAAAGTGACTATGCTCTTAACAAGGGCGACGAAACATCGATTGTTTATCAAGATGCCAACGGGGCCATTACCCGTCTTACCGTCAATGACTTTGCCAGCGCTGCCGAATTTCAGCGCTGGAAAGACTGGATGGATATGGAGCATCATATTGAAGAAAAGCAGGATCACATTTATCGGAATCACACGGTATGCTTTCAAGGCTATGAAGACCCTACTCATTCTGTTGCAGATGAGGCTGCTGCCTGGGAGCAACAGGAAGCTGGCCAGAGACAGGAGCAGACACATAGGGATCTGCTTCTGCAGGTGCGATCTGTTTTGACAGAAACCCAGTACAGACGAGCTTGGATGTACTATGCTGAAGGCAAGGATACATACGAAATCGCACAAATTGAAGGCACCTGCCATCAGGCAATTTCCCAGTCCTTGAATGCTGCGCAAAAAAAGATTTTTCGTAAGCTTAAAAAGGCATAGACAAAACAGCATAACACCGGCGATTTATGAAGGGTTGCTTCGTAACCCTTCTCTGAATCTTGAAAACTGAATATTCGTGGTAATTGAAACATTAAACTACAAGCAGCACATCAGGAGTGACGCCGGGACGATGGGTTTCGAGAGGAGGTGGTAATTGGAAGCCCATCTGAGCGATTCAGCACAGCCGTAACGCCCGCTTTGGCAAGCGGGTATGCCGTGACCTTGTAGTGGTTAAAGATACTTGCTCACGCTCTCCCGAAGACTGGGGGGAAGCCCTGATACTTTCGCTGGCTACCAGCGGCGAAGTATTGGAGTTATGACTGTCTTGCCCGGACAGCCTTTGCCACGCCTACCGTCAGGGAGTGAATACAAATTGACGGACAGCTTATTCAGGCATTTGAACACTTCGGCCTGATCCAAGGATTTGATGTTATAAGAAGCCAAACTGTTGGGTCAGTGCCAATCAAAGTCAGATGCCGTGCGCTGGGGGAGAAATCTCCTAGCGCATTCATGTGATTTTGAGAAAGAGAGAAATACAAACGAGGTGAGAGAATGCTTGTTTCCGTGGAGAATACCAATGCTCAAACGTATATAACCAGCCCTGGGGCAATGCCAGGGGGGCGGCGGGTGGAAAAACAGCCGGGGCAACAACATAACATTGACCGGAGGCGATGCGCTATGAATGCGAAACCAATCGTTGTACATTGCACCTACCCGGAGGAAGGGCGGGATATAGCGGAGATCATCAAAGAATCCTTCCACATTTTTTTACAAAAAGAGCTTGGTACGTTTGCAAAACCCACCCATGATGGTGTATCATAGAGGCGATGAATGGTCGCTTGATTCAAGGAGGTACTTATGTTCTTAGAAATCAGCGACCCCATGGCATACCATGTGGCATTGTATATCCGGCTTTCAAAGGAGGATGAGAGCGAAGGTCCTTCCCAAAGCGTAACCAACCAAAAGTCCCTGCTGGATGATTTTGTGAAGAAACACCGGCTGTCTGTCTATGACACCTACATTGACGACGGCTGGAGCGGCACCAGCTTTGACCGCCCGGATTTTCAGCGGATGATTGCTGACATCGAGGCCAAGAAGGTCAATATGGTCATCACCAAGGATTTGTCCCGGCTGGGACGTGACTATATCATGACGGGCCACTACATGGAACGCTATTTCCCGGAAAAGCGGGTGCGGTATATCTCCCTGCTGGACGGCATCGACACCGGCGTGGATTCTACCGCCAACGACATCACTCCCTTCCGGGCCATCATGAATGACATGTACGCCAAGGATATTTCCAAGAAGATTAAAAGTGTGAAGCGGGATAAGCAGCGCAAGGGTCAGTTCATCGGCGGAAAGCCCATGTATGGCTATAAAATGCACCCCACCGAAAAGA